>JAPPKD010000314.1 GCA_028820215.1 Spirochaetaceae bacterium | reverse complement strand
TTTGTCTTCGAGCGCGGCTTCCTGCTTGTCCAGCTCCTGCTGGCTGGACTCGATGATTCCCTCGGCCCTGGAGACCTGCCGCCCGAGGTCGGCGATCCATCCGGTTCTCCGATCACGATCGGCGCGAATGGATTCCAGCTTCTCTTCCAGCGCGGCCGTGTCGGCAATGTCGGTGTCGGCACCGTCGCCGGACGCGCACTGACGAACGAACTCCTCGAGGTCCCGCTCGCCAAGATTGGCACCAAGTTGTCGTTCGAGCCGTTCCCGCTCTCGCTCGCACTCGGTTATGAATGCGTCATCATACGCGGCGGCCGCGGCCCGCTCGTATTCCTGCTCCGCTTCGCGGGCCAAGCTGTCAGCCTCGGCCAGCTTGTTGTCGCCGGTGCGGCACTTCGCGAAAACCTCGTCCAGGTTGTCGACCTCAAGGCGTTGGAACAGCCCGGTGGTCGCGTCGGCCCACTTCGTTCGCAGCCGCGAAGCTCGCTGACGGGCGTCGCGTCGCCCGCCCTGAATCTCGATCTGACCGACACCCTCCAGCCCCAGACGGAGACGCGCGGCCGCTTCGACCGAAACAGGCCGAGTCAAGTCGTCCGTCCGCGGCGGTCCGTCGTCGGCGCGGGTCGTGAGGGACAGCGGCCGGACAGGTGTAATCTCGACGGACAATCCCACTTGCAGGGTCTCTTCCGCAACCCGGAGATCGGTCTGCAGCGCGCGCAGTGTTTCCATCTGTTCGGAATCCGGCAACGAGAGATCCTCGATCGACGCGCGCAGCGCATTCGCACGCGCTGATTTCGCCTCGGCCGCTGCACGCAACTTCCTGGCGCGGTGGACGGACTCGGCGATCTCGGCGAGCTGCCTGCGCGACGCCAGCAGTTTCAGAGCGATGGTACGTTCGGTAATGCGACCGATTTCAGCAGCGTCCTCGCGGTCTTGCTGTTGAGCCTGCTGCACGCGCGACCTGGTCGCGGCGATCTCCCGTGACCTGGCCGTCAGGTCCGCACGCAGCCGCTGCGTCGCGGCCTCCAGGTCTCGAATTCCGGAGGCTTCCGCCTTGACCCGCTCGACCTCCGTTCGTCGGTTCCTGTTCTTGAGCCGGAGATTCTCGATCTCCTGCTTGCGTATCGTGCGCTTCTGCCGGGCGTCGCCACTCTCCAGTTCGGCCAGGCGACCACGAGCGGTTTCGAGGCAGTCCCGTGCGCACCGCTCTGTTTCGGCCGCTTGTTCCATGCCCTTGTCGGCTGCGCCGACCGCTTCCTTTGCAGCGGACAGTTCCCGACTGGCCGTGTCCAGATCGTCATGAAGACGCTGAATGCGGTCTCGTTCGCGCTCCGCCCTGGCGATCTCGGTGCTGGCAGCGTCTCTCGCCTGCTGCCGATCCCAGACCATGTCGATCCGCTGGTGATTTCGACGCGCGTTGTCGAGTTGGCTGCGGGCTTCGTCGAGTTCGTCGCTGAATCTCTTGACCCGTGTTCGGGCATCGTCACTCTCGGTAACGCGGCGGCGAATCTCGGTTCGCCGCTGGTCGGCGGCCTGACGCTGGTCGCGAAGGTTCATCCATGGAGATCCTCGACGCCGGCTCCGTTGCCCGGTTCCCGTGAACGCCTCGTCCACGCGCTCCTGGGTGCGGGCGACGACGGTTCGGAACACCGGGTCCTGGACCAGCGCCTGCAGCGCCGCGGTAAGCTGTCCTTTCCCCGACTCGTCGGAGTCATCGTCGAGACTCCGGTCGAGCACGGCGGCGACTTCACGCTGATCGGCCAGCAGGGTGGTCGCCAGGAACGACTCGGAGAACCCCTTCTTGCTGCCTTTGCCGCCTGGAGGCTGCAGGCCCCAGCGCAGCAGCTCTCGAATCCGGCCGTCTACCTGGCGCCCCTTGGCCTCCTGGGTGAAAGTCCTGCCGTCACGCGAGAACTCCAGGTAGCTCGAGCCATCCGCCCCCTTGCCGAAGCTCTTGCGCACGCGCCAGATGCGCTGTGGCTCGGTTTCGAACGTCAGTGCCACCCGCGGGGGTTGATCGGTATGCCAATCCTCGAAGTCGCGGGCGGCCGTTGCGCCGTGCAGCAGCAGCAGGCCGGCACGCATGGCGTCCACAAGCGTCGACTTGCCGATCTCGTTCGGTCCGTACAGGACGTTGAGTCCGTGATCGAAAGAGACTTCGGCGGAGCGTATACCGGCGAAGTGCCGTACGGAGATCTGCCTGATCCACATCGCCGCTACCGCTCCCAGACCAATCCGTCGAAGTGCCGTACGCAAATCTGCCTGATCCACATCGCTGCTTACGGTTCCCGGACCAAACCGTAGAGATGATGGAGGGCGCGCTCGGCCTCCGGCTCGTCCGCCGCGCGCTCGCTCAGCCGCCGGACGACGGACCGGAGCACCTCCGGCAAGTCGTCCGTGAACTGCGACGAGTCGGCCGCGTCGAGTCGCAGCCGACTCCGGTCGGCGATCAGCACCCCGACCCGCGGATGCGACGACAGCGACCCCTCCAACTCCGTCAGCACACGAACGGCCTCGTCGTACTCGTGCAGCGGCAGTCGCATCTCAAGCGTGAGCCTGAGCACGGTCTTTCTCATGTTGTCGTCCCGCAATCGCCGCAGCTCCGCGAGGGAACGGCAGGTCTCTTCCCGCCACGTCCAGGCCGCGACCGCTTCCTTGTCGACCAGCGCCCGCCGCGCCCGGTCGCGCGGAAAGAAGACCACGGCGACGTGGCCGGAGTCCTTTTCCCCGAACCTGGTCGCTTCGGGTGCTCCCGGATAGATGGTCGGAGCCTTGGCATCCGGCTCCACGTCCCGATAACCGTGCGTGTCGCCGATCGCGAGATAGTCGAGTCCGCGCTCCACCGCCGCATTCCGCTCTATTGGAAACGTGGTCTGATGATCCTTGAGGTCGAAGGTCTGTCCGTGAATGAGCCCGATGCGAATCCGCTCATCGCCAGCGGCACGCGCCGGAAGGCTGGCCGCCAAGCCGGTCTGACCCGCACGCGACCGGCACGGCCTCGCATACACGACCGCGGCAGGCCCGAGCGGCAACTCGAACTCATCGGAATCGACCACGTGCACGTAGCCGGGCAGTCCGCGCCGGAACGGATTTCCCGGGGCATAGATCGAGTTCGGCGTCAACGGGTCGTGGTTCCCCGGCAGCAGGATGACCGGCCGCGTCCACGACCTGCGCCGGAACTCGGACAACAGTCCTTGCCACCACTCCTGGTCCGGTCGCGGCTCGTCGAACAGATCGCCTGCGCATAGAACCGCGTCTACCCCGCGGCTCTCGGCGAGGTCGAGAATCCGCCCCACCACTTCGAGGCGCGCCCGCGTCAGTCGTTTCTCCTGCTCCGGCGTCACCGCGGGGAATCGCAAGCCGAGATGCCAGTCGCCGGTGTGCAGTACCTTGAGTGCCACGTCCACTCCCTTGCCGTCGTTCACGTCGGTCCGGTCATGCGATGACGAACTCCAGGTCGAACAGCCGCGCAGCCCGCGGCGGTTCGTACCGGCGGCGGTGGGCGTCCGACCGCCAACGCTCATAGTCGCCGTCATCTCGCGCCGCGAGCCGTTCGATCCGGTCCTCGGCGTCGCTCAGCTCACGTTCCAGGCGCCGGATGCGGTCTTCGGCTCGGCCGCGCGCATCGGCGCCCAGCGCTGCGTCGCGCCGTTCCTCGGCCTGCTTGAGCTGATCCGAGATTTCGCGCTGCCCGCGCCGCAGCACCAGCAGTCGATCTTCGACGTACTGGTCGAGCTGGTCCAGGGCACGGGAAAATGCCTTCGCTTCCTCGCCGGCGGCATGTGTCTGGTCGAAGAACAGTTCTTCGTCCACCACTTCGTCCAGGTCGGCGGTGGTCACGGAGAGGTCGCCGAGCGGAGCATGCAGATCTTCGCACGGCATACCGAGCAACTCCAGCGCTGCTTCTGCCGGCCGCAGGACTGCCGAGTCCTCGAACACGGCGGTCGCTACCAGGCGATCCTCCGGCTCGAATCCCCGATAGGAAACGAGGCTCAGTGCCAGGCGGCCGCGTGACCCTCGGCGCCGCTCCAGCACCTCCGGCGCCAGCTCCGTGAGCCGGAACCGCACCGAAAAGGTCCCCGATCCCGTCCGACGGGCATCGTCAACCGCGGCGCGCACCAGCGGATGAGCGACGTGCAGGGCATCGAACTCTTCCAACGCGTCCGCATGCCCTGCCGCGACCGAGAGCCCTTTCGAGAGCGCTCCGGGAAGACGCTCGGACGCGGAGATGCGGATCAGCCGGCGGCGTTTGTGAACCTCGCTGGCATGGCGGATTCCATTGGCCCGCAGGTAGTCGGTAACGACCCGTTCAAGGTCGGCATCCAGTGTGGCGAGCGTCGCGGGCAGCTCGTCGGCGATGCGCCGGAACGCCTGCTGCACGGAGTCGTCGAAACGAGTCTCAATGAGGCCCGTGGTATGCTCCCGGACCCGGTCCAGTTCCCGGCGCCGATCCTCCATGGTCTCCCGCAGGCGGCGCAGTTCCTCCTCCACCTCGTCAATTGAACGGGCGCGTTCCCAGATACGGTTGAGCTGCTGCTCGAAGTCCGGGCCGAGGGCGGTGGTCAATTCCTCCGACCGTTTCGAACGTGCCTCGTGCAGCACCGAATCGGACATGTCCAGCACGTCGCCGAACAGGTCGAGCTTCTGCGTCAGTATCTCCAGCGTCAGCCGTTGTGTCTCGTTGTCCCTGGCCAGGAAATTGACCACCGTCACGTCACGCTTCTGACCGTAGCGATGGCAGCGGCCGATCCGTTGCTCGATACGCTGTGGATTCCAGGGGAGGTCGTAGTTCACGATCGTGTCACAGAACTGCAGGTTGAGCCCCTTGGCACCTGCTTCGGTAGCGATGAACACGCGCGATCGGGTCTTGAACTCGTGCACCAGCGCCAGCCGTACGGCGATGTCCGGGCTCGGTAGATTGTGCTTCGGAAGGTGCCGGCCGACCTCGTCCTGCCAGCGACGCAGTGCCTGCCGGGCTCGCGGCGAGTCGTTGTGGCCGCGGAACAAGGTGATCTCGATGTCCTCGAGCCCGGCGTGTTCGATCAGCAGATCGCGAAGAAATTCCTGCGTCGTCAGCGACTCCGTGAACACCACCAGCTTGGCGTTGCCGCCGCGCCGGTCGCCGATGGAGCGGACGACCTGGACCAGGCTGAGCGCCTTGCTGTCGTGCGGGAGGGAGCGGGCACGGCGAACGAAGTCCTCGACCCGTGTGAGTTCGTCGTCGATCGTCGACGACCGTTCGCCGACCCTTTCATCCTCTTCATCCTCGATCTCCGGCATTTCATCGTCGTCGAGGTCGCTGGTAAGCGACTCCATGAGATGGGCAGGTTCGGCATCGGACGAACCCTGACGCATGCGCCGTAGTCGCTCCGCCACCCGCTCCAGACTGTTCGCCAACGCCGCCGTGGACGACGCCATGAGCCGATGAAACCCGATCAGCAGCAGTTGCCGCGAACGACCCTGAAACGCGTTGAGGC
>JAPPKD010000015.1 GCA_028820215.1 Spirochaetaceae bacterium | reverse complement strand
GGAGTAGCCGACCCTGCTCAGGGCGAGCCTGACGCTCGGCGACGACACGCCGGAGCGTATCCGCCGCAGCTCGGTTGTGGCATACTGGCGGCGTGCGGTTCTTCAACACCACCGGTCCGGTGCAACAGGAACGGCACTATGCCGTGCCGCCGCTGAGCCGCCTGAACCTCGACGAGGTGCTCGGCCTGGTCCGCACGGCGCGCTACTTCGTGCTGCACGCCCCGCGGCAGACGGGCAAGACCTCCGCTTTGCTGGCGCTGCAGAACCTGCTCAACGGCGGTACCGAGGGCGACTACCGCTGCCTGTACATCAACGTGGAAGCCGGGCAGGCGGCGCGTGAAGACGTTGCAAGTGCGATGCGGACCATCCTCGCCGAACTGGCATTGCGCGCGCGGCTGGTATTGCAGGATCCGACACCCGACGAGATCTGGCCCGACATCCTGAACCGGGTTGGCGCCCATGGAGCGCTCAAGGAGTTGCTGGTACGCTGGACGGTGGCCGATCCGCGTCCCCTGGTGCTGCTGATCGACGAGATCGACACCCTGGTGGGCGATACGCTGATCTCGGTCCTGCGCCAGTTGCGCTCCGGCTACGACCTGCACCCCGACGGTTTCCCGCACAGTGTCGTGCTGTGCGGAGTGCGCGACGTGCGCGACTACCGGATCCGGTCCAGCGCCGCGAACGCCGTGGTCACCGGCGGCAGCGCGTTCAACATCAAGGCGCGTTCGCTGCGGCTGGGCGACTTATCGCGGGACGAGATGCAGGCGCTGCTGGCGCAGCATACCCGGGAGACCGGACAGGCGTTTACCGACGATGCGCAGGAGGCCATCTGGACGCGGACCCTGGGGCAGCCCTGGCTGGTAAACGCGCTCGCGGACGAGACCTGCTTCCGCGCCGAGCGTGGCCGCGACCGTACCCGGCCGATCGGCGCGGCCGCGGTGCGCGATGCCCAGGAGCAACTCATCATGCGCCGCGAGACCCACCTGGACCAGTTGGCCGACAAGCTCAAGGAAGAGCGCGTGCGCCGCGTGGTGGAGCCGCTGCTGAGCGGCGGGGAACAGCGCCGGTTCACGGACCGCGACCTGGAATACGCCCGCGACCTCGGCCTGGTGGCGCAGCAGGCGCCGATCCGGATCGCCAACCCCCTCTACGCGGAGGTAGTGCCGCGCGAGCTCACCTGGGTGGTGCAGGAGGAGCTGGCGCAGGAGACCGCCTGGTACGTGGCCGCCGACGGCGGCCTGCTGGTGGACAAGCTGCTGGCGGCGTTCCAGGCGTTCTTCCGCGAGCACTCCGAGCACTGGGTGGAGCGGTTCAGCTACCGGGAGGCGGGGCCGCAGCTACTCCTGCAGGCGTACCTGCAGCGCGTCGTGAACGGCGGCGGGCGCATCGAACGCGAGTACGGCCTCGGCCGGGGCCGCACCGACCTGCTGATCGTGTGGCCGCACGGCGGGCGCGAGCGCCGCTTCGTGGTCGAGTGCAAGCTCCTGCACCGGAGCCTGGAACACACCATCCGGCAGGGGCTGGAGCAGACGGCGGCCTACCTGGATCGCTGCGGCGGGGAGGCGGGCCACCTGGTGATCTTCGACCGCACCGAGGGCCGGCGCTGGGAGGACAAGCTGTTCCACCGCCGCGAGTCCGCCGCCGGCTTCGCCATCGAAGTGTGGGGAATGTAGCACCGGTCCCACGTGTCTTCCGAGGGATTCTGCAAGCGGGTCGTCGCAGTGGTCGGTCGGGCGGCGGCGTTGCTGGCCGGGGTGTGCCGGCGCGTATGCGCAAACGCCGGTGGTGCCGGTGGAGGTTGCGGCGCAGCCGTTTGCGCCGAGCGCGGGCGCCTGCACGGGGGCGTTCGTGGCGCATCCGCTGCCCCACATCACCCGCAGCAACCAGGAAGAGTTGGTCTTCTTCGTGGCCAATGGGGCGGGTGTGGCGCTGGCCGATCTCGACGATGACAACCGCATCGACATCGTCCTGGCGGGCATGCACGCGCCGCCGTCCGTGTTCTGGAACCAGGGCGGCCTGGTGTTTCGGAAGGAGACGCTGGACATCGACGGCAGCCGCGCGGTCAACGCGGTGGACGTGGACGGCGATGGCCGGCTCGACCTGGTGTTTACCCATGCCGGCAACCGCCCGCGACCTGGACATCGTGGTCAACAACTTCGCGGAGCCGTCGGTGCTGTTCGAGAACCGGGTGTGTGGCGGCGCCGCGCTGGAAGTGGAGCTGCACTGGGAAGGCTCGCTCAACAGCCGCGCGATCGGTGCTCAGCTACGGCTTTATACGAATGACGGCAGCTACGTGCGCGAGATGCGCGCCAGCAGCGGGTACCTGTCCAGCCTGCCGGCTCGTGTTCACTTCGGCTTGGGCGACGCCGCCGGCGTGCAGCGCCTGGAGGTGACCTGGCCCGATGGCGCCACGTCGCACACTGATGATCCTCCCATCGGTTCGTTGCTCGAAATTCGGCGCCCGGTGGCCGCTTCGCAACCCGCCGCCTGACCCCTCACTCGACCTGGCCAAAGAAATAGCGTTCGGCGAGGTGGAAGGCGGCGATGCCCACCTGCTCGCCGATCAGGCGGCCGGGGATGTCGTCGGCGGGAGGGTGGATGCCGCCCCAGATGCGCGACAGGCTGCACTGGTCGGCGGCGTCCCGGTAGGTGGCCCACTGCAGCGTCAGGTCGACGCTCGGGCCATCCTCGAACACCAGGAACTCGTTCTTCCCCGCCGGGAACTCCCCGATGCCGCCGGGGAAGAACGCGTCCCCGGTCACCAGGGTCAGCACCTCGGCGCCGGCGCGGGAGTAGGTCGAGTGGCCCGACACGTAGCCGGCGAACGGCGGCGTGACGAACGACGGCCGCTGGTAGGGCCACCAGTTCTCGGCCAGGATCCAGCCCACCCCCGCGACGTCGGATTCGGGCCGCTCGATGTAGGCCGGGCCGCGCCAGGCATACAGCTTCACCTTGCCGACGTGGTCCCCCTGCGCGCCGGCCAGTGCGTCGCCCGCTTCGACCAGTTCGACATAGCCCTCCACCAGGGGGATCCCGGCCTGGTCGTAGCGTGGCAGCGCGGGGTCCGAACTCTGGCCGCGCTCCGCCATGCCGCGGATGGCGGATATGGGACGAATGTAGTCGTACCATCCCTTGAGGCCCCAGGCGGCTATGGCGGCGTCGTGGACGGCGCCTCCCAGCGCGAAGTAGGTCTTCACGTCCCACTCCAGGCCGTCGAGCTCCGGGCCCCGGCCCCGGTAGCGCCGCTCCAGGGCAGGGTGATCGTTGACGTAGTTCAGGATGGTGAACCAGTGGCCGGGCGGCGTCTCCGAGTCGGGGCCGTCGGCCCAGAATTCTGCCAGCACCCGGGCATAATCGGCCCGCGGAACCCACTGCGGCGCGTACGGAAGGCCGGTGCGCGGATTCACCTCGTGCCCCTTGCCGGGATCGCCGCCTTCGAACATGTCGTAAAAAGCCGGGTAGGCCTCGATGGTGCGCGGCAACTGCGGGACGTTGCCGATCGACGCCGGTGAGATGTCCCACAGCACGCCGTCCGCCGGATCGAGGTGGGAAGACCAGATCGAGACCAGCACGAAGCCCCACTGGTAGGCGGCGGACTGCCGGTAGCGGCCGCCGGGGTCCAGGGAGGGCGGGGCGCCGGGGTCGTGGTACACCCGGTAGCGGTAGCCGTCCCGCTCACGGATGGTGAGGTCGGCCTCGGAGAGCGCGAACGGGATCACCTCGCCCCACTCGGGGCTGATGAACGGCGGGGTGGCGCCGGGGAACTCATTGCCCGCCTGGTCGATGTACACCTCCAGGGTCAGCGGCTGCCAGCGGTTGGGGTCGACCAGCGCCGGGTTGCCCGGTTCCAGCAGATTCAACGGCGGGTTGACCGGCCGGTAGTAGCGGTTCGCATAGCTGTCCCACTCGTTGGCACCGTCCTGAAGGCCGAACTCGAGCAGGCACCGGGCGATGTGGTTGCCCAGGGCGGCCGCCGAGCCGGTGGCATGGTCAGTAGAAGTAAATGACCGGTCGTGGCCCTGTGCAGCGAGCAGGGCGTTGATGTTGGCTAGTGTCTTGCGCGCTCCCGGCGACACCCGGAACCGTTCCCGGATGATTCGGTACATGGCGTAGCTGATCGCCTCTTCCCGCGCCTCACGCACTTCACCCGGCGTATCCATGCCGCCGAAGGGACAGGAGAACCCGCCCACCACACCGCCAAGCAGGTAGGGGGTCGCCGTGTCGTCGAACGCCGCCCAGGCGTCGTACATGGCAATCGCGGTGTGAAACAGGTTGCGCGCATGCACCGTCGGGCGCGCATAGTCGTTGCGGATCGCGTCCAGCAGCGCCTCGTTCCACAGGCGCGCGACCGAATGCGAGCCGTGGTCCGCGGCTGAGGAGTCCTGGCTCGGCGGCGCCTCGGGCGCGAGTGCCTGCGTTGACGCGGCCCCGGCAGAGGCCTGTTGTTGCGCCTGGACACTGACGGCTGCTGCGAGCAGTGCTGCCGCGGCGGCAGCCTGGGCGGCCCGTATCCCGTGGCGAACCGGCTGCATTCGAGCGCCGATGCATCCCGTCCGGCGGCGTTGCTCCTTGCTCACATATCGCCCCGAAACCGCGTCCAATGGACCCCGCTTTCGGCCCATCCCCACCTACGCGCAGGAGCCTTTCGTAACCCGACAACCTGCTGCGCCCGGACATGCTCCTTGGTCGTTGCGCCTTGCCGGCCGGACGCCTCACCGTTCGCCATGCGGCGCCGGGTTCCAGCACGGGCTGCCCGCCTGCAGCGCGCCGTCATGTGCCCGTGCTTGCCACGCGCCGCTCAGCCCTTGATCGCGCCAGCCGTGATTCCGGAGACATAGTATTTCTGCAGCCACAGGAAGAGCATCACGATGGGTGCGGTGGTGAACACGATGCCGGCCGCCAGCAGCCCGTACGTATACTGGAATACCCCGGCGTAGCTGGTCATGATTCCATACGGAACCGTAATCGTGCTGTTGTCGGTGGCGAGCAGCAACACGTACAACATGTGATTCCAGGATGCCAGGAAGCAGAAGATGGAGACGGCGGCGATGCCCGGCCCGATCAACGGCACTACGATGCTCCAGATCACTCGGAAACTGGTGGCGCCTTCGATAAACGCCGCGTCCTCCAGGTCGCGGTCCACGGTATCGCAGAATCCCTTCATCATCCAGATCGAAAACGGCAGCACCAACCCCATTTCGGCCAGGATTAGACCGAGGTGCGTGTTCACCAGCCCAAGCGTCCGATACACCATGTAGATGGGCACGATGATCGCAATGTAGGGGAACATCTGCGTGTTCAAAATGGAGATAAGCAATACCTTCTTGCCGGGAAACTCGAATCGGGAAAAGCTGTAACCCGCCAGTATCGCAAATACTCCGGCCAGCACCGTTACCGAGCCGGTGATGATGATGCCGTTCCGGATGTAGCTTGCCAGCGTCTTGAACGGCAGCGTCTGGGTGCGGTCGGTGTCCAGG
>JAPPKD010000169.1 GCA_028820215.1 Spirochaetaceae bacterium | reverse complement strand
CGGAAGCTGGCCCGCCTCAGCGACGAGGTCGCCAGCTTCCAGCCGTCCCGCGAAGCGCGCGCGGCCGGAGGCCAGCTTGGCCGATCGCTGCTCCGCGCTGCCGCGGACGCGCTGCCGGCGCTGCGGGATCATCCCGCCCACGCGGGCGTGACCCGGGCGACAGCCGGCCGCGACGACCGGCTCCAGCATCCTGTCGCCTGGGGATTCGTGGGCGGCGCGCTGGGCATCGACGCCGCCGAGCTCCTGCAGGTGTTCCTGCTGGGAACCGTCCGCCAGTGGTCGCAGGTGGCAGTGCGCACGGTACCGGTCGGCCAGTCCGACGCAGTCGCTGTCGTCGGTGCGTTGCTGGAGGAGGTGACCGGACTGGCACGGCGGATTGCCCGGCAGCCTCGGATGCTCGCGAGCGCCGCTCCCGGCTGGGATGCCGCGGTGCTGGGCCACGGCGAATTGACCGCTCGCTACTTCAGAAGCTAGGTCTGCTGAAACCAGTCGTCGTCCAGTATCTCGAAGCGGCGGTGCAACTCGGCCGTGAGCTCCTCGGGCAGGCCCAGCCCCCGGTCCATCAGGGCGATGTTGGCGCGCATGTGCGCGGGATTGCGCGTGCCCACGATGGCGGTGTCGATCTCCGGCCGGTCCAGGGTGAAGGCCAGCGACAGCTCGATCCGGTCGGCTGGGCCGCCGGGCAGGTCGCCCTGCTCCAGTACCTTGCGCGCCCGTCCGAAGTAGGTGTCGGCATAGGCGAGGGGGCTCTCCGCCGCGCCGAAGCTGCCGTTGGCGATCGGGCGCTTGGCGATCACGCCCATGCCGGCGGTCCGCGCGGCCTGCAGGAGACCGCTGGTGCGGGCGCGCTGCTCGACCACGTTGTAGCTCGTCTGCAGCGTCTGAAAGCGGCCGCTCCGCACCGCCCACATCGCCGCCTCGTTGTCGCCGGAGTAGCCGATGTAGCGGGTCTTCCCGGCGCGCCGCGCATCCTCCATCGCTTCGATCGCCTCGCCCCGTTCCAGCACCTTCTTCGAGCAGGAGTGAAGCTGCAGGAGGTCCAGGTGATCGGTCTTCAGCCGGCGCAGGCTCTGCTCGACGCTGGCCGCGATGGTCGCGGCCGTCCATTCGCCGGCGTTCGCGTCGCCCGCCTGATGGCCGCACTTCGACGCCAGCACGAACGAGTCGCGCCGGCCGGCCACCGCCTTCCCGACTTTCTCTTCGCTGTCGCCGTAGCAGGCGGCGGTGTCCAGGAAGGTGATGCCGCCGTCGAGCGCCGCATGCAGCACGGCCGCCGCCTCGGCATCCGAATCGAGCGTGCTGAGCTCGAACAGCCCGGCGCCCAGGCGGGTCACTTCCAGGTCGGTCGGGCCGAGCCTACGCGTCTGGATGCCACACCTCCCCGAACAGCCGCAGCCAGTTGCCGCCCAGCACCTTGGCCACGTCGTCGGGGGTGTAGCCGCGTCGGATGAGCGCCGTGGCCAGGTTGGGCATCTCGCGCGGGGTCTCCAGCCCCTTCGGGTACATCTGCATCGCCGTGTAGTCGACGTCGGGCTTCGTGAATGTCGACGGGAACTTCGTCCCCTGTTGCGAGGAGATGAAGCGCCAGAACTCGCGCGGCTGGTCCTGCGTGTAGTCGGACCCGAAGCCCACGTGGTCGATGCCGGCCCGCTCCACAAGGTCGTCGATCGCCTCCACCATGTCGTCGAGGGTCGACGCCTCGCCCGTGCGCAGGAAGCTGGTGATCGCCGTGGCGCCGATCACGCCGCCGCGCGCCGCGCAGGCGCGCACCGCCTCGTCGGTCTTGTTGCGCGGCACGTCGTAGTAGCCCTTGCAGTTGGCGTGCGTGATCGCCACCGGCCGCTCCGAGTGCTCGATCACGTCCAGGGTGGTGCGCGGCCCCACGTGCGACAGGTCGGCCAGGATCCCCAGCCGGTTCATCTCCCGCACCGCGTCGCGTCCGAAGTTGGTCAGGCCGGCGTCGTGCGCCTCGTAGCAGCCGGCGCCCAGCAGGTTCTGCTCGTGGTAGGTGACCTGGATGACGCGCACCCCCAGGTCCGCGAACAGCTCCAGCCGGCGCAGATCGTTCTCGATCGGCGTGGCGTTCTGGAAGCTCAGGATGATGCCGACGCGGCCCTCCGCCTTGGCGGCGTGGATGTCGGCGACCGATCGGACCGGCCGGATCTGCGCCGAGCGCATGCGAAAGCGCTCGTACCACGCGGCCACCGCGTCGGCGGTCTCCACGAACCCCTCCCACGTGGCCACCGTCGCGCTGGTGGCGGTCAGGCCGCCGTCGTAGAGGTCGGCGAACACGTTGTCGCTGTGCCAGTTGCTGATGTTGAGCGAGTCGATGATGATCGACCGTCGATACAGGTCCGCGATGGCGTCGGCAGGCATGCCGTACGGTAGCACGGCCACGCGGCGGCATGACCCGTGGGGCTCGACCGTGATCGCGGGCGGGCAGCCTATTCCCGCGGGAAGTGGCCGTTGCCCCGCAGGATGCGGCGGCGCTCGCGGTCGTCGCCCTGCGCCAGCATGCGCTCCTTCAGCGCCTCCTCGGCGTCGAGCAGCCGCTGCTCGGCACTGGTGAGCTCCAGCAGGCTCTGCTTCTTCGCAAGCGGCAGGTCGCTGTAATAGGAGATATAGTAGGAGACGACCTCGGTGGAGACCTGCTCAAGTTCCGCCACCGGCAGGTGCCCGGGCGTCGACTCGTAGAGGTCCTGGAAGAGGTGCAGGCAGCGGGTCTTGAGCTCCTGCCGCTCGTCGGCCGGCTCGTCGGTGAAGAAGCTCACCGTGCCCTGCAGGAAGGCCCGGTCACGCTGCAGCCGGTCGATCCGGAAGCGGCGCCGGCCGATGGTCAGGACGTCCATGCGGCCATCGTCGTAGCGGCGCATCTCCCTGGCGACGCGGGCGGAGCAGCCCACGTCGGCTACGGTGTTCTCGTTGGCGCACAGCACGCCGAATTCGCCGTTGGCGTCGATCACCTCGCCCATCATCTCCTTGTAGCGCTCCTCGAAGATGTGCAGCGGCAGGGCGGTGTCCGGGAACAGCACGACCTTGAGCGGGAACAGCGGAAGGAGCGTCTCAGCCATCGCAGCGTCGCGCCATCTCCGTCGCGAAGTAGGTCAGGACGATGTCGGCTCCCGCCCGCTTGATGGCCGTGATCGACTCCACCATCGCCTGATCGCCGTCGATGCAGCCGGCGGCGGCGGCCGCCTTGATCATCGCGTACTCACCCGACACCTGATAGGCGGCCACCGGCACGTCCACGGCGCCGCGGACGGCGGCGACCACGTCCAGGTACGGCAGGGCCGGCTTGACCATGACGATGTCCGCGCCCTCCGCCACGTCCAGGCGCACCTCGCGCAGAGCGTCGCGTCCGTTGGCCGGATCGACCTGGTACGTCTTCTTGTCGCCGGCGCGCGGGGCGGAGTCGAGCGCCTCCCGGAACGGCCCATAGAAGCAGGATGCGTACTTGGCCGAGTAGGCCAGGATCCCGACCTCCGTGTGGCCCGCCCGGTCCAACGCGGCCCGGATGTAGCCGATCCGCCCGTCCATCATGTCGGACGGCGCCACCAGGTCGGCGCCCGCTTCCGCGTGGCACAGAGCCAAGTCGGCCAGGATGGGCAGCGTCTGGTCATTGTCGATGCGGCCGTCGATCACCAGCCCGTCGTGGCCGTCGCTGGAGTACGGGTCCATCGCCACGTCGGTGATCACCAGCAACTCCGGATGCGCGTCCTTGAGGGCGCGCACCGCACGCGGCACCAGCCCGTCCGGATTCATTCCTTCGCCTGCCCGCGTGTCCTTCAGTTCGTCCGGCACCGCGGGGAACAGCGCCACCGCCGGGACGCCGGCGTCGGACGCCTCCCCGGCGTCCGCGACCAGGGTGTCTATCGAAATGCGGTGGCGGCCCGGCATCGCCGCGATCGGATCGCAGACCCCGGAGCCGTCGACCACGAACAGCGGCAGCACCAGGTCGGCCGGACGCACCGCGGTCTGGCGCACCAGGCGGCGGATGCCCTCGTTCCGCCGGTTGCGCCGCGGGCGGCTCGTGAGCGTTGGGGAAGCCACCGGCTCAACCTACCGTCGGCGCGCGGGCCAGACAAGCGCGCCGCGCGTCAGCCGCCGGCCCGGCGCCGCGCCGCGCGCACCGCGGCCGGCTCCGAGTCGCCGAAGGTCTCCCGCGAGAAGATGCGCAGCGAGCGGTCGGCCAGCGGCAACTCCACCCGGACGCCGCCGCGCCGGTGGGATTCGCGCATGGCCATCGCGATCTCCAGCGCGTGCAGGGCGTCGGCGCCCGAGCAGTTGGGCTCCTTGCCGGTCTCGATGCAGCCGAGCAGGTCGCGCACGGTGCGCGTGTTGGGGCTCTCGACCGACGGCGGTGGCGGGAAGATCAGCCGCGCCGGCTCCTCGCCGCGGCCCTCCAGGCTCGACGCATGCAGTTTGTGGAAGGCGACCTCCTGGGCGTCGGCCAGGGCGTGCAGGCGCCCGCGCGTCCCGGTCAGCTCGAACTGCCAGCCTCCCGCCCCGCACGGCAGCATGCGCGCCAATCCTTGCACGCCGTTCTCGTAGTGCAGGTAGCCGTTGCCGTGCAGGTCGTCGTCGCCGGCCGCGTTCTCGTCCGAGTCCATGTGTCCGAACACCCACCGCACTCGTCCGCCCGCCAGCCGGTTGGTGAGGGCGAGCAGGTGGCTGCCGTTGTGCGAGATGAACGCCTCGCCCATGCTCACGATCTGCAGCAGGTCGCCGAGCTCGCCGGCTTCCACCAGCTCGCGCATGCGGTCGTACGGGGCCGACCAATTGCGCGAGCAGCCGACCGCGAAGACGATGCCCGCCTCCCGGCAGGCGGCCACCATGCGGTCGCCCTCCTCCAGGGAGATCGCCAGCGGCTTCTCCGCCCAGATCGCCTTGAGGCCGCGCGAGGCGCCGATCTCGACGACCTCGAGCAGCACGCGGGCGCGGGGCCGGGCCGACGTGCAGATGCTCACCAGGTCGGGCCGCTCTCGCTCCACCATCTCGCGGTAGTCCGCGTAGAGCGTCTCGACCCCCCACTTCGCCCGGTACGCGTCGCGCTGGCCCTCGTGCGGATCGGCGCCGGCCGCGACCTCGATGCCGACCGCCCGGTAGGAGGGAGTGTGGGCAGTCGGGTACAGGTGGTGCGCCCACTTCCCGCGCTCGTCGTCGATGGTGCTTCCCATCCGACCCAGTCCGATCACCACGGCGCGGTACTCTTCGTTCATGGTGTCACCCCCAGTCACGATCCGCGATCACCCTACTGCGCCCAACGACGATCGTCGCCCCCGTCCGTTACGCCGGACCGGACCTGGTCGGCTGCTTCCTGCCGCGCCGTCAGATCGTGTGTGATGTGTGCGAATCGCGATTTGACGAGTTGCGGCCGGCAAAGCAGCATGCCGGTCGTTCCAGGAGCAGGTTATGAGACCCAGATACTTCGACGTCCTGACCTACGGCAAGGACTACTCCAAGGTGCCGCGGATCCAACCCTGGCGCACCATCCAGGTCGATCCGGACCGCGCGGGGCAGTGGATCGTAGCCGGCGACCTGGACGGCGACGGCCAGGTGGAGCTGGTGAGCGCGCGCAACAACCCGGACCGCTCGTCGCAGGAGGTGGTGTCGGTCATCACGCACAAGCTCGACGGCACGGTGCTCTGGGAGTGGGGCGAGCCCGAGGCCGGAGTGGCGCGCCTGGGATACGACGTGGCATGCCAGATCCACGACTGGGACGGCGACGGCAGCCCCGAGGTGGTAGTGGTCGGCACGCGCGAGATCGTGGAACTCGACGGCGCCACGGGAGCCGAGAAACGGCGCCTGCCGGTGCCGGAGGACGCTGCCGACTGCCTCACCTTCGTCAACCTGTCAGGGGGCGAGCGTCCGACCGACGTGCTGATCAAGACCCGCTACGAGCAGATCTGGGCGTTGGATCGCGAAGGGCGAGAGCTGTGGAACGTCCGCTACCCGGCGGGGCGACTGACCGCCCACCAGGTGTTCCCGGTGGACCTGGACGGCGACGGCCGCGACGAGCTGATCGTCGGCTACGCGATGCTCAACCCGGACGGCTCGACGCGCTGGGAGATGGAGGCGGCCGAAGGGTTGCCGCTGGGCATCGGCTGCCACGTGGACTGCGCGCGGGTGCTGCGTCAGGGCGATTCGGTTGCGGACTGGCGCTTCGTGGTGACCTGCTGCGCCAACGAACGGATGGCGTCGGTCGACGGCACCGGCCGCACCGTGTGGGCCTTGGACAACCGCCACTACGAATCGGTCGATGTGTGCTCGATCTATCCCGACCTGCCGGGCAAACAGATCGTCGTGGACGTCGCCAAGTACGAGGAGGTAGTCGCGCCCATCCACGTGCTCGACGAGGACGGCGTGCTGCTCGGCAAGCTGTTCACCTGGAACTCGCGCTTCCACTTCCCGATCGACTGGGACGGCTCCGGCCGCGACCTGTTCGCGGTGGGCGGCGAGCACGCCCTGTTTGACGGGAGCGGCGACAAGGTCGCCGTCTTCGACACTCCCGGGGTCGACAATCCGAGCGGCCTGATCTGCGGGCGCGGCGACCTGACCGGGAACGGCGTGCCCGACGTGATGATCTCCGCCGACCACGGCGGCACGATCTTCCTGTATCGCAACGAGCACGGAGCCATGTCAGCCCCCGGGCTGCCCGAGATCACGGAGGTCAACTATACCCTCTATTGAAGCCACCCGGATCAGCGCGCCGCCGGACTGGGCGGTACGCCAGCGCCGACTGATCGAGGTGATGGAACAGGCGGCTCCGGTGTATCAGCAGCGCTACACCCGGCCCGACGGCAGCTTCGTCTGGCGAACGCGCTGGCCGGGGATGGACGGCTCCGACGACGGCTACGAGAGCTATCACAACTGGCCGCTGCTCTATGCCCTGGGCGGCGCCACGGAGCTGCACGAGCGCAGCCGCTTCCTGTGGGAGGCGGTGACCCGCCAGTTCACGGGCTACGGCCAGATCCATCGCGAGTTCGATGCCTACTACGACTGGATGCACCACGGCGAGTCCTCCCTGTACCTGTACTACTTCGGGCTCGCCGACCCGCTGCGGCAGCCGGACCGGGCGCGGGCGCTGCGCTTCGCCGGCATGTACCTGGGAACCGACCCGCAGGCCGAGAACTGGGACGCCGAACGGCGCATGATCCGCTCGCCGATCACCGGCAGCCGGGGACCGCGCTTCGAGAACACGTTCGAGGACTGGGAGGCGGTGCGCTGGGTGCTGGCCGATTACCCGGTGCCGTTCGACGACCTGGAGGTTCCCACCCGCGACGCCGAGTGGGAGCCCGGCGAGGTGGTGGCCAAGGCCGACTGGAACGACGACGCCGTGTTCGCGGTGATCCTTGATGCGCTGAACCGGCGCCAGATGCGCTGCGACGCGCCGCTCAACCTGACCTGCACCAGCCTGATCACGCACGCGTTCCTGCTCACAGGAGAGGAGCGCTACCGGCGCTGGGTGCTCGACTACCTGGAGGCGTGGGCGGACCGCATCGCCGCCAACGGCGGGCTGTGCCCGGACAACGTCGGCCCCGGCGGCACCATCGGCGAGACCATGGACGGCAAGTGGTGGGGCGGCTACTACGGCTGGGCCTGGCCGCACGGCAGCCGCACCATCATCGAGCCGCTGCTGATCGCGGCGATGAACGCGCTGCTCTTGACCGGCGACGCCGGCTACCTGGAGATCCCGCGCGGCCAGCTCGCCCGCCTGATCGAGATGGGACGCAGCGAGGGCGGCCGCCTGCTGGTGCCGCACCGGCACACCGACGCCGGCTGGACCTCCTGGCGGCCGCTTGAGCCGCACACCGTCGGCCAGCTCTGGTACCTGTCACAGGCGCAGGCCGACCGCGACGTGATCGACTCGCTGCCGGAGAGCCGGTGCGAATGGACGGCGCTGGCCGAGGGCCGAGGCAAGGGGGACGACGTCCACTTCGGCCCCTGGTTCTGCTACCTGGACGGGCGCCTGCCCGACTACCCGCGGCGCCTGCTGGACGTGCAGTATCGGGAGGTGGTGCGGCGCATGGACCTGCTGCGCGCCGACGACGGCGACCCCGAGGAGTGGGACGTGCACCACTGGCAGGACATCAACCCCGTGCACACCGAGGCGCTGGTGCAGCAGACCTGCGGCGGCCCCCAGGTGATCTACCACGGAGGCCTGCTGCACGTGCGGGTGCGCCACTTCGATGCCGAAGCCGGGCGTCCGGGGCTCCCTCCGGAGGTGGCCGTCCTGGTGTCGGCGCTGGACGGCGACGGCATCACGCTGGAACTGGTCAACCTCGGCGCCGTGCACGAACGCCGCGCACTGCTGCAGGCGGGTGCCTTCGGCGAGCATCGCTTCACGACCGTGCGCGATCTGGACTCGGGCAGCCAGACCGACGTCCGCGACCGCCACCTCGAGGTGGTGCTGCCGCCGGGCCGCGCGCTGCGAGTGCGGCTGGGCATGAAGCGCTTCTGCCACGCTCCGACCTACCGGCAACCCACCTAAAAAGGGGGACGCCCGTGTTGACGGGCGCCCCCAAGGCTACGGTGCTCCGGGAGCCGTGCTATCCGTTCAGGAACCACTGGGCCGGCTGCGACACCTTGAACCAGCTCAGGTCGTCGGAGAAGATCGCGGTTTCCAGCACGTTCTCGAGCCGGTTGCTGATGATCACCGGCGCCACCGGCCACGCCACCGTACCGATGACCGGCAGGTTGTCGGAGAAAAACTGCCAGACCTCGGCGCGATAGCGCTGATAGTCCTCGTCGCTCACCGCCTCCAGCGAGTTGATGTACGACTCGTAGTAGGCCTTGACGTCGTCCGGCGGCTCCTCGCCGGCCGGCGGCTCGGGACCGATCCTGCCGCCCTGGTCCCAGGTCGACCATGTGAACCACTCGCCCCACTTCTGCCCCCACACGCTGGAGGTGATGTCGAACGGCGTGGAGTTGGGGATGTAGGAACGCAGCTCCAGCATGCGGTCGATGCGCGACACGCGCACGTCGAAGTCGCCGGCCTGTATCCGCTGGCTGATCAGCTCGCCCGAAACCACCTTCAGGTCGACATCGACGCCGACCGCCTCCCAGTAGTCGCGGATCAGTTCGGCCGAGTCGGAGTTGGTCTCGTCGACGTCCATGTTGATCCGCAGGACCTCGCCGTCAGCCATCGTCCGGTAGCCGTCGTCGTTCGTGCCGAGGCCCATCTCGTCGAGCAGCGCGCGGGCGCCGTCGGGATCGTACTCGGCGAAGTTCGTCGCCCACGCGGGATCGTAGAACGATGCGCCGTAGTGGATGGTGGCCTGCTGCGGAATCCCCATGCCCAGGAACAGGAACTCGTTCATCTCATCGCGGTTGAGCGCCAGCGACATGGCCTGGCGGAACCTGACGTCGCCGAACACGGCCCGCTTGGCCGGGTCGTTGTGGTTCTGGTTGAACGTCAGGCCCGGGTCCGCCGCGTAGATCCGCTGCCAGTTGCGCAGCTCGTAGTCGCCCTGCCCTTCGCGACTCTTGTAGAGCTGCATCTCCGACTGCTTGAGCAGCCGGCCTGCCACGTCGGACTTGCCCTGCAGGGCATGGAGAATCGTGACCTGCTGATCGGTGACGATGTTGACCACCACGCGATCGATGTACGGGAGCTGATTGCCGGCCGTGTCCACGACGTGGTAGTAGGGATTGCGGGCGAACGTCTTCTTCAACTGCACGTCGGTCTCCATGACCCACGTGCCGAGGGTCGGAACCTTCTTCAGCGCGTCCACGTTGGGAAATACGTTCAGTTCCTTCGAGTGGGCGTCGACCCAGTTCTCGTGACCGAGCTCCTTGGCAAGATCGTTCGCCTTGGGGTTGTGGTCGATGTGGAACTGCTTGGCGAAGTGGCTGGGCATCATGAAGAAGCTGGGCAGCGTGTACCAGTGGTTGATCATCGACAGCACCGGGCGATAGGGGATGGCCATCTTGATGCGGAAGGCGTAATCGTCCAGCTTCTCGAAGGTCGCCAGCTCGCCGCCGATCGTCCACACGAAGCGCACCCAGTGGTTGATCTCGTCGTTGAGCATGACGTCGTTGTAGAAGTACATGACGTCGTCCGCGGTGAGCGGCGCGCCGTCCGACCACTTCATGCCCTCGCGCAGGTAGATAGTCAGCTCGGTGCCGTCCTCCGAGAGCTCGTAGCCCTTGGCGATGTCGGGAATGACCGCCGAGCAGCTCGGGTCGGTGGTGAACAGGTAGGAGAGCCGAACATGGCCCAGGTCCGACCAGCCCCCGGTGTTGGCGGCGCTGATGGTGCCCCCGTAGGTGCCGATCTCGTTGAGCGGCTCCAGCACCAGCGGATCGTCGGGCAGCCGCTCGCTCACCGGCGGCAGATCGCCGGATGCCACCAGCGCGGCCAGCATCGGCGCCTCATTGAAGCTGGTGATTCCGAGTTGCGATGCCGTCCGCGCTTCCAGCCAGGTCGTCGGGATGGCGGTCGCGTACGCGACGGAGACGAGGCACAGACCGAGTGCCAACAGAGCTCTCTTCATTGAGTTTCCTCCTGAACAGCGGCGGGTATGCTGATTGTCGATTGGATGCCGGCGAGTGTAGCCGGCGCCCGGTCGGTCGTCAACGCGCCTCGCCAACCGCGCGAGCGCCAGCATCCAGGCGGTGCCCGCGGATGACACGCCGCCGCGCCATCGCTATGATCTTCGCCTACCGCTCCGCTGCCGGGCGCTCCTGGAATGATTCAATATACGGTACGGCGAATCCTCCTGATGATCCTCACTGTGTGGATCATATCGATCATCAGCTTCGTCGTGATTCAGCTTCCTCCCGGCGACTACCTGACCACGCTCGCCATCAACCTTGAGGAGAGCGGCTATCCGGTCGAAGAGGCGATGCTGGAGCGCTACCGCACCAGATTCGGGCTCGACAAGACGATGTTCGAGCAGTACGTCATCTGGATAACGAACTTCGCACAGGGCGACATGGGGTACTCCTTCGAGTGGCGAGCCAACGTCAACACGCTCATCTGGGAGCGTCTGCTGCTGACCATAGCGCTGAGCACGTCGTCGCTGATCCTGACCTGGATGATCTCGCTTCCGATCGGTATCTACTCCGCGCTGAGGCAGCATTCGCTCGGCGACTACGTGTTTACCATCGTCGGCCTGGTCGGCATTTCCGTTCCCAGCTTCATGCTCGCGCTGGTGCTGATGTACGTCGCGTTCGACACGTTCGGACTGGACGTTGGAGGGCTCTTCTCGCCGGAATACGAAGACGCATCGTGGAGCTTCGGGAAGGTGCTCGACCTGCTCAAGCATATCTGGCTGCCGGGCTTCATCATCGCCATCTCCGGGACCGCCGGTCTGATCCGTACCCTGCGCGCCAACCTGCTGGACGAGCTCAAGAAGCCGTACATGATCACCGCCCGTTCCAAGGGAGTCGCCTATCGCAAGGTGGTCATGAAGTATCCCATGCGGATTGCCATGAACCCGTTCATCAGCTCGTTCGCCTATATCCTGCCCGGCCTGATCTCCTTCTCGGCGATCATCTCCGTGGTGATGAACATGCCCACCACCGGCCCGCTGCTGCTCGGTGCGCTGCAGACCCAGGACATGTACCTGGCCGGCAGCTTCATCATGCTGCTCAGCGTACTGACCGTGATCGGCACCTTCTTCTCCGACCTGCTGCTGGCGGCGGTCGATCCAAGGGTACGGTTCTTCTAAGGTGCTGGCAGCGTTCAAAGCGGGCCGCGGCAAGCAGGCCGAGGAGACCCGGGAACTCGACGACCTGTACACGTCGTCGCAGTGGAAGCTCATCGTCATCCGTTTCCGCAAGCACAAGCCGGCGGTGGTGTCCCTGTTCGTCCTTGTGGTGTGCTACCTGCTCGCGCTGCTGGCTCCGTTCTTCGCCGTGCACGATCCCAACGAGAAGAACGCCGACTACCGGGAGGCGCCGCCGCAGCGCATCCACTTCGTAAACCACTCTGGAAAATTCTCACTATTTCCCGTCGTCTATCCCTTTCGCAAGGCGATGAACACGGAAACCTTCGAGGTAGAGTTCAGCGAAATCGTCGAAGAAGAGACCAGGCTGGTACCTTTCGCGAAGGGATTCGAATACCAACTCTTCGGGCTCACGCTGGACCGTCACTTCTTCGGACCCGAACGCCCCGGCGTGCCGTTTCACCTCCTGGGCTGCGACCGTCTGGGCCGCGACCTGTACAGCCGCATCCTGTACGGCAGCAGGATCTCGCTCTCCATCGGACTGTTCGGCGTTGCCATCAGCTTCTTTCTGGGGATCCTGATCGGCGGCATCGCCGGGTATCTGGGCGGCTTCGTCGACAACGTCGTGCAGCGCGCCATCGAGATTCTGCTGTCGATTCCGCAGTTGCCGCTGTGGATGGCGTTGAGCGCGGCGCTGCCGCGGGACTGGTCGCAATTGCAGAACTACCTGCTGATCACGATCATCCTGTCGATCATCGGCTGGACGGGACTGGCGCGCATCGTGCGCGGCAGGTTCCTGAGCCTGCGCACGGAGGACTTCGTCACCGCCGCCGAGCTCATGGGCCGCAACAACCTGCAGATCATCTTCATCCACATGCTGCCCTCGTTCTATAGCTACATCATCGCGTCGCTCACGCTGTCGATACCGGGAATGATCCTGGGCGAGACCGCGCTCAGCTTCCTGGGCCTTGGCCTGCAGGCGCCGACCATCAGTTGGGGCGTGCTGCTGCGGGACGCGCAGAACGTGTACGCCATCGCCATCACGCCGTGGATCCTGTTGCCGTGCGTGTGCGTGATCATCGTCGTGCTGGCGTTCAACCTGCTCGGCGACGGGCTGCGCGACGCTGCCGATCCCTACGGCAGCCGCTAGAGTGGCGGGAATGGAGCCGGGCAACATCCTGGAAGTGGACGACCTGACGGTCGAGTTCCACGGCGACGAAGGGATCGCCAAGGCGGTCAACGGCGTCTCTTTTGCGGTCCGGGAGGGACAGTCGGTCGGCCTGGTCGGTGAAAGCGGCTGCGGCAAGTCGGTGTCGGCGTACTCCATCCTGCGCCTGCTGGCCGACACCGCGCGCATCACCAGCGGCGCGATTCGCTACCGGCAACGCGACGGCGCCGTGACCGATCTCACCACGCTGGACCCGGACGGCGATCACATCCGCAGACTGCGCGGCGCCGACATCTCGATGATCTTCCAGGAGCCGATGACCGCCTTCAGCCCCGTGCACACCATCAACAACCAGATTTCCGAGCTGCTGATGCTGCACACCGGCATCGACAAGGATGAGGCCAGGGACAGGACCGTCGAGCTGCTGCGCCGCACCGGCATTCCCGACCCCGAGCAGCGGGTGGACGACTACACCTTTCAGCTCAGCGGCGGCATGCGGCAGCGCGCCATGATCGCCCTGGGGATCGCCTGCGGCCCGCGCATCCTGATCGCGGACGAGCCGACCACGGCGCTCGACGTGACCATCCAGGCGCAGGTGCTGAAGATGATCAAGGAGATGCAGCGGGAGTTGGGACTGTCGCTGATCCTGATCACCCACGACCTGGCCGTCATCTCCAAGATGGTCGAGCACGTGTACGTCATGTACCTGGGCAAGGTGGTGGAAGCCGCGCCGGTACGGGAGCTGTTCCGCAATCCGCGCCACCCCTACACCCGCAACCTGATGAAGTCGGTGCCGCGCATGAGCCAGCAGGGAGAGCGGCTGCATACCATCGAGGGAGCCGTCCCCACCACCTACCTGCTGCCCACGGGATGCCCCTTCCACCCGCGCTGCGAGGAGGCGATCGCCGGCACCTGCGAGGTGACCCATCCGCCGGCGGTGAAGATCGGCGAGGGCCACGTGGCCACCTGCCACAACATCACGGTCCCGACCCCGTGAGCGAGACCCTCCTGCAGGTGCGCAACCTCAGGAAGTACTTTCCGGTGGAGCACGGCTTTCTGAGGCGGGGCGACGACTTCATCCGCGCCGTGGACGACATCTCGTTCGACGTCCTCCGCGGCACCGTCCTGGGACTCATCGGCGAGAGCGGATGCGGCAAGACCACGACCGTGAAGACGATCATGCGGGCCACTCCACCCACATCCGGCAGCATCGAGTACCTCACTCAGGACAAGCGGAAGGTGGATCTGGCGCAGTTGACCAGGAAGGAGCTGAAACCCCTGCGGAAGGAGATCCAGATGATCTTCCAGGATCCGTTCAGCTCGCTGAATCCGCGCATGACCGCGCTCGACATCGTCGCCGAACCGCTCAAGGTGCTGAAGTGGCGGAAGCCGGACTACCGCCGCCGGGTGGAGGAGCTGATGGACCTGGTGGGCCTCGATCCGCGCTTCCTGTCACGCTATCCACACGCGTTCTCCGGCGGCCAGCGGCAGCGGCTGGGCATCGCGCGGGCGCTCGCCTCCTCGCCCTCGCTGCTGTTCGCGGACGAGCCGGTGTCGGCCCTCGACGTCTCCGTGCAGGCGCAGATCCTCAACCTGCTGCTCGACATCCAGGCCCGCATGGGGTTGACGGTGGTGATCATCGCCCACGACCTGGGCGTGGTGCGCTACATCTGCAGGGAAGTGGCGATCATGTACCTGGGCAAGATCGTCGAGCAGGGGGACACCAGGGAGATCTACACCCACCCCAGGCATCCCTATACCGCCGGCCTGCTGGCGGCCAGCCCGGACACCGATCCCGACACCCCGTGGGCGGAGGATCTGCTCTCGGGCGACGTGCCGAGCCCGATCGGCGAACGCCCGGGATGCGTGTTCGCGTCCCGCTGCGCGCACGCCGAGGAGCGTTGCCACCGCGAGGTTCCCGAGCTGGCGCCGGTTGCGGGCGGGGACCGCGCGGCGACCGGCCGCGCGGTCGCCTGCTGGCGCGCCGACGAGCTGCGACTGCGCGGCATCTGAGCGCGGATCGGAGTGGACGGCGCCAACGGCGCCGGCGCTAGAAATCGAGCGCCGGAAGGTAGCCGCTGGGCTGCAGCGCGTTGGGACGCCAGCGCGGCGCCACCGCCGGCACGTTGCCGCCGGCTCCCCAGATCTGCCAACTCGACTCGTTCACCACCAGCAGGCAGCCGCACCCGTAGCGCGGCAGGTCCAGCACCGTGACGTGGCGCACGTGCCCACAACGCTCCGGGAACGGCCGCACCACGCGGCCGGTGAGCGGATCGAGGATGCCGCCGCGGTTCACCGCCAGGTCGCTGCCGGCGGTGCCCCACGGCAGCGGGCGGCAGCCCGCCTCAGCCGACATCTCCACCCAGCGGCCGATCAGCTCGAGCCGGTGGTCGAGCAGCACGGCGATGCCCGGCTCCCGCCACTGGGTGATGGCCAGGATCTGCGGTTCCGGCCGCCCGGGCACGAAGCGTCCCAGCGCGTACTGCTGCACGTGCCCCCACTTGAGCTGCGTGCGGATGACGCCGGTACGCGGCTCGATCTCCATCAGCCCCTCCTCCCCGGCGGCGACGTAGAGGCGCGGCTCCGCGTTCAGGGAGAACAGCCCGATGGCGTCCGAGTGATCGGGCAGATCGAGCGACCACACGGTCTCGCCGGCGGGTGAGAGCAGCGTACGGCTGGCGAACAGGTAGTCCGGCTCTCCGGCCCGGAGCTGCACGGGCAGCGGAAAGTGGCCGGTGTTCAGCGCCCGGTGCCACTGCAGATCGAGGCGGCGGTCGTACAGCCAGATGTTCCAGTAGCGGTCCTTGACGTAGAAGCCCGGAGGCTGTCCCACCTCGGTAAGGACGGGGCAGATGGCATCGCCGAGCATGCGCTCGTGCGGGTAGTCGGCGTCCTCGCGGTAAGGATTGGCCGCGGGCGCCGGCACCGTGGCGCGCTGCTCGCCGCTCACCGCGTCGTGCACGTGGATGCCGAAGTCGGCGGTGAACACCACCTCGCGCCGTCCGTCGCCGTCGATGTCGATGGCGCACAGCGGCAGGTCGCCGCCCTGGCTCAGCGGGTGCTCGAACGGCCCCAGCCGCCACCGGTGGCCGTGGATCAGGTGCTGGCAGTGAACCTCGGTGCCGTGATGCTCATCGGCCAGCAGCTCAGGCAGCCCGTCGCCGTCCAGATCCTGGAACACCACGCGGCTGCGGCAGAGCGCCTCGTCCAGGGCGCCCTCGGCCAGCAGCTCCATCTCCGGGGCCTCCGGCAGCGGCAGCTCGGATTGCCGGACGCGGTAGCCCGTGACCTGCACCGGTCCGTAGGTCGATTCTCCGCTGCACACCAGGGCCGCTCTGCCGTGGGTGTAGCGGCCGTCGACGACGCGGATGGTCGGTCCGTCCGCCAGCCCCGCCTGCAACTCGCTGCCGGTGACCCGGATCAGCATCCGGTACTCCGGAAGCGGAGCGGGCAGCGGCACCTGGGCCAGCACCTGGTGCCGGTCGCCCGAGCGCAGCACCAGCCGCACTCCGGCGCCGTCATCGACGGTCAGCGCGTAGTGGTGGCGGGCGTCCTGGTAACGGAACGCAACGCCGGTGGGTCCGTCCTTACCACCGCTGCAGCTCGCTCGCAGCTCGTAGTCCGTCCAGCCCCAGTCGCCGAAGGCCAGGGTCGGGATCGGCGGAACCTGGATCGTCACGAAAGGGTCGAAGGCGCCGCACTCGTCCAGCATCCGCTGCTTTCGGCTCTCGCGCTCGCGCGCGCAACTGCGGATCTGGCGCACCCTGCTGCCCTCGATGATCCAGTTGGGCGCGTCCCAGCTCGACAGCAACGACTCCTCGCGCACCGGCGCGCGCGAGAACGTGTCGTCCTCCAGGCGCACGGCCAGCTCCTCGGTGCGCAACCGGTCGAAGCGCAGATCGAAGTCGAAGCGCTCGGTTTTCAGTTCTGCGAAGTTCATGAGTCAGAGCTCCGATACCGGCTCGTTCGCCAGCAGCCGCCAGTCCTCGGGGGACGCCTTGAATGCGCCGAGCCTGCTGGGCGGAGGAGGAGCCCAGCTCCGTTGGCTGCCGATAGCCGGATAGGCTCGCGTGATGTACTCCACGCCGCGCCGTACCACCTCCGCCAGCGGCTCTCGCGCTCACGAGCGACCCGTTTGACCTCCTCGCAGAGCGCATCGGGAAGCTGAATCTGGATGCGTACCATGGCATCGAGATAGCACGCTCGGTCCTTGATGCCAACCGTCACTCGACCGCGGAGGTCGACCGGGCCGCGCGCGTTCGTGCGATCCTGTCCGAACGTGAACCTGGCGGTGTTCGCCTCGGGCCGGGGCAGCAACCTGGACGTCCTGATCGCGCGGGCCGCCGACGGCCGGTTGCCGGCGCGGATCGCCCTCGTGCTGAGCAACAACAGCGGCAGCGGCGCGCTGACCATCGCGAGCCGCCACGGCATCCCGACGGCGCACCTCTCCGCGGTGACGCACCCGGATACGGACGCCTACCGGGACGCGATGCTCCGACTCCTGGAATCCCACGGGATCGACCTGATCGTCCTGGCCGGCTTCATGAAGCTCGTCCCCGCGAAGGTGGTCGCACACTACTCAGGCCGCATCGTCAACATCCATCCGGCGCCGCTGCCGCACTTCGGCGGCCCGGGCATGTACGGCCTGGCACCGCACCGCGCCGTGCTGGCGGCCGGGCTGAACGAGAGCGCGGTCTGCGTCCACCACGTCACCGCCGAGTATGACCGGGGTCCGCTCATCGCCTCACGGCCCGTGCCGATCTGTCCGGACGACACGCCGGAGTCGCTGCAGCGGCGCGCGGCCGCGGCGGAGCACGACCTGTACTGGCGTGTGATCGCCGATCTGATCGCCGGCGGGGCCGGGGCATGAAGGGGCGCGGGGCGGCCGTCAACCCGCCCAATCGCTTCGAGCGGATCGAGTACGTCGCCGATCCGGAGGCCCCGCCCGGGCGGCCGGAGACCGAGCTGCTACGCGACCGCTCGCGCTCCATCATCGCCACCAACCTGAGCCCGGACGTCGGTTTCGACGCCTCCATCAACCCCTACCGCGGCTGCGCGCACGGCTGCGCGTACTGCTACGCCCGGCCCACGCACGAGTACCTGGGCTTCTCCGCCGGGCTCGACTTCGAGACCCGCATCGTGGTCAAGGAAGACGCGCCCGAGCTGCTGGCCGCGGAGCTCTCCCGTCAACGCTGGCGTCCGCAGCCGCTGGCGCTTTCCGGGGTGACCGATCCGTACCAGCCGGTCGAGCGCCGACTCCGCATCACGCGCCGCTGCCTGGAGGTGCTGGCCGAGTTCCGCAATCCCGTGATCGTGGTTACCAAGAACCGCCTGGTGGCCCGCGACGCCGACCTGCTGGCCGACCTTGCCGCCGCCGGCGCTGCCGCGGTGTTCCTGTCGATCCCGACGATCGACGCCTCCCTGAGCAACGCCCTGGAACCGCGCACCAGCACCCCCGCCCGGCGGCTGCAGGCGATGGAGAGCCTGGCGGCGGCAGGCGTGCCCGTGGGAGTCCTGACGGCGCCCGTGATCCCGGGCCTCACCGATCACGAGATACCGGCGATCCTGGACGCCGCGGGAGCCGCAGGCGCTTCGTTCGCCGGCTACGTCATGCTGCGGCTGCCGCTGGCGGTAGCGCCGCTGTTCGAGGACTGGCTCGAACGGCACCGGCCCGACCGGAAAGGCAAGGTGTTGTCACGCATCCGCCAGGTCCGCGGCGGCAAGCACGCGGACGGCCGGCTCAACGATGCCGGCTTCGGCTCCCGGATGCGGGGCTCGGGGCCGTTCGCGGACCTGGTCGCCACCATGTTCGCCCGCTCGTGCGCGCGCGCCGGCGTCGCCGACCGCGCCCCCGATCTCGACACCGGCTCGTTCCGCGTCCCGGACCGCTACCGGGAGGGCGCGGACCAGCTCACGTTGTGGCCCTGATCGCCGCCTCGATGAGCTCGTCCGGGATGTCGTCGAACGACGAGTAGTTCATGGAGTACAGCCGCGCGTACAGGCCGTTCAGGGCCATCAACTCGGCATGCGTACCGCGCTCCACGATGCGGCCCTCCTGCAGGACCAGGATCCGGTCGGCTCCGCGAATGGTGGCCAGCCGGTGCGCGATCACCAGGCCGGTCCGTCCTTCGAGCAGCCTGGTGAGCGCCTTCTGGATCAGCATCTCCGTGTAGCTGTCGATGTTGGCGGTCGCCTCGTCCAGCACCAGGACCTTGGTGTCGGCCACCACGGCGCGCGCGAAGCTGATGAGCTGGCGCTGGCCGAGCGACAGGTTGCCGCCGCGCTGCTCGATCTCGGTCTGGTAGCCGTCCGGCAGGCGCATGATGAACCCGTGCGCGCCGACCGTGCGGGCCGCCTGCTCGACCGCATCGAGCGTCACGTGCGGCTTGTGGTAGCGGATGTTCTCCTCGATCGTGCCCGAGAACAGGAACGGCTCCTGCAGCACCATGCCGATGTGGCGGCCGAGCGAGTCCTGAGACACGTCGCGCACGTCGTGGCCGCCGACCAGCACCTTCCCGTCCCACACCTCGTAGAAGCGGTGCGCCAGCGCCGTGATGCTGGTCTTGCCCGAGCCCGTCGGCCCGACCAGGGCCACGGTCTCTCCGGGACGGGCGCTGAAGCTGATGTCGCGCAGCACCGGATGATCCGGGACGTAGCCGAAGGTGACGCCGCGGAACTCGACCGAGCCGTCGCAGTCGTCGAGATCGATCGCGCCGGGCCGATCCTTGATCTCGACCGGCACGTCCATCACCTCGAAGATCCGCTGCCCGGCCGCCATGGCCCGCTGCATGATGCTGAGCTGCATCGTCACCGAGCGGATCGGCTGGAAGAACCGCTGAATGTAGATCAGGAAGGCGATCAGCACGCCCAGGTCGAGGCTCCGGTCGAGCACCATCGACCCGCCCACGACCACGACGATCCCGGTCGCCATGCCGGTGAGCGTGTCGACGATCGGGATGATCATCTGCGCGATCATCACCGCGCGCGACTGCGCGACCAGGTTCTCGTGCGCCTTGTCGTGGTACAGATCCAGGTTGACCGGCTCCCGGCCGGCCTCCTGCACGGTGCGCACGCCGTTGATCGCCTCGGCCATGGCGCCGTTGGCGATGGACGACGCCTCCCGCGCGCGCAGGAAGGTGCGCCGGGCGTGCGGCAGCCAGACCATGCGGACGATGATCAGCGTCGGCACCACCGCCAAGGCCAGCAGCCCGAGCATCCAGTCCATGGCCACCAGCACCGTCATGATGCCGACGAGCAGCACCATGTCCCCGACCGCGAACACCGACGACTCCAGGAACTCCTGCAACGCGTACACGTCGCCCTGCAGGCGCGACATCAGCCGCCCGGTCTCGGTGCGGTCCATGAAGGACAGCGACACCCGCTGCAGGTGGCGGTACATGGCGCGGCGCAGGTCGAACAGCACGCGCTCGCCGGCGCGCGCCACCACGCCTTCCTGTAGCACGTTGGCGATGAAGTTGACGAGGATGATGCCGACGAAGACGGCGACCGTGGCCCGCAGCAGCGTCAGGGCGGCATCACCGGCGCCCGCCACGTAATCGAACGTGTTGCTCACGATCAGCGGGATGGCGAGCTGCGTGGCGGTAAACACCAGCACCGCCGCCAGCCCGAACAGCAGCCGCCGCCGGTAGGGGACCACGAACGCCAGGAGCCGGCGGACGACCTTGCCGTCGAAGGTCGCGCCGAACATCACCTCCTCGCGGTTGGACTGCGCCCCCACCGACGCCAGGCGGGGCCGTTTTTCGGCACGCGCTTCGTTAACGGCCACGCGCCACCTCCCCGGCGCGCGCCGCGCCGCCGGCGATGCTGTCGGCGATCCGGTCCAGCGACTCCGAAGGGTTCGCCTGGAGCTGGTATAGCGCGCGGTACCGGCCGCCCAGCTCCATCAGCTCGGCGTGGGTGCCGCGCTCGACGATGGAGCCGGCGTCCACGAACAGGATCTCGTCGGCGTGCATGAGCGAGCTCAGCCGGTGCGAGACGATGATCGTGGCGGTGCGCTCGGTCAGCTTGCGCAGCGCGGTGCGGATGCGCCGCTCGGTCCCGGCGTCGATCGCCGCCGTGGAGTCGTCGAAGGCGATGACCGCCGGCCTGACCATGATGCTGCGGGCGATCGAAAGCCGTTGCCGTTGCCCGCCGGACAGCGACACGCCGCGCTCGCCGACCAGCGTCCGGTACTCTTCGGGCAGGCCCAGCACCCAGTCGTGGAGCTGTGCGGACGAGCTGGCGTGGGTGATCTGCTCGCGCTGCGCCCAGGGGTCGGCGTACGCGACGTTGCTCTCCACACTGGCGGTGAACAGGAAGTTGTCCTGCTGGATCACTCCCACCGCCGAGCGCAGCGACTGCAGGGTCACCGAGCGGATGTCCTGACCGTCGATGGTGATGCGGCCCGCGTCGACGTCGTAGTAGCGGGCGGTCAGCAGCGCGATGGTCGACTTTCCGGACCCCGGCGGCCCGACGATGCCGAGCGTGCGGCCGGGCCCCACCTCGAAACTGATGCCGTCCAGCACCGTATCGCCGTCCCCGCCATAGGAGAAGCTCACCGATTCGAAGCGCAACACCCCTTCGCGGATCTCCAGGTCGTACGCGTCAGGCCGGTCCCTGATGTCCGGGTCCAGGTCCAGGATCTCGAACAGCCGCCCGCCGGACGTCGATGCGCGCGACAGCGCGCTCACCACCATGCCGAGCTGCCGGATCGGCATCTGCAAGATCAGCATGAACACCAGGAACTCGGTGACGTCGCCGACGGTGAGGTGCCCGGCCAGCACGCGGGTGCCGCCGACCCAGAGCATCAGCGCCATCGCCGAGTAGTAGGCCAACGTCATCAGGCTCACGTCGCGCACGCGGATGTTGATGGTGCGGTCCGTGTAGCGCTTGGCCTGCTCGGTTACCGTGTCGAACTTGCCCATCTCGTGCTCGCGCGCCGCAAACGCGCGGACCACGCGGATGCCGCCCAGGTTCTCCTCCATCACCTTGGTCAGCCGCGCCAGGCACTGCTGCAGGCGCAGCCACGCCACCCGCAGCCGCATGCGCGCCACCGTCGCCCGCCACGCGACCACGGGCGCGAAGCTCATCGCCGCCAACGTGAGCAGCGGATCGGTGCTCAGCAGCAGCCAGGTGCCCCAGCCGAGCAGCACCAGCAGCCAGACCGCCTTGATCATCCCGCGGTTGAAGGAGGTGGCGACCGACTCGACATCGAGCATGCCGCGAGTGATCAGCTCGCCGGTGTGCACGCGGTCGTGGAAGCCGTAGCTGAGACGCTGCACCTTGTCGTAGTAGTCCATCCGCAGCCGGTAGCCGACGCTCTGGCCGACGATCTCCGCCTGCTGGGTGTGCACCATCATCATCAGCCCGCGCACCACGCTGGCACCCAGGATCAGAGCGGCGAGCTGCAGGAGTTGCCGCTTGGCCGCCGACGGGTCGGCAGCCTCCGAGAGGATCACGTTGACCGTGTCCACCACGTCGCCGACGTACTGCGGCAGCAGCAGTTGGAACACGGCCGCGGCGACGGTGGCGGTCACGGCGACCGTCAGCCGCACCGGATGGGCCAGCGCCATGCGGAGCACGCGCAGCACCGGGCCGAACCCGGCCCAGGTCGTCATGCGATCCGCCGGCCGGATCACCGATCCTGCGGTACTCACAAGATTCCGGGATGGAGGCGGCACGCCGCGCCCGCGAGCTGAGCGGTCCATCGCGAACGCCCGCGAGAAGAGCACGCACAGATGCGGCGCATGTCGCCGGCGCCATCCACGCAGGAGTCCGCGACGATCCATTCGCCGTGACCAGATTGGATGATGGCGCACTCTCCGTAGCCGGGCCCGAGGAGCGTCAGCACGAAATCCTCCCGGTCAGGCGCTGCTACCTCCAACGGATCGTGTTCGCCTGTTGCTGTGCAACTTGGCCTCGAGACCCGACTGCTCGCTCATGTTTCATCCGGGACGCACGCTCATAGTATGACGCTTGAGGTTGACGTCCAAGCTCGGTTGGGTCTTCAGGAGCCCTCGGCTTGGGCTCCTCCTCCTACCAGGTGTCGGCCATGCGCTGCAGCAGGGGCGCCACATCGATGTCGAACGCGCCCAGCGGCGCCCGTGTGGGGTCGCCGACCGACAAGAACGGATTGTGCGCGACGACGCCGCTCTCGATCCAGCCGACCGCGACGTAGCTGTGCCACACCCCCTGCCGCACGATCGCGTCGAACAGGGCCGACAGCCGGTCGCCGAAGTTGCACAGGTAGAAGGAGCAGATCAGCGGCCGGCCGGGATAGACCGAGCAGCGGCGGTCCCGCAGCCAGTGGCAGAAGCCGTCATCGCCCTGCCGCGGCACGATCGGCTCGCCGGTGTTCCACTCGTAGAGCAGCGTCGCCTCCGCCGGTGAGGCATCGAACTGCCGCGCCAAGTCGGCGATGCGCGCAGCTCGCTCGCTCGCGTCCGGAGGCTCCGGCAGCTCCAGATGGTCGCGCAGCAACCGTTCCCGGCTGAGTCCGAGCGCCCGCTCCAGCCGAGGCAGGTCGGCGCCCAGCACCGGCACGCGGTCGCGGCAGCACAGCCCGCAGCCTGCGCAGCCGACGGTGGCCAGGCCGGGACGGAGCCGCATCCGCTCCAGGGCGGTGATCAGATCGCCGATCGTCGCCTGTTCGGCGTAGCCGGCAAGCTCGATCTCGTCCCGTTGCAGGACCAGTTGCAGCGAGCCGTTCGTCCCGTCCATGGCGTCCCGTCCGCAACGGTAGTCGAGACACCCCCGCTCGGCCTACCCTCAACCGGTGACCGAATCGAGACCGATGTCCGCTACCGGAGCGATGTCCGCTCCCAGGCTCCAGGCGTTCTTCACGCACGTCGCGGCCCTGAAGCGGATGCCGCGCAGAGGATGGGTGCAACGGGGGGTCCCCGATCCCGAATCGGTGGCCGCGCACTCGTTCGGCGTGGCGGCGCTGGCCGCAGTGACCGCCTCCGCGACCGGCGCCGATCCGGCGCGGGCGGCCCTCATCGCCGTGATTCATGACCTGGCGGAGGCGCTCACCGGCGACGTCACCCCCGCCGACGGCGTGCCCGCCCACGAGAAGCAGCGGCAGGAAGAAGAGGCGGCGCGGCGGATCCTGGCGGACGTCGACCCCGACGGAACGCTGATGGCCGCGTGGCTGGACTACGCCGAGCGGCGCACGCCGGAAGGCCGGCTGATCAAGGACCTGGACAAGATCGACATGGCGCTGCAGGCGGATGCCTACGCCCGCGAGGGGAACCCGGCCGCCGGCACACTGCGCGGCTCCGCCGAGCGTGCGATCCACACGGCGGCCATGCGCGCGCTGCTGCCGCCCCCGGAGCCGGCGCGATGAGCCCGCCGCCCGCGATCCGCTGGGGGATCATCGGCTGCGGCGACGTCTGCGAGGTCAAGAGCGGACCGGGGTTCGCCAAGGCCAGCGGATCACGCCTGGTGGCCGTGATGCGGCGCAACGGCGATGCGGCGCGCGACTACGCCCGCCGCCACGGCGTCCCCCGCGCCTACGACGACGCGGCCGAGCTGATCGGCGACGCCGAGGTGGACGCGGTCTACGTCGCCACGCCGCCGTCGTCCCATCACGACTATGCGCTGCAGGCGTTGGCGGCCGGCAAGCCCGTGTACGTGGAGAAACCGATGGCCTGCTCCCACCGGGAGTGCCGGGCCATGAACGCCGCCGCCGATGCCGCGGGCCTGCCGCTGTTCGTGGCCTACTACCGGCGCATGCTGCCGCGTTTCGTGGCGGTGCGCGACGCTCTGCTCGGCGGCAGCATCGGCACGCCACTGACGGTGACGGCGCAGTACGTCAGTCCGCCGGATCCCGCTCTCGGCTCCGGTCCGCTGCCGTGGAGGTACCGGCCGGAGATCGCCGGCGGGGGACTGTTCGCGGACATGGGCTCCCACGTGCTGGACCTGCTGGACCACCTGCTCGGCCCGATCGAGGAGGTCCGTGGCTTCGCCGTGAACCAGCTCGGCGCCTATGAGGCGGAGGATGCGGTGGCGTTCGCCATGCGCTTCCGCGACGGCGTGGTCGGTACGGCGCGCTTCGCCTTCACCGCGCAGGACGAGGTCGACCTGGTCGAGATCGCCGGCAGCCGAGGCGTTCTGCGCTACTCGACCTTCGGGGACGTCCCGTTCGAGATCGCGGCCGCCGGCGGCACCACCCGTACCGAGATCGCCCATCCCGAGCACGTGCAGCAACCGCTGATCCAGTCGATCGTGGACGAGCTGCGCGGCTCCGGGAGCTGCCCGAGCACCGGCATGAGCGCCGCGCGCACCGGCCGGATCATGGATCGGGTGCTGGAGGAGTACCGGAGCGCCTGACCGGCCGCGTATCCCTCCGGACACAACAAGCGCGCCGCCATGAGCAGCGCCAGCGATCTGGCGCGCCGTCGGCGTGCGCGCTAAAAGGTTTGACAAAACACCGGGGGGGCGATGCCCGGCCGGTCCCTTTCCGACCGTCCGGAGCATCGTCTCCCGGTTTATACGCTCAGCTCGGCTGTCCTATCTTCTCTGTCGCTTCGGACCTGTCGGCCCTTCTTACATCTCCTGGCTTTCGGGATGGTCGACCATCCAGGTCCCGTCCGCGTCCTGCGACGCGACGAAGTGCCAGGCCCTGCCGTCTTCGTCCGTGACGTAGAAGGTGCCCCCGGTTGCCATGCCGTTCTCGTACATGCCCTCGTAGCGGGAACCGGTGGCCCAAGTATAGGTGCCTTCGCCGTTCGGCGCGCCGGCCATGAATCCGCCCTCGTACATGTCACCGCTAGGCCACTTCATCATGCCGGAGCCGTCGATGCTGCCGGCCATGAAGTCGCCTTCATAGCTGGTGCCGTCGGTCCACATCAGCATGCCCGTGCCCTCGATCGTCTCGGTCACGAAGATGCCGCTGTAGGTCAGGCCGTCGGGCCAGGTCAGCGTGCCGGAGCCGTTGATGCGACCGGCGGTGAAGTTGCCTTCATACGAGGCGCCGCTCGGCCAGGTCATCATGCCGACGCCGGCCATCTCGCCAGCCTGGAACGGACCTTCGTACATGGCGCCCGAAGGCCATGTGAGCCGGCCTTCGCCGTGCGGCAGACCGGAATCGAATGCACCTTCGTACATCGTTCCGTCGGCCCAGGTGTAGGTGCCCTGGCCGTGGACCTTGCCATCCTCGAACTCGCCTTCGTAGGTCGAGCCGTCGTCGTACGTGAAGCTGCCGGTCTTGGCCCAGGCAGCCGCCGCTCCGACGAGTGCGATAGTCAGAAGAGCTGCTAGAACTTTCATGGAACAAACAATCGCAGATTCTGAAAGTTGTGGCAACCCGTCATGCTACGATTTGCACCGATCGACCAAGGAGGCCCCGATGCTCACCGAAGACCGGCTGGAAACCGGCTGGACCACCACCGAGGAGGATCGCGCGGCAGCGGCGGAGCTGGCGGCGCGCATCCCCCCGCGCGTCTTCGACGCTCACATGCATCTCTATGATATAGAACACTTTCCGAGCGTGGGCCCGATGCTGGAGTGGGGACCGGAGCGGGTCCGCCTGGACGAATGGCGGGACCTCGTCGGCGCGCAGCTCGGCGGCCCGGAGCGGATGGCGGGCGCCCTGGTCCTGCCCTTTCCGGCGCCGGATCTGCCGATCGGCCCCAAGAACGCGTACGTCGCCGAGCAGACCGCCGGGCATCCGCGGGCCATCCGGGCATACCTGGTCGCTGCGAGCACCACGCTGGCGGAGGTGGAAGGAGACCTGGACGGCGAGGGAATCGGCGGCTTCAAGTGCTACCACTGCTACAGCGCCCGCGAGGACACGCAGCAGTCCTACATCGACGAGTTCCTGCCGGACTGGACGTGGCGGATCGCCGACGAGCGCGGCTGGTTCATCATGCTGCACATCGTGCGCGACCCCGCGCTGGACGACCCGGAGAACCAGCGCCAGATCCGCGAGAAGTGCGAGCGGTTCCCGAACGCTCAGCTCATCCTGGCGCACGCCGCGCGCGGCTTCCACGGCCCGAACACCACGAAGTCAATCGCCTCGCTGCGCGGCCTGCAGAACATCTGGTTCGACACCTCCGCGATCTGCGAGGCGGAGCCCATGGTCGCCATCCTGGACGAGTTCGGGCCGCGCCGGCTCCTGTACGGCTCCGACTTTCCGGTATCGCACCAGCGGGGGCGCTCGATTACGCTCGGCAGCGGCTTCGCCTGGGTCGCCACCGACCAGGTGGAGTGGAACGACCACGCCTTCTTCGGGCAGCCGATCCAGGTCGGCCTGGAGGAGGTGCGCGCCATCTTCCACGCGGCCGACCGGTTCGGACTGAACGAGGCCGACCTGCAGGACGTGTTCTGCGACAACGCGGAGCGCCTGCTGGGTCTCCGGGCAGTCGATCCCGAGATGGGGCAGAAGAGCTACGAGCGCGCGCTCACCATCATCCCGCGCGGTAATCACCTGCTCAGCAAGAACCCCGACCGCATGGCGCCAGGCCAGTGGCCGCCCTACTTCCGCGAGGCGCGCGGCTGCGAGGTGTGGGACGAGGCCGGACGCCATTTCTTCGACTGCTCCTCGCACGGCATCGGCGCGACCATCCTGGGGTTCCGCGATCCGGACGTCACGCGCGCGGTGATCCGGCGCGTTAGCCTGGGGAGTTGCTCGACCCTCAATCCGCGCGAGGAGCTGGAGCTGGCCGACCTGCTGTGCGGCCTGCACCCCTGGGCCGAACGGGTACGGCTGGCGCGCACCGGCGGCGAGACGATGACCGTGGCGGTGCGCATCGCCCGCGCGACCACCGACCGGTCGGTCGTCGCGATCAGCGGCTACCACGGCTGGCACGACTGGTACCTGGCGGCCAATTTGGGCGAGAGCGACGCGCTCCGAGGCCACCTGATGCCGGGCCTGGAGCCGCTCGGCGTTCCGCGCGAGCTGCGTGGCACGGCGCAGGTCTTCGAATGGGGCGACCTGGAGAAGTTCGACCGCATCATCGCCGAGCACGGCGACCGGCTGGCTGCCGTCGTGATGGAACCGTGTCGGGGGAAGGACCCCGACCCCGGCTACCTGGAGCACATCCGCGACGAGGCGCACCGCGTCGGCGCGATGCTGATCTTCGACGAGACGTCCATCGGCTTCCGCCTGGAGCGCGCCGGCGCGCACGCCCGCTTCGGCGTGAATCCCGACCTGGCCGCGTTCGGCAAGAGCCTGGGCAACGGCCACGCCATCGGCGCCGTGATCGGCACCGCGGCCGCCATGGAGGGCGCCGAGCACTCGTTCATCTCCTCCAGCTACTGGACCGAGGGCGTAGGCCCGGCGGCGGCGGTGGCAGCGGTAAAGAAGATGACGCAGCGGCTCGACGTGCCGGCGCTGGTCGCCGCGGTGGGGGAGCGGGTCAAGGCGGCGTGGCGCCGGCAGGCTTCTGCCGCCGGGGTGCCGATGGTGGTCAGCGAAAGCTACCCCTGCATCGCCAGCGCCACATTCGACCACGAGCAGGCGAGCGAACTCAGCACGCTCTACACGCACCTGATGCTGGAGCGCGGCTTCCTGGCCCCGCCGACGATCTACTGCTCGGTGGCACACACGGAGGAGGTGCTGGACCGGTACGAAGAGGCGATGGAACCGGTCCTGGCCGAGCTCGCCGACGCGATCCGCAAGGGCGATGTCGCCGACCGACTGCGCGGTCCGCTGCCGGTGGAGGGCTTCAGGCGCCTGGTCCGTTGAGGGAGGCTCGATGCTCAGCATCCCGCGTCCGTCGCACGTGGCCGTCGTGCTCGCGTTGGCGAGCGGCCTCACGGCTTACGCCGCGCCGCAGGGCAACTCTCTCGATGCGTTCTTCGCGATCGTCGGATCCGCTCCGGAGTCCGCCACCGATCTGACGGTCGCCGACGTGCGCGCCGCCATCGCCGCCGACGCCCCGTTCCAGGCAGGGGACGAACACGACACGACGCCGCTGATGTACGTCGCCGGGTACAACCTGGACCCCGAGGTAACGCGTGCGCTGCTCACTGTCGGGGCCGACGTGGGGGCGCGCGACGCCCACGGCTGGACTGCCTTGATGTTCGCCGCCGCCTTCAACCCCAATCCCGACGTGGTGCACGCGCTCCTGGATCATGGAGCCGAGTCCTCCGCCAGCAGCGAGTACGAAGCGATCCCGTTCCGCTCCATCTCCGGCCACAGCCCCATCGTCGACCTCATGCCGGCGATGATCGAAGCCGGCGATGTGGACAGCCCCGTTCGTGGCGGTGACGCCGCCTTGCTGGCCGCGGCCTCTTTCAACCCGAATCCCGAGATCGTTCGGGCTCTGACCGATGCCGGAGCGGAGGTCAATGCGCCGGTCGACGGCGGCGGCACGGCACTGATGGCCGCAGCGGGCCTCAATCCCAACCCCGCGGTCACCCGGGCATTGATCGACGCCGGCGCCGACCTCATGGCGCGCACGGACGAGGGTGAGACCCCACTCATGTCGGCGGCCGCGTTCACGCGGAACCCCGCCGTGATCCAGGTGCTGCTCGATGCCGGAGCCGACTTGCACGCGCCCGACGACACCGGCTGGACCATCCTCATGTCGGCCGCAGCCTACAACCCGAGTCCGGCGATAACGCTGGCGCTTGTCGAAGCCGGGGCCGACCTCCATGCGCGGGATACCGATGGAGACACCGCTCTCCTGAACGCCGCGGCAAACAGTGGGAACCCGGAGGTCATTGCGATTCTGCTCGCCGCCGGAGCGGACCTGGAGGCTCGCGACAACAACGGCGACACCCCCCTGATGGACGCCGCCGGCTTCAACGAGATTTCCGACGTCGTTCGTGTCTTGCTCGACGCCGGGGCCGATCTTCACGCCCGCGACGACAACGGCAACACGGCCTTGATGGAAGCGGCGCGCTACAACGGGAACCCCGAGATGGCGCGTGTACTCCTGGACGCAGGCGCCGATCTGCATGCACGAGACGATTCCGGATGGACGGTCTTCATGCACGCCGCCGGCCACAACGAGAACCCGGTGGTGATCCGACTGCTCCTGGACGCCGGAGCCGATCTGCACGCGCGCGATGACTACGGTGTTACCGCACTCATGCTCGCCGCAGCCGAAAACGAGCATCTCGACGTCATCCTGGCGCTGCTCGACGCTGGCGCCGATGTTAGCGTCCGCGATGGCCAGGGGTGGACGGCCTTGATGGCCGCCGCGGCATTCAACGCGAACCCGCAGGTAACCGGGATCTTTCTCGACGCGGGGGCAGAAGCGAAACCGGGCGGCGAATTCGGCATCACGGCCTCCACTATGCCCGGCCATCCCGAAGAGATCCGCCTTGCGGAAGAAGCGATCGGGGACGCCGGGGTCTGGAATCTCCGTTTGACCTCCGGCGGCGAACCGGCCGTGATGACCGCGGCCCTCTACGCCCAGAACCCTGACGTGCTGCGGGTGCTCATGGATGCCGGCGCCGACGTTCGGGCCGTGCACACGCTGGACGGCTGGACGGCCGTGATGGCGGCAGCCTTCAACCCCAATCCCGATGTGATGCTGTTCCTCATCGATGCCGGCGCCGACATCCACGCGCGCAACCATGAAGGCTGGACTGCCGTGCGGTACGCGGAGACCTACAACTCCAACCCTCGGGTGGCGCAGATCCTCATCGATGCTGGCGCCCGGCTGGACGAGACGGCGATCCCGGGCGTCACGTGCGCCGGCACCGTCGCCGTCGGTGAGGTGGCGGACGACGCCGGACTCGTCTCCGACTGCGAAGCGCTGCTGCAGGCTAGGGATGCCCTCGACGGCGGAGCCGCCGTCCTCGACTGGGACACCGATACGCCGATCGGCGACTGGACTGGCGTGTCGCTCCGGTCTGATCGCGTGATCGGCCTGGACCTTCGGGAAGCGGGTCTTGAGGGCAAGCTGCCGGCGGTGCTGGCGGACCTCGACGAGCTGGAGGACCTCGACCTGGGCAGGAACGCGCTGACCGGTGAGGTGCCGCCGGAGCTCGGCGGTCTCTTCCACCTGTGGGGACTGTCCCTGGACGGAAACCGGCTGACCGGGAACATTCCCGCCGCCCTTGCCCGGATCCCCGAACTGGTCAGCCTGTCGCTCGACGACAACCGCCTCAGCGGAGGCATACCGCCGGAGATCGGGGGCTTGAGCGAGCTTCGCAACCTGTCGCTGGCCGGCAACTCGTTGACGGGCGACATACCCCCGGAGCTCGGGGATCTCAGCAACCTGCGCGGCCTCTACCTCCACGCCAATCGGCTGAGCGGTCCCATACCGTCCTCGCTGGCGGACCTCACCAACCTCACCACGCTGTGGCTGGGCCGCAACCTCCTGACCGGGACCATCCCCGCCGAGTTGTCCAATCTGCGCCGTCTGGCGAGCCTGTGGCTCGGCCACAACCGCCTGAGCGGGACCATCCCGCCCTCGCTCGGCGAGTTGCAGGACCTCGACCTCCTCTGGATCGAAGACAATGACCTGACCGGCGGCATCCCGCCGGAGATCGGCGAGCTCGCCCGTCTGCACAACCTGAATCTCCGTCTCAATCGCCTGACGGGCACGATCCCCCGGGAACTGTCCACGCTCGCCCACCTCGCCGCGCTGAGCATCGATGGCAACAGGATCGGCGGCACCGTCCCCGCCTGGCTCGGCGAGCTCGGCGAGCTGCAGCACCTTTCGCTGGATAGCAACGACCTTCACGGACCGATACCCGCAGAAATCGGCAATCTCGCGAACCTGCGCCACCTGTCGCTCCACGACAACGGGTTGACCGGGACGATACCGGCGGAGCTCGGCGACCTTCATGAACTGGAGGAGCTGGACCTGAGCGGCAACCACCTGACGGGACGGATACCGGCTGAGCTGGGAGCGCTGCACGCGCTCGAAATCCTCGACGTGAGCATGAACGGCCTGACGGGAGAGATCCCCGCCGAGCTCGGGGATCTCGACAGCCTCGAGGAGGTGTACCTGTTCGAAAACTCCTTGACCGGCTGCCTGCCGCATCGTCTGGCGCAGGTCAGGGACGACGGGGATCTGAGAGTGGAAACGGATCAGCTACCCGACTGCCCCGCTCCATCGTAGGCTGCTCATCGTCATGCGCATCACCGGCATCACGCTGACCGCGTTCTCGTACGGCGATCCCGAGCCCGGTTTCTGGAACGGGATCATCGGCTATCCGCCCCGCCCGCGGCGCAAGGGATTCTCGCGGCTCACCATCACCACCGACGACGGCGCGATTGGCATGGCGCCGGGGCCGGGGCCGAACCGGGCGCTCATCGATCAGTTGGCCGCCGTGGTGACGGGGCAGGATCCGCTTGCCGCCGACGCGCTCTGGCAGCGCATGTACCAAGGGAACTGGCGCAAGCCGGTCGCCAAGGGCGAGCACATCCGCGCGATGTCGGCGATCGACAACGCCCTCTGGGACCTGCGCGGCAAGGTGACCGGCCAGCCAGCGTGGAAGCTGCTCGGCGGCGCTCAGCGCGAGCTTCCCGCATACGCGGCCGGCGGCTACTACCAGGAAGGCAAGGGGTTGGCCGAGCTGGCGGCCGAGGCCGCGCACGCGGTCGAGCTGGGCTTCCGCGCGGTGAAGATGAAGATCGGCTGGGCGGGGGCGACGCTGCGCGAGGACGCGGAGCGGGTGGGCGCCGTGCGCGAGGCGATCGGACCGGACGTCGATCTCATGATCGACGCGAACAACGCCTGGGACTTCGCTACCGCGTTGCGCTTCGCGCTCCTGGTCGAGCGCCACGACCCCTACTGGTTCGAGGAGCCCGTGCACGCGGACGACGTGCAGGGCAGCGCGGCGCTGGCCCGCGCGCAGCCGATCCCGATCGCCAGCGGCGAGAACGAGTTCACCCGCTGGGGCTTCCGCGACCTGATCGACGCGCGCGCCGCGCACTACATCCAGGCCGATCCCAACGTCTGCGGCGGGCTCACCGAGTGGGTGAAGATCGCCGCCTACGCCGGCGCGCACCACCTGCCGATGGCGCCGCACGGCGATGCGCACCTGGGGGCGGTCGCAGTCGCGGCGGTCACCAACGGGCAGATCGTGGAGATGGGCCCGGCGCTGCTGTCCGACGAGCTGGTCGCGCCGCCGGAATTCCGCGACGGCCGCATCGTGATGTCCGACCGCCCCGGCCTCGGCATCGAGTGGAACGAGGATCTGATCGAGCGCCTGGCGCGTGGTGACTGACAAGCGGGATGCGATTCTTGCCGATGTAGCCCGCAATTACTCCCTGCGGCCGCTGTCGATGAGCCGCGTGTACGCAGGATGTGGAACCCGGAACTGGTCCCTGCGCACCTCGGAGGGCAGGTTCTTCGTCAAGGAGTACTGCAGAGCACACAGGGTTTCCGTCCACGACATCGGCTTCGCTCCTCACGTGTGGCTCGTGCAGCTCATTCGAAGCATGTACGGCGTCAAGCAGCACTACACTCGCCCCGTCGAGCTGCAGGAGTCCCTGGATCGCTTCTGGGTCCAGCGCGCCCACGCGGCTCGGACGCTCTTCGCGAATCTGGCGACGGTACAGGAAACTCTGAAGTCGGTCTGGGAGACGAGCTCCAGCGACGGCCGCACTCGTTGACGCCCGCTCAACCGCGGTGTCCCACTGCTGCTGTCGCCGCGATCACGTGTCCGGTAGGATCGGCCATGCCACTTCCGCACTGTCCCACCAAGTACGGCAGCCGGGCGATCATCACGGCCCGCCGGGCGATCGAGGCTGGCCGGCAGGGCGCTCCGCCGGAGTGTCCGCCTGACCTGATCCTCCTCTATCAGAAGAGCCTGTGGCGAGAGTTGAACGCCGCCGCCGTGCGCAAGGAGACCGGCGATCGCGCGCCGTTCATCGTCCTGGATCGCGGCGACGCTCCGGTCGCCGTTGCCGGCGGATTCGGAGTCGGGGCGCCGGCGGCGGTGGTCTGTTTGGAGATGTGTGTCGCGCTGGGTGCGCGGCGCATTGTGGTGGTCGGGTACGCGGGCTCGCTGCAGCCCGACCTGCACCCCGGCGACGTGCTGGTGTGCGATCGCGCGATCCGGGACGAGGGCACCTCCTACCATTACCTCCGGGCGGAAGCGGAAGCTCGGGCCGACCCCGAGTTGCTGGATGCCTGCCGGCGAGCGTTGGCGGCTGCCGAGATCGAATCCGTAAGCGGCGGGAGCTGGACCACGGACGCTCCCTTCCGGGAGACCGAGGCCGAGGTGGGGGAGATGCAGGCCGCGGGCGTGCTGGCGGTGGAGATGGAGCTTGCCGCCGTGTACGCCGCGGCACAGGTGCGCGGCGTCGCGGCAGCGGGGCTCTGCGTGGTGAGCGATTCGCTGAGCGAGCTCGTCTGGCGCCCGCACTTCCGCGATCCGCAGGTACAGAAGCGGCTGCGAGCCGTGTTCGGAGTCACGGCGGACATGCTGGCGCGGTCGTCTGGCGATGCCTTGCCGGCCTCACGGCACGTCGGACAGACTCCGTAGCGTAGCCGTCATGGCACCACCACCCGACCTGATCGGCGACCGCGCATTCACCTCGCCTCCGATCTACGTCTCGGACCTGGATCGCTGCGCTCCTGCCGACGCCCTGAGCACGGAGTCCCGCCGCGGCGCCTGGCGCACCCTGCCCTACGAGACGCCGGCGTTCAGTGGCACCATGCTCATGGCCAACCCGGAAACGGGCGCGCCCGATGTCACTTGCCCGCTGGACCTCCGCGGCCCGCACGCCATTTCGATCGGCATCCATCCCAGCGACATCGGGCAGATCGATTGGCACAACTCCACCGGCGACGTCGTATGGCTGCGGGCCAGGCTTACCGGCGATCAGTCCTTCTCCGTCCTCGAATGGGACCCCGGCGGGCACCTCAAGCGCCGCCGCCTGGAGGAGATCTTCTGGAAGGTCGCCGACCTGACCGACCAGGAGATCACCTTCTCCCAGTACCGCCTGCGCGCGGGCACCAGCGACCATCCTGAGCTGGGCGACCATGCCCCGGCGCGGATCGCCTACGTCAAGCTGGTGCCGCTCACCGACGAGGAGGCAGCGCTCGTCCGCACGGACCGCGCCGACCGGTCGCACAAGCGGCTGCAGGGTCACACCGACATCAGCAACGTGCTGCGCGCCGGCACGGTCGACGCGATCCGGGAGGAACTCGAGTCGTACCGGGACAGCGACTTCGACCGCATCCACTGGGAGATGGGTTCCGGCGACCTGATGAACTATCCCAGCCGGATCGGTCGCACCCTGGACCAGATCGAACCGCCCGACTACGGGCGCAAGTGGGACCGCTACCAGCACGAGGGCTGGAACCGGCTGGTGGCCGCCGGCATCGACCCGTTCGGGGAGGCGGCCCGCTACGCGCACGGCATGGGCCTGGGCTTCCACGCCGCCTACCGGCTGGCCGGGTGGACCTATCCGCCACCGCTGATCGACTACGCCTTCGCCGACGGCCTCTACGACCGCCACCCGGAGTGGCGCTGCAAGGACCGCGACGGCCGCGATCAGGCACGCCTGTCCTACGCGTTCCCGGAGGTGCAGGAGTACTGCATCTCCGTCCTGCGCGAGGTGGTGCGCGCCTACCCCGTCGACGGCGTCACGCTGCTCTACAACCGCCGCCCGCCCTACCTGGACTACGAGGCGCCCCTGACCGAAGGGTTCACGGCGGCGACCGGAAAGGATGCGTTCCGGACACCGGCCGACGATCCGCAGTGGCTGAGTTACCGCGCCGACGTGCTCACCGCATTCATGCGGCGCGTTCGCCAAGCCATGGCCGACGAGGGCTCCGCCCGCGGGGCGCCGGTGGAGATCTCCGCCTGCATCCTGGGCTCCGTCGAGGACAACCTGTTCTTCGGCATCGACGTGGCCGCCTGGGCGCGCGAAGGGCTGGTGGACACGGTGATGCCATACAGCAGCGCGCCTTATGCGCTGCCCGTACCCACCGACACCTGGAGCGGCCCCGAGCAGGTGCGTCCGTTCGCGGACGCGGTCGCCGGGACTACGTGCCGGCTGGCCATGAACATCATGCCGCGCTTCATGCCTCCGGAGGACTTTCGCCGTATGGCGAAGATGCTCTACGACGCCGGCAGCGAGCATCTGTTCTTCTGGGACAGCTACCAGCGCGACCACCACCGCGGGTACTGGAACGCGCTGCGGCGACTGGGTCACCGCGACGAGATCGACCGCTGGCACGCGGCCGGCGAGCCGCCGCTGGGGACGCCACTGACCGAGCGGGAGCTCAGGAGCGGTGCGCGGCGCTGCACGACGTGCGGCCCGAGTTGCTGGAGCAGGACCGCGCGATCCAGCCGCTTCTGAGCCTGGCCGGCTGGAACATGCACGGCGTGGCGCCCGGTTGACCGGCCGGCCGGGAGGCTCCGTGATCGGCGTCGCCGTGGTCGGCGTCGGCTACATGGGCGCCATCCACGCCCGTACCTACGCCGCCGAGCCGCGCTCGCACTTGGTCGGCGTGTTCGATGCCCGCCCCGACACGGCGCGCTCAATGGCTGACGAGGCCGGCGCCGCAGCGTTCGCGAGCATCGAAGAGCTCCTGGACCGGTCCGACGTGGAGGCGGTCAGCATCTGCACCCCCGACGCCGACCACGTCGAGCCGACCCTTGCCGCGCTGGCGGCCGGCAAGCACGTGCTGCTGGAGAAGCCGATCGCGACCACCATGGCGGACGCCGACCGGATCGTCGCGGCCGCGGAAACTTCCCCCGGACAACTCATGGTCGCGCAGATCGTCCGCTTCGATCCGCGTTACGTGCGCGTCAAGCGGATGCTCGACGACGGCGCGCTCGGCGATCCGATCAGCCTGCACGCGCGCCGCATCACCTCCAGCGCGTCGCAGGACAACCTGCGCGGCCGCGTGTCCGTGCAGCTCTTCCTTGGCATCCACGACTACGACGTCATCCGCTGGCTGACCGGTCGCGAGTTCGCGCAGGTCCACACCGAAGCGCGCAGCGGCCTGCTCGCCGCCAGGGGATACGCCGTGGAAGACGTCGCGTTCACCTTGGGCCGCCTGGACGGCGGCGCCGTGGCGTGCGTGGAGAGCGGCTGGATGCTGCCGCGGGAGATCCCGGGCGGTGACATCAAGCTGGAAGTGATCGGCACCGGCGGCACCGCGCGGGTCGACCTGGTCGAACAGGGGCTTGCGGTATGCCTGACCGGCGAACGCTACGAACGGCCCAGCTTCGGCCACGCCATCGCCGAGGAGATCGAGGACTTTCTGGAGGGCATCGCCGCCGGCCGGCAGCCCAGCGTCACCGCCGCTGAGGGGCGCGCGTCGCTGCAGGTCGCGCTGGCCGCGATCCGTTCGGCCGAGCTCGGCACGCCGGTACGCCCCGATCTGCTGTGATGGCCGACCGCTGCCGAACACCGACCATCGCAGGATCTTGATCCGGACCTCAATCGGAGCGGTAGGGGTCTTCCGCCGTGTCCACCAAGCGCACGTGGCGTATCTCGTGCCACAGGGAGCGCAACACCTCCGTCCCGTGGTAGCTGCGCCCGCGTTTTTCGCCCGAGGGAACCAGCAGGCCGGCGGTCACCATGGCGGCCAGGTCACGGGTGGCGGACGCCGCGGTGATCTCCTCTCCGGTTGAGCTCGCAACCGTCTTCATGTAGAGCGGGCGCCGCAGCCTCCAGCCGCGGCAGGCGTCGCAGAGGGCGCCCACCACCCGGTCGGGCAGTCGATGGGAGGCCGCGACCTGTTCGCACCGGTCCCACAGCGCCTCGGTTTCCCGCACCCGACGGAGCAGGGTGGCTGCCTGCCGATAATGGGCCGTCAGACAGAAACGGACCCATGGACCGGCACTGCGACGGGGGGACCACTTGCCCTGCCCCACCTCCGCGAGCACGTCGTAGTAGGCGAGGGTGTTACGTCCCAGGTATTCCTCGATGCTTGCGAACTCGGGGCTGAGCGTTGCGTCGCTCGCCAGCACGAACGTCTGCAGGCAACAGGTGGGCCATGGCAGCCACGACCGGAATCGGCGCGTCACGGCGGGCGATCTGCTCGATCAGCTCTTCCATCAGCGGCTCTACCATGTCTCTGTCGGGTGCCGAGTACACGACGTCGCCATCAGGGTTCCTCACGGAAACGTCGCCGGGCCTCCACTGGCCAGGGGCCTTGTCCAGATCGTGCTTCAGCATCATGAAGTGGAGGGACTTCAGCAGCGATGCGTCGATGGAGGGCGCCGTCGGCGCCAGGTTGATGACGTACGTCATGGCGTCCCGGTAACCGCCGATCGCGGCGCGCGTGGGCGCATCGGCGGCGCTGGGCTCCTCGCCCTCCATGATGGCGGCCACGTCCTCGACGCTGGAGTGATACCCCTCGATGGAGTTCGATCCCTGGATCGCGCGCGCCTCGGTCACCCGGCGAAGCGTCCCGTACCACCGCCGCGGCCGATGCAGGTAGAAGCGCAACTCCTCGCGACGTTGCCCGATGCGCCCGAGGACGCGCTCGTCGGCCGCGGTCACCTCCGGTGCGGAGAAGATCACGTGCTCATAAGTATCACAGATAACGACATGATATGTCGATTATTTATCGACGAGGGAGGATAGTGGCGGCGTGGCCGGACCCGCCCCTGCCGATCACTCCACCTTGTCGTAGTTGGCCACGCCGATCAGGTTGGTGCCGATCGTCAACACCTCGCTGTCCCGGGAGAACCTGACGGTCAGGTCGGGATAGTCGATGCGCGGCGCTCCCCAGGCATCCTCGGATTCGTCGATCGGGTCCAGACGCAGGGCGCGCCGCAGGTCGATCGGATCCCCGACGCTGGTCTCCTTGTCCGAACGCCGCACGGTGACGTTGCTCAACGCCACCTGGGACGGGTTCAGACCGCCGCGTTTCACGAACTCGTAGTCGCCGCGCATCTCGTGCACGCGCCGCCACTCGTTCGATTCGGCGAAGAAGTAGTCGGTCGTCAGGCTGAACGTGCTCTCGTCGAACACCCAGCGGGCGCGCATCCTCGGAATCTGCTCGAGCGTCCGCGAGTCGCGCTCCCCCTCCCAGACGCCGACCACCTGCCTGCCGGCCCGGTGCTCGTAGACCTTGCTGATGATCTTGCCGCGCAGTGAGTACGCGGCAACCAGCAGGATGATCGCGACGATGATGCCCAGGACGGTGAAGTACCGAATCGCGCCGGTCTTGAACTCTTCCCAGCCCATCGACAGCCTCCGTACGAGGCTCCACTGTAGTCCCGCGGTTCCTCCCGGGACAAGCGCCTCAGCGGCCTGGCGGCCCGGCGGCACGGCCCCGAGATCCTCCGCTGGCCCAGAGCGTGACGCGGCCGAGCCGGTCGTAGGGGCCGAACATGTGCAGCCCGCCCGCGACGATGTCGGGACGGCCGTCGCCGTCCAGATCGGCGACGTCGGCGGTGACCAGGTGGGTCGGCGCACCCGCGATCCCATGGGCCGTGAACTGCTGCGCGCCGTCGTTTTCCAGCCAGATCAGGCTCCGGCGCTCCGGATCGGCCCAGTCGCTCACCAGGCTGGTGGCCACGATGTCGAGGTCGCCGTCGCCGTCCAGGTCGGCCGGAACCGGGCTGAACGCGCCGTAGAAACGCACCAGGTCGTGTCGGACGAAGCCCCGCCGGCCCCGGTTCTCCAGCCACTGGACGCCGTGATATGGACGCAGCATCGTCGTCGACCGCGCCGCGGGCACGTCGAACGCGTCGCCGTTGCTGTAGAGCAGGTCCAGGTCGCCGTCGCCGTCCAGGTCGGCCGGCGCGATGCCCGACGAGCCGAACAGCGGCGTCGGCGCTCGGTACAATGTTCGCTTCACGAAGGTTCCGTCACCGCGGCCCAGGAAGGCGTCGATGCGCTCGCTGGCCTGAGAGACGAGCGCGACGACGTCGAGATGGCCGTCGCCGTCAATGTCGACCACCGGCACGTGGCTGGCGCCGGCGACCTCCTCCAGCTCGTGGTAGGCGAAGTCTCCCGCCGACTGCTGCTCCAGCCAGCCGATCGAACCGACGGCCACGTGACCGAACACCGCCACCGCCAGGTCCTCATCGCCGTCCTCGTCCAGATCTCCCGCCCGCACGTCCGCCACCCGCCCCACGTCCTGCAGCAGCACCCGCCGCGTGTAGCCTCCGGGGCCGCGGTCCAGCAGCACGACACCCCCGACCAGCCCGTCCGTGGGCGGCAGGCTGCCGAGGGACGCCACGGCCAGGTCCAGGTCGCCATCACCGTCGGCGTCGAGCACCGCCGCACGGGCCGGGGCCGCGACATCGGCCAGCACAGCCTCCGTCCACCCATCGCCGGCACGCGCCAGCACGGAGACGGTGTTGCGCCGGGCATCGCTCACCAGGACCTCGGCCGAGCCGTCTCCGTCGATGTCCACGGCACGCACCGAGGTGATCAGTGGAGGCACAGACCCGGGCGGAGCGACGGGCTCGGCGGAAAACACCAGGGGCGAGTCGAGCGGATCCGCGGGCAGCAAGGGAAGAGCGTCCGGCGCGCGGTTGCGAAAGTACCGCCACACCTCCAGGTACTGGTCGTCCGTGAGCTCGAGCGCGGCCCGTTCGGCCATGATCGCCCGCATCCGGGCGAGCGATTTCAGCCAGTCGGCGCGCGCCAGCTCGCCCGGGTCGGGGGGGCCGTGGCAGCCGGTGCAGCTCGAGACGACGACCTCGGAGACGTCGGGGAGCGCGCGCCACGCCTCGTGTTCGAGATCATCGGCTTCCCGCGCGAGCGCGACGGCCACCGCGATGGCCGCGGCGCCGACTCCCATCGCGCCCAGGAGCATCGCCGCGCGGGACCTGGAACGCGGCGTCAGGAGGGCTTTCTCCTGATCGTGAGCAACGCGCCGGCAGGCGGATCGTCGATCGTCGACACGGCCCCGTCGGGCCAGCGCACCTCCAGGGTCTGAAGCACGGCATCGCTGGGCAGGCCGAAGTGGACGCGCTGCGGGTCGCCGAACAGGTACCCGCTCGCGGAGCGCACGTCGCGGCGCTGCACGCCGGCGGCGGTGCGCAGCCGCACCACGGCGCCGATCGCCCGCGTGTTGGCGCCGCTCTGGCGCAGCTCGACCTGCACCGCGGAGCCGCCGCACATCCGGTTTTCGAAAAGCTGCGCGGGTGTGGCCAGGTTGTTGACGACGATGTCGAGGTCGCCGTCCAGGTCCAGGTCGACCATTCCCATGCCGCGTCCGCTGCGCTCCGAGGCGAGCTCCCATTCCGGAGCCGGCGTGAAGCGGCCCTCACCGATGTTGCGGTACGCCTGATTCTGCTCGATCAGCTCGCCGTCCGGCAGATACGGGAACTGCTCGCTGCCGGCCATGCCGTTGACCACGTAGAGGTCGAGCGCGCCGTCGTGATCCAGGTCGCCGAGCTTGGCCGACCAGCTCCACCCGCTGGAGGCCACGCCGGCCGTGCGCGCGCTGTTCCGGTACCGTCCGTCCTCCTCCCGCGACAGGAGCACGTTGGCGATGACCTGCTGATCGGTCCGCTCGCCGGGCACCTCGGCCATCTTCATCATCACCGTTAGATAGTGGCGGGCCAGCTCGGCCGAGTACGGGCTCATGTCGGCCGCGAACAGCTCCTCCTCGCCGTCCGCGTCCACGTCGCCGGCGTCCAGGCTCATCGTGTTGCGGCTGATCGCCCGGAACGGCATCGCCTCCGTCCAGCCGGTGCCGGTCCGCAGCCAGACCTGGTCGATCAGCGCGAAGTCGTTGCCGACGTGGATGTCCGGGCGGCCGTCGCCGTCCAGATCCACCAGCAGCAGCGCCAGGGCCTCCGCCCGGTCGGCAAGCCGCGTCGTGCGCAGGCCGCTGGCGACGCGCTCGTGGTAGAAGACGCCCCCCGCGCCGTGGCCGAAGCCCAAGTTCTTCACCAGCTCGGCGTCATAGGTCGCCGTCACCAGGTCCAGGTCGCCGTCGCCGTCCAGGTCGCCCCACGCCATCGTGTAGGCGGTCTCGGCCGGGGCGGGGTGAAAGAGCCGATCGAACTCGCCGTCCAGCGTATCGCGCCGCCACAGCTCGGGCGGGCCGTTGCCGCGGGTGAAGGCGATGTCGAGCAGGTCGTCGCCGTCGGCGTCGACCACGGTGACCGCGCGCGTGTGGCGGATGGGCACGATCTGCCGGCGGAAACGCAGGCCGCCCTCGTTCCACAGCAGGGAGACCGGCCCCGCCAGGTTGGTGAGCACCAGGTCGAGGTCGCCGTCGCCGTCCAGGTCACCCGCGGCGACGCCGGCGCCGTGGCTGTCGAACAGCTCGATCGGCAGTCCGGACGGCAGCGTCCGGTGGTCCAGGTCGTGCGCCCGGAACGCCGCTTCGCACCCCGACCGGGGGAGGAACCGCCGGACCTCGACGCTGACGTCGGCCGGCGTTCCATCGGCGTGAGCCGCGGCGCAGGCGGCGATCCAGGCCAGCACCGCGGCGGCGCACCGCCCCCCCTGCTTCCAGTCCCTGGATGTCATGTACCGGGTAGGAGGCGGGGTCACCCCCGCCGTCCCCCCACACCACCGTACGTAC
>JAPPKD010000292.1 GCA_028820215.1 Spirochaetaceae bacterium | reverse complement strand
CTCGGAGCCTCAATTCAGCCAACTCTTCAACCCCAGCACGAATAAGCCGGGCTGACAGGAGACCGAGGAACCTACCGGCGCGTAGTCGAGCGCTCTCGCAGAAATCATCAAGGAGAGAAGTAATGAGAAAGTACCTGTTCCTGGCGCTCGCGCTGCTGCTGAGTGCCGGCATGGTGTACGCCCAGTTTCAGGAGGCGCCGGTGCTGGCCCGCGCGGCGGCGGCCGGTGAGATCCCGCCCCTCGCGGAGCGGCTGCCGCCGGAACCGCTGGTGGTCTCGATGGGACCCCCGGACTTCCAGATCGGCCAGTACAAGGATGGCAGCGCCATCGAGACGAACTTCATGGGCCAGGGCTTCTGGTGGCCGGCGGTGCAGTTCGCGATCGAGGGCATCGTCCGCGCTGACACGGAGAGCAAGATTCATCCCAACCTGGCCCGCTCCTGGGAGTGGAACGACGACAAGAGCTCGCTGACGCTGCACTTCGTCAAGGGCATCAAGTGGTCGGACGGCCAGGCCGAGTTCACCACCGAGGACCTGCGCTTCACCTACGAGGACGTGGTGTTGAACACCGACCTCACGCCGACTCCGAACAGCAAGTACCTGGTGAACGGCGAGCCGTGGCAGATGCACGTGATCGATGACCACACGCTGAGGCTGGACTTCGGCGCGCCGAACCCGCTGGCTCTGCTCTTCCTGTCCCAGCTCGCGCAGATCGGCCACCAGGGCGGCGACTCCATCTACCTGCCGGCGCACCACTACAAGCAGTTCCATATCGACTACAACGAGGACGCCGACAAGGTCGCCAAGGACAACGGCTCCTCCGACTGGAAGGAGCACTTCAGCAAGCAGCGGCAGCGCTACTGGCTGGGGCAGCACTACCCGGAGGTGCCGACGGTGGCGGCGTGGATGCCGGTCGAGGCGTCGCCGCAGCTTGTGCGCTGGGAGCGCAACCCCTACTACTGGAAGGTCGACGAGGAGGGCAAGCAGCTCCCCTACATCGACGCCATGAACGCGGAGTTCATGACCAACGGCGGCGAGACCTGGCGCGCGCGCGACATCGCCGGTGAGCTGTTCGTCGGCGGCTGGTATCCGTTCACGGAGCGGCCGCAGTTCGGGGACATCTCGCGGGTCGGCCTGGAGCAGCGCAACATCCCGCGCAACCTCGGCGGCACGGAGATGGTCGTCCACCTGAACCTGACGGTGGACGACCCGGTCAAGCGCGAGATCTTCCAGGACACCCGGTTCCGCCGCGCGCTGTCCAAGGGGATCAACCGCCAGCCGATCCTGGACATCGTCTTCGGTCCGCAGGGCGTGGCCGGCATGGGCTACCTTCACGCGCTGCCGTGGCGCGACGCCGAGGTGGAAGCGGCCGAGGCCGACGTGCTGGCCTACGACGTCGACGAGGCCAACCGGCTGCTCGACGACATGGGGCTGACGGACCGCGACTCGGATGGGTTCCGCCTGATGCCGGACGGCCGGCGGCTGACCATCAACTTCACGATGGACACCATCGTCGAGAACCAGTGGCGGTCCTCCGACCAGACGCAGATCATCGCCCAGCAGTGGAAGGAGATCGGCGTCGAGCTGAACTTCAACCTGGTCGAGCGCAGCCTGCTCACGGAGATGGCGGCCGGCAACGAGCACGAAGGCACGATGTGGGCCATGACCATCCCCTACCTGCAGTACCTGCTCAGCCCGCGGCAGTTCATCCAGGTGAGCTGGTGGGCGCCGCTGTGGGACCAGTGGTACGCCACGCAAGGTGCGTCAGGCGAGGAGCCCCCGCCCGAGTTCAAGGAGTACCTGGACCTGGCGATCGGCTGGGCCGCGGAGACCGACGAAGACAGGGCGCAGCAGATGGCGCGTGACGCCAACATCATGGCCTACGAGAAGGCGCTGTGGCTGGGCGTCGGCGCCGGCGCGCAGCAGTTCACGTTCGTCAGGGACACCCTGGTCAACATGCCGCTCGGACACTTCCAGCCCGACTCGTGGGTGGCCTGGAAGTACTTTCCGGAAGCCTGGTGGCTGGAGTAGGGCCGCAAGGATAGACCTCCTCGGCCAAGCGAGGAGCCAGACTCAGGGCGCGTGGACGCTTCGGCGTGCACGCGCCCCTTCCATTTGTCCGGTCGTGTTTGACCGTGAGTTGGGCTGACTCCTAGACTCTGCGCATGGGATTGGCCCACGTCACGACACGAGTGAGCAATCTCGCCGGCTCCGGGACACCGTACGAGGCAGATTTTCTCGTCGATACGGGGGCAGTGGATTGCCTGGGTCCCGCCGACCGCCTGCGCGCGGCAGGAATCCAACCTGAAGGCAAGGCCGTGTACGAGTTGGCGAATGGCCAGCCGGTGGAATACGAGTACGGATTCGCTCGCGTCGCGCTGATGGGACAGGAGACGGTCGTGCAGATCATCTTCGGTCCCGAAGACGCAGAGCCCATCCTCGGCGTGGTGGCGCTCGAGAACATGGGAGTCACCGTCGATCCGATCACGAGAGTCCTGCGCCGACTGCACGCCAAACCGTTGAAGCACCTCGGCTGACACGGTGAGCATGAGTTCAACGGAAGGGCTCCGCAGACCATCCGGACCGAGAGGCACGTCCGGCGGGCCACCCGTTCGTCTGGTGGCCGTGTGTGCGCTGTTCGCGGCCATTCTGGGCCCGGGGTGGGCTTGGGCGGATGCCTCCGGGCCGATGAGAATCGGGCTGCTGCTCGATTTCTCCGGCGCTCCCGAGACGTCGGCGGACAGGAAACGCGCCTTCGACCTGGCCATCCGCCACCTGAACGACGGCGGGGGCGTGCTGGGCCGGCCCGTGCTGGGCGTGACGGCCGACGCCACCCGCCACCCGGATCCGGCGGTACGCGCCGCCCGGCACCTGGTGGAGCAGGAAGGAGTGCATGCCGTCGTCGGCCCCAACGCCAGCGCGGCGGCGTTGCCGGTGGTGGAGGTCGTGACGGGGCCGGCCGGCATTCCGACCATCAGTCCGTCGGCGACATCGCCTCGGCTGACAGATGCGGACGACCACGACTTCTTCTTCCGCACGACCCTCGCCGACACGGCCCAGGGGCCGGTGCTTGCGCGGGTGACGCGGGAGCGCGGCTTCGACAACGTGGGCCTGATCTACCGCGACGATCCCTACGGACAAGGACTCGCGGACATCTTCGCGGACGCATGGCACGGGACGCTGCGCGCTGTCCCGGTCGGCGACGACCAGCCGACATACGCTGCCGAGATGCGGCGCAGCGCCGGCGCCGGGGCTCAGGCGCTGGTGGTCGTCACCTTCGAGGACCAGGCGCTGTCCATCGTCCGGGAGGCGATCGACGAGGGCATCTACGCACAGTTCGTCTTCGCCGACGCCGCCAAGAGAGTGCGACTGGTCACGGAGATCGGAGGCGCCGCGCTGGGCGGCATGTACGGCACCGCCGGAGCGCCGACTCCCGAAAGCGCCGCCGCCGGCGAGTGGGAGGAGTCGTTCGTGGCCGAGCACGGCGGGCTTCCGGCATTCACGTACGTCAAGGAGACCTACGACGCGACGATAGCCGTGGCCCTGGCCGCGCAGGCCGCGGGGAGCCTGGACGGCGCCGCCATACGGGACCATCTGCGGGACATCGGCAGCCCGCCGGGACAGGTCGTTCCGGGCACGCCCGGCGGCGTGGCCGAGGCGCTTCGATTGCTGGCTGCAGGCCGGCAGGTCGACTACGAGGGGGTCGCCGCCACCCTGGACTGGGACGAGCACGGCGACCTGCGCGAAGGCTACATCGAGGTGTGGCGATTCACGCCGGACGAAGGCATCGAGGAGGTCGAGACGGTCTTCTTCCGGCAGTAGGAGTCGGGCGCATCAGGTGCCCGCCAGGTGCAGCCCGGTCAGGCTCAGCTCGTCGGCGCGGTGGCACGCCACCTCATGCCGGCTGCCCCCGCGCAGTTCGCGCAGCTCCGGCTCGCGTTGCCGGCACTCCTCCTCCGCGTACGGACAGCGGGTGTGGAAGTGACAGCCGGCCGGCGGAGACGACGGGTCGGGGATGTCGCCCTTGACCGCCGGCTGCGCCTCCTGGTCCGGGTCGGGGAGGGGGATCGCCGCGAGCAGCGCCTCCGTGTAGGGGTGCAGCGGCTGCTCGCCGAGCACGCCGGCGGGCGCCACCTCGACCACCCGGCCCAGGTACATCACCGCGATGCGGTCGCTGACGTACTGCACGACGGTCAGGTCGTGGGCGATGAAGAGGTAGCTCAGGCCGAGCTCGCGCTGCAGCCGGTTGAACAGGTTGAGCACCTGCGCCTGGATGGAGACGTCCAGGGCCGACACCGGCTCGTCGCAGAGCAGCACCCGCGGGCCGAGCGCCAGCGCGCGGGCGATGCCGATCCGCTGCCGCTGGCCGCCGGAAAACTCGTGCGGGTAGCGGCGCATCACGGCCGGGTCCATGCCGACCAGGTCGAGCAGCTCGGCGACGCGCGCCTCGCGCTCCCTGCGGCGCTTCATGCCGTGCAGCACCATGCCCTCGGCGATGACGTCGCCCACCGACATGCGCGGGTCCAGCGACGACACCGGGTCCTGGAAGACGATCTGCATGTGGCGCTTGATCGCCTTGAGCTCGTCCCGCTGCAGCGCCACCACGTCCCAGCTCGCGCCGTCGACGGCCAGACGGATGCTGCCGGAGGTCGGCTCCACCAGCCGCATGAGGCAGCGGGCGACGGTGGTCTTGCCGGAGCCTGACTCGCCGACGATGCCGAGCGTCTCGCGCGCGGCCACCGAGAAGCTCACGCCGTCCACGGCGCGGATGTCGCCCACCCGGCGCCGCAGCAGGCCGCGATGGATGGGGAAGAGCTTGGTGAGCCCCTCGACTTCCAGAACGCTCATTCGTAGAGCCAGCAGGCCACCCGGTGGCCCTCTTCGCTCTCGGTCACCGGCGGCTCGTCGGTGAAGCAGCGCGGCTCGGCGTGCGGGCAGCGGGGCGCGAAGCTGCACCCGCGCCGCTGTCCGTAGGGCGACGGCACCGTGCCCTCGATCGCCTCCAGGGCCGTGCTCTTGGTCACTCCGCGCAGCGGCATCGAGCGCAGCAACCCCTGCGTGTAGGGGTGCCGGGGGCGCTTGAATACCGAGTGGACGTCGGTGAGCTCGACGATCCGGCCCAGGTACATCACCGCCACGCGCTGCGCCATGCGGGCGACCAGCCCCATGTTGTGGGTGATCACCACCAGCGACATGCCGTAGGCCTCGTGCAGCTCCAGCATCAGGTCGACGATCTGCGCCTGGATGGTGACGTCCAGGGCGGTGGTCGGCTCGTCGGCGAACAGCAGGCGCGGGTTGCAGCTCAGCGCCATGGCTATCATCACCCGCTGGCGCATCCCGCCGCTCATCTGACCGGGATAGTCGTCCACCCGCCGCGAGGGAGCGGCGATACCGACCCGGTCGATGAGCTCGACCGCCCGCTCGCGGGCGGTTCTCTTGCTGCGCCCGGCATGGGCTTTCGCCAGGAGGTGCGGAGTGCGCCGAGCAAA
>JAPPKD010000246.1 GCA_028820215.1 Spirochaetaceae bacterium | reverse complement strand
CTTCTATTTCATCGCTGTGCAGATAACAGCGTACCCGGTGTGCCTCGTTGGCCTGAATCAGCGCCGGGATGTCGGCGTTGCACTTGCCGTCCATGGCGTCCGGGCAGCGGCTGAAGAAGCCGCACTCGCGCGGGGGATCGAGCGGGATGGGAACGGTTCCCTTGATGGCGTCGAGCCGCACCTTGGAATCCTTGCCCATGCGCGGGATCGACTTCAGCAGCAGTCGGGTGTAGGGGTGCAGCGGGTTGCGGAAAATCTCCTTGGTCTCGGCGTGCTCGACCACCCGCCCCAGGTACATCACCGCCACCTCGTCGGCGATCTCGGCGATCACCCCCAGGTCGTGGGTGATATAGAGAATCGCCATGCCGAACTGCTCCTGCAGGTGCGCCATCAAGTCCAGGATCTGCGCCTGCACCGTCACGTCCAGGGCGGTGGTCGGCTCGTCGGCGATCAGCAGCGACGGGTTGCAGGACAGCGCCATGGCGATCATCGCGCGCTGCCGCAGGCCGCCGGAGAGCTGGTGCGGATACTCCTCGACGCGCTGACTGGCGTTGCCGATGCCCACCCGCTCGATCATGTCGATCGCCAGTTGGTGGGCTTCGTTCTTGTCGTCGGTCTTGTGCAGCAGGATCGCTTCCTCGATCTGGTTGCCGATGGTGTGCACCGGCGACAGGCTGGTCATCGGCTCCTGGAAGATCATCGAGATCTCCTTGCCGCGGATCGAGCGCACCGACTGGCCGAACGGGTCGAGCTGGGTCAGGTCGACCGAGTCGTGCCCCTCCCGGTTGAGGACGATCTCGCCCGACTTGATCTCGCCCGGCGGCGGCACGATGCGCAGGATCGATTGCGCCGTGACGCTCTTGCCGCAGCCACTCTCGCCGATGATGCCGAGCGTCTTCTTCGGCGCCACCGAGAAGCTGACGCCGTCGACCGCCTTCAGCGTGCCCTCCTCCAGCTTGAAGTAGGTGCGCAGGTCCTTGACCTCGAGAACAGGGGTCTCCACAACAGTATCCTTATGGTCGATTTGCCCGTGCCATGCAAGCGAAGCAGGTTGGCGTCCGCGCTGCATGTACGTAGCCCAAGTCTAACAGGAGGCTAGCAAGCCAGCCAATTTTATCCGGCCGCCGGCATAAGTCAACCACCCGAATCGCCGAAATCGCCAAACTACATCGGGCTCGGCAGGAGTACCCAAGTGGCGCGCCCATTGGTGGCGAGTACCAGGCGCGGCAGCAAGAGGCAGCTTCGGCAGGACGTATCCGGCCAACCGGGGACACCGGTCGAGCGGTTGCCTCAGTCGGGTGCCGGGGCAGCCCCCGTGATCTCGGTCAGCCGCAGACGCCGGCCTCCCTGTTGGGCGCTGCGCACCGCGGCGAAGGCCATCGCCATCGTGCCCAGGTTGTCGCGGCCGCTGCACTCCGGCTCGCGCCGTTCGGCCAGAGCGGCGACAAACTCGTCGAGCACCGCTTCAGGCCCGGACCGCGCTGCCGGCTGCGGAGCGGCGATCTCGTCGCGGCGCGGCTGTTCGGTACGGTGCTCGCGGGTCACGAACACGCGCTCATCCTCCCAGGTGATGCTCCCCTCCGGGCCCTCGATGCGCCAGGCGCCGTGCCACGGCGTGGCCGCCCCGGTGCTGCATCCGCTCGCGCGGTGGACCGCCACCAGGCCGCCGGGGAACTCGAACACCGCGACGTGGCTGGCGTCGCCGGCATGCCAGCCCCACGCGGGATTCCACGACACCACCCGCACCGCTTCCGGCTCGGCGCCCACGACGGAGCGCAGCATGTCGAAGTGGTGGCAGCCCATGTCGAGCAGGAACATCCACGGCTCGGTCACGTAGTGGGTGCCCGGATAGTCGGCCCACGGCTTGGCGAACACGATGTCGAGCTGGCCCGGCGCGCCGATGGCGCCGCCGTCGAGCAACTTGCGGGTGAGGCGCGGCAGGCCTCGGGCTACTTGAACACCAGTTCACTGACCAGGGCCAGGGCGAAGCCGAGCACGGCGCCGAGGGGTGGGGTCCAGTGGCGCTCCAGGCGCGCCTGCGGGGCGATGTCCTGGAAGGTGAGGTAGAGGATGCCGCCGGCGGCGAACAGCATGATGGCGCCGAGCACGGCTTCGTAGCCGGCCAGCCAGAGCCAGCCAACGGCGCCGCACACCGGGCCGAGCAGCGCCAGCAGCAGCATGCGGCGCAGGGCGGCGCCGCGGCGGATGTGCCCGGCCAGCTCGCGCCACGAGTTGAACCCTTCGGGGAGGTTCTGCAGGCCGATCAGCAGCGCCAGCAGCACCGCCCCGTCCGCGCCGGCCGCGAACATGCCGCCGAGCGCCAGCGACTCGGGCAGGAAGTCGGCGCCCATGGCGATGAACTGCGGCGCGGCCCGGTGCCGTTTCGCCTGTACGCGGTCGACCGCCATGAACGCCGCCCCGCCGGCCAGCAGCAGCGCGGTGGCCGCCACCGGATGTGGCAGGCGGTCTGCCCCCTCGGGCACCAGCACCAGCGCCACCGCCCCCACCAGCACGCCGCCCCCGAAGGCGATGACGAAGTGGCGCAGCTCCTCGTCCAGCCAGCGCGGCAGGATGCGCTGAACCTGGGCCAGGCCCGCTCCGAGCGGGATGCAGGCGCCGGCAATCGCCGTCCACAGCAACAGTTCAGCCAATCGACTCATCGCGCGATGATGCGCCGCCGCAAACCAGCCGCGAACCTCGGCGTTGGTACGGCGGCGGCATGCACAGAGTACCATCAGTGCCGCGCACCGGCACGCCGGGCAACGGCGGAAACGGGCGGATGTACTGCGACGGTGTGTGGAAGACATGAACGACAGGACGGGGCCGGTCCGCCGCGCCAGCCGGCAACCCGACCGCAGTGGCGAGGGCGCCGTGGCCTCGTTGCCGCCCGGCACCACGCGGTGCGCGACGGGCCTCGGCCAGCGTGCCGGCGTGCCCGGCGCGGCCCGGCGCGCACCATCGGTAGCCGCGCAGCCGCCGCGGCAGTATGATGAAGCGTTAGATGCTCCTGGTTCTCATTTCCTTCATCGCTTTCATCGCGCTGTTCGTCCTGGGCCTGCGCTGGGGCGTGGTGATCATCGGCAAAGTGCTCGGTCGCGTGGTGTACGACCGCCACCGCAACGCCGAGTACATCATCAATACCGGGCAGGTGCCGGAGCAGTGGACCGAGCCCTACTTCAAGAAGATCGACGAGGCGCAGAAGAAGGAGGGGGTCGACGAGGGCGAACGGGAACGCCGCGTCGCCTCCCTGGAACGCAAGGCGAAGCGCAACTCGATCAAACGCATCGACGACCTGCTGCGCTACTTTTCACGCGCCCCGGTATTCGCCGACGACCACTCGCGCCGCGTGCTGATGGAGCAGTTGGAAGCCGCCAAGGCGCAGTGGCTGAAGTACGTCCAGTAGCAGGGTAGGGCAGGCGGCGCGCCGTTCCGTGCGGCGAGCGTCTCTCTCCGGACGACGGGCATTGCTTTACGGGGGTCAGGTCGCGCATGCAGTTGATTCAAGTGGGTCTGGGCGGGTTCGGCCGGCGCTGGATGGAAGTGGTGCTGGCCGACCGGAACTGGCGGTACGCCGCCGTGGCCACCCGCTCCCCGGAGGCGCAGCGCTTCGCGGCCGAGCGCACCGGCTTGGCTTTCGAGCGCTGCACGGACTCGCTGGCGGCGGCCCTGGAGCGAGCGCCGGAGGCCGACGCGGTGCTGGTGACCACGCCCTACTTCCGCCACGAGGACGACGTGGTGACGGCGCTGCGGCACGGCAAGCACGTGCTGGTGGAGAAGCCGCTCACCGGCAACGCGGCCTCGGGCGAGCGCATGCGCGCCGCGGCGGCCGGCGCGGGCACCACCGTGATGGTCGGCGAGGACTACCGTTTCCGCGGCGGCGCCGTCGCCATGCACGACATCGTCCAGGGCGGGGAGATCGGCGCTCCGGAGGTGATCGACCTGCAGTACTTCGTTTCGCACCGGTTCGCGGCGGGCGACTGGCGCAACGAGTTGCGCTACCCGGTGCTGCTCGAGAACAACACCCACCAGGTCGACCTGCTGCGCTACGTCACCGGCTGCGAGGCACTGGCGGTCACGGCGAGCACAATGGCAAGCGCGGCGGATTCGCCGTGGCCGTTTCCGTCGGTGGCGGCCCTGATCGAGATGGAGCGCGGCCTGTGCGCCACGTTTTCGGCGAGCTGGGCGCTGCCCGACCTGAACACGCCGTGGGAGGGCGTCTGGACGGTGCGCGGGCCGCGCGGTGCGCTGCGCTGGGACGATGCCGGCATTACCCTGTTCCAGGGCACACGACAACGGCAACTGGCCGCCGCCGACAGCGCACCGCGGCTCGACCTGGTGCTCGCGGAGTTCACCGCGGCACTGCGGGAAGGGCGCCGCCCGAGCGTGGACCTGGCCGACAACCTGGAGACGCTGGCGGTGGTGCTGGCAATGATCCGCTCCGGCGAACAGCACCGGCGGATAGAACTGGACCGCGATTGATGTAACGGCGCGCGGCCGGGCGCCACTTTCGCGCCCGGCCACGCACCGCGGCTCCCCCTCCGGGGCCGCCGGTGAGGGGAACCGCCCGCGTGGGGTTCTACATGGAGGAGTCGGCGGCCGGGGCCTCGTACATTCCGGGATCGCTTCGGCCGAGTAGCGCCATGCCGACCTTGTGCACGTGCGCCAGTGCCTCGTCACCCAGGATCTTCTCGTGGCCGGAGCCCGGATAGTGCGCGCAGAAGGCGCTCATGGAGTCGGCGGTGTTGCCGTCGCCCGCGGCGATGCGCATCAACTGGCAGTTCAGCGATTCCCACCAGGCGCCCACGCTGTCGAAGCTCAGGTGGCCGTTGATCTTGGTGGCGGCCAGGTCCACGTGGTAGGTGGTGGCGAAATCCAGGTCCGCGTGCATCTTCTTCGCCGCCGCCGCCTGCTCGTCGGTGGCCATGTCGCCGTGCAGCGCCGCCACCATCTGTTCGGGACTCAGCGAGTTCCACCAGCGCACCGCGTAGTCCGGCGAGTTGACCATCGTGTCCGCGTGTACGAAGCCCGCAGCGACCAACGCCGTCGCCGCCGTTGTCAGCGCGACCAACGAAATCCTCTTCTTTCTCATGGAAGTCCTCCTTCGATACCAATGGTACCGGACCGGGCGCCATATTCTCAAGCGGCGCAATGTCAATTCGACAGGTCAATTCGACAGTCGATTCGACAAGGGCACGCATTCGGCACCATCCGTAGCAAAATGGATTGACGTTGTGTATTCCGGTCACCGCAATGGCCAGGCACTGCGACGTATGCCGCCGGGGTTTCAGCGCCGGCACCGACCGGGTACCATCGGGCCGTCATGCAGCAACAGCAACAAGCGTTGATCGTCTGGGGTGGCTGGGACGGCCACGAGCCGGGGCAGGTGGCGGAGATATTCCGCGGTGTCCTGGAAGGGGAAGGGTTCGCGGTGGAAGTGTCTACCACGCTGGACCGTTTCCTGGACGCGGACAGCCTCGCCGGCCTGGACCTGATCG
>JAPPKD010000129.1 GCA_028820215.1 Spirochaetaceae bacterium | reverse complement strand
GACCTTCCCTCTGCGCGCGCCGGAAGCCGCGGAGATGCCGAACTACGCCAAGTGTTCCTTGAAGAACGCGATGGTGCGCTCCCAGGCGAGGTGGGCGGCGGCCTCGTCGTAGCGCGCCGTCGAGTTGTTGTGGAAACCGTGCCGGGTGCCCGGATAGGAGTGCATCTGGTACGTCTTGCCGTGTTCCTTGAGGGCGGCCTCGTAGTCGGGCCGTGCCCGATTCACCCAATCGTCGTTCTCGGCGTAGTGGATCAGCAACGGCGCCTGGATGTTGCCAACCTCGGCAGTCGGTGCCGGCGGACCATAGAACGGTGCGCCCGCGTCCAGTTCGGCGCCGAGCCGGACCGCCAGCAGATTCACGATGCCACCACCCCAGCAGAACCCGACCGCACCCAGCTTGCCGGTGCTCAACTCGTGGTTCTTCAGAACGTGAGCGCTGTTCACCATGTCCTGGCGCAGCTTGTCCTGGTCCAGGGAACGCTGCATGGCACGCCCGTCGTCGTCGTTGCCGGGATAGCCGCCGATCGGTGACAGGCCGTCCGGAGCCAGAGCCAGGAATCCCGCCACCGCGGCGCGGCGTGCGACATCCTCGATGTAGGGGTTGAGGCCGCGGTTCTCGTGGATCACCAGGACGGCCGGGAACGGACCCGCGCCAGCCGGCTGTACCAGGTAGCCGCGCATCTCACCGGAGCTGCCGCCCGGTGACGGGTATTCCACGTACAGCGCCTTGATGCGTTCGTCGGTGAACGAGATGGTCTGCGCCTCGGCATAGCGCGGCAGCAGCGCCTGGGCCATCGCCAGCGCCGATACGCCGCCTACCGTGATCGCGGCCGAGCGCGACAGAAACTGCCTGCGGCTGATGCGGTCGTGGGTGTAGTCGTCGAACAGGTCGTAAACGCGGGGATCGATCTTGGCTTGACTCATTCTTCCTCCTGTGATGGGTGTTTGCACCACCCGACACGGCCAGATCATAGGCCGGCGACGGCGCCGGCTCAACTCGGTCGTGCGTTGACGTGCGCAATGTACCGGATTCAGGGACCGGGCTGCCCGGTGGCGAGTATCGTGCCGGCGGCCGGCAGGTCGGCGGCGTTTGCCGGGAGGGGATCGCCGGTGGACCGCAACCACGTGCGCAGCCGCCCCGACAGCTCGCCGCGGACGCCGGCGCAGGCGGGACGGTCGACCAGGTTGACAAGCTCGGCCGGGTCGCGGTCCAGGTCATACAGTTCGTCGACGTCCTGCGGATTCCAGACGTACTTGTGGGTCGCGGTGCGGATGCAGCGGCACTCGAAGCTGATGCCGTTGTAGCGGTGGTAGGAGGCGTACGCGGCATCGTCCCAATCGGCAGGCACGCGGTCGGTGCCGACCAGCGGCGTCAGGTCGCGGCCATCGGTGGCGGCGCCCTGCTCGCCGTCGCCGAGCAGGTGAAACAGCGTGGTACCGAGGTCGATGAACGACACCGGGGCGGCGTTCACGGCGGGCGCGGCGCCCGGCAGGCGGATGCACAGCGGAATGCGCAGCACCTCCTCGTAGAAGTAGGCGGCCTTGTCGAAGCGGTTGTGCTCACCGCACATGTCGCCGTGGTCGGCGGCGAACAGCACCGCCGTATCCCGGTCGTGGCCATGCGTGGCGAGCAGATCCAGCACGCAGCCTATCGCCTCGTCCACCATGGTCATGTGTCCCCAGGTGTGGGCGATCGCCCGCCGCCACTCGGCGTCATCGAACGCCGAGGTGTCCATGCTCGGCCACCACGGGACGCGGTGGAACCACGGCTTGCCGGCAAAGTCGTCGTGCAGGCTCGGCGGCAATGGCACGTCCTCCGGCCGGTAGCGGTGCGCGTAGGCGGCCGGCAGGTAGTGCGGGAAGTGCGGCCCGGTGAACGATGCGGTCAGCAGGAACGGACTGGTGCCCCCACCCTGCGCGTGGCGCTCCAGGAAGCCGCGCACCTCCTCCACTAGGCGGAAGGCCTGGGTGTGCTCGCGGCCGCCGGGCAACTCGCCGTAGAACGGCGGGTTGCCCGAGACCAGGCGGCGCCGCTCCTCGGCATAGCGGGCCGCTACCGCGGCATAGCTGTGTCCCCCCGGCTTCTCGTCGAACGGCACTTGGCGGGTGTCGATGCTGGGGCTGGACTCCGCGGCGCCGCGCCGGCGCGGGCCGTCCGGTCCCAGGTGCCACTTTCCGAAGTAGCCGACGCGGTAGCCGGCGTCGGCGCCCGCCTCGAGCCAGGTGCGCAAGCCGGTGTCGAGCGGGCGCTGCAGCGAGTAGCCGACTCCGTAGTTGTCCACCATGCCACTGCGCCACGGCCGCAACCCGGTCAACAGGGTGCCGCGCGCGGGAGAGCACAGCGGACAACTGGTGAACGCGTTCTCGAACAGCGTGCCGCCGCGCACCAACTCGTCGACCCGAGGTGTCGCAATCGGCGCGCCGCGATGACCGAAGTGGGTCGCCGGCCACTGGTCGGTGAGCAGCACCAGGATGTTCACGATTTGAGCCCGCTCAGCACCACGCCCTGCACGAACTGCTTCTGCAGCAGCGAGAACACCACCAGGATCGGCACCGTGGCCACCGTCGCCCCGGCCATCTGCAGGTGGATTGTAGTAATGTACTCGCCCGTAAACAGCGCCAGCTTGACCGGCAGCGTCTGCATGCGCCCCTCGGTGATCGCCACCAGGGCCCAGAGCAGATCGTTCCAGGTATTGATGAAGGCGAAGATCGCCACCGCCGCCAGTCCGGCTTTCGACAGCGGCATGGTCAGGTACCAGTAAGCCTGGAAGCGGCTGCCGCCGTCGATGAACAGCGACTCCTCCATCTCCCGCGGCAGGGTGAGAAAGAACTGGCGCAGCAGGAAGATCGCGAACGGATTCACCAGCGCCGGCAGGATCAGGGCCTGGTACGTGTTGAGCAGGCCGAGGGACCGGAACATCACGTAGATCGGGATCATGGTCACGTGTACCGGGATCATCATGGTGGCCAGGAACATCAGGAACAGCGCATTGCGGCTGCGGAACTCGATACGCGCGAAGGCGTAGGCGGCAAGCGACGAAATCACCAGTTGGCCCGCCACCACGGCCGCGGTCACCACGGTACTGTTCCAGAAGCCGCGCCCGATGCCCTTCTCCAGTATCGCGATCGGGTAGTTGGCCCAGGTCACCGGCTTGGGAATCCACACCGGCGGCATGGCATACGCCTGCGTCAGGTTCTTCAGCGACGTGGTCACCATCCAGGCGAACGGCACCACCATCGCCAGAATCGATGCGATCAGCACCGCGTGCAGCACCAGCATGCCGGGATCGAGTGCTCGGCGAGTCATCCGTAGAACACCCAGCGCCGCTGCAGGCGCCACTGCCCCAGGGTCAGCAGCAAGATCAGAATGAACAGGATCCAGGACACCGCCGCCGCGTAGCCGAACTCGAAGGTGCGGAACCCGCGCTCGTAGATGAAGTAGCCGATGGTGGTGGTGGCGCGGGCCGGGCCGCCTTCGGTCATGATGAAGATGGGATCGAACACCTGCAGGCTGTTGATGATGCCGGCCACGATGGCGAAGAAGATGGCCGGCGTGATCAGCGGCAGCACGATGCGGAAGAACACCTGCACGCGCGAGCCGCCGTCGATGTTGGCGGCCTCGTAGTACTCCTCCGGGATGCCCTGCAGCGCGGCTAGCAGGATGACCATCTTGTAGCCGAACGCCTTCCAGGTGAACACGATGATCACCGCCAGCATGGCGTAGCGCGGCGACGTGAGCCACGGCACCGGTGCGATCCCGAACCGTGCCAGGAACAGATTGACGGTGCCCACTTCGGTGGACAGGAACCACTGCCACACCAGCGCCACCGCGGTCCACGTGGTGACGAACGGAAAGAAGAAGATGAACCGGTACAGGCCGATCGCCCGCAGCCGGGTGTTGAGCGCCACCGCGAACATCAACCCCACGATCAGGGTCAGGAACTGTGACCCGAACGCGAAGTAGGCGGAGTTGAAGATGACCCGGTAGAGTTCCGGGCGGGTCAGCGCGGCTACGTAGTTGGCCAGACCGACGAATTCGCTTCCTCCCAGCAACTTGGTCTCGGTGAGGCCAAGCAGCAGGGAGGAGCCTATCGGGTAGATACGCAGCAGCAGGATTCCCGCTACCGCGGGCAGCAGGAACAGCGCCGCAGCCAGGCGCTCGCGTCCCCGCCAGGAGAGATTGCGCGTCATGGGAGCATACTTCAGGCCCGCGTCACGGTACCGGTTGACCGACCGGCAGACAACTTCGCCTCGCGTCCCAAATCGTCACCTGTCGTGCCCCCGGAGTCTGTCGCGATCCGGCAAGACTCCGAGGGCATGCTGCCGCGCGCTACGGCTTCACCAGGTCGTCGAGCAGCGGCTGCATGATCGCGCCCGCCTCGGCCGCGGTCTGGTCGCCGATCGCCACCCGGTCGATCTGCTCGGTAAGGATGTTCAGGAAGTCGGTGTTGCGCACGATCCACGGCACCGGCTCGGCGGTCGGAAGGCTCTCAATCCAGATCTCGGGGTTGGTGGGCGGGCTGTACAGGAAATCCGGCGTGTTCATGCCGTCCACCACCGCGGTTCCCGGGCCCCCGTTGCGCAGCATGGTCGAGATACCGGGCGCCGAGAAGAAGTACTCGATGAACTTGAACGCCTCCTCGGGGTGCTCCTGCCCGACCGGCATCACCAGCGAGCCGCCGCCGGCCCAACTCACCGAGCGCACCTTGGTGGGCTGCGGCGCCAACTCGAAGGTGAATGGCAGGTCCATGAACGCGCCGCGGCCGGCGGGGCCCTGGTCGATCATCGCCACCTGGCCGGCCTGGAACAGGCCGCCGTGCGACGCCGTGCTCACCATCTCCGGGGCCACCCCGTGCTTGAGGTGCAGGTCGAAGTACCACTGGATCGCCTCGACCGCCTCCGGCTCGTGCAGCCGAGTCGCGGTCTTGTCTTCGTTCCAGAAGTCGCCGCCGTTCTGCCATACCCGCATCGCCAGCAGCCACGGGCGCCAGCGCGCCGCATAACCGAACACGCGATCGGCACCCTCGCCGCCGGTCAGTGCCTTGGCCGATTCCAGGAACGTGTCCCAGGTCCAGTTTCCGGCTTCCGCGAGTTCCAGTGGAGTCGGCAAGCCGGCATCCAGGAACATCTCCTTGTTGTAGCCTATCGCGAACGGGTTGACCGAACCGGGCACCCCATACAGCTTTCCGTCCAGCACGAAGCTCTGCGCGGCGAAGTCGTAGAACCGTCCGTAGCCCGGATCGGCGGTATCCCATCCCGCGGCCTCCATGTACGGATCGAGCGCCAGCAGGCCGCCCTGGTTGGCAAGCGACACCGCGAACGCGGCAATTACCCAGGCGATGTCAGGTGGATTGCCGCCCGCGATACGGACCAGGAGCTGATCGTTCACCGCTGCGCTGCCGGGCAGCGAGGTCTGGGTGATGGTCACGTTGGGAGTGAGCGCGTTGTAGTCCTCGATCGCCTCCGCGAACACGTCGACCGCCCAGCCGGCAAAGTCCATCAACTCCAGCTCGATCGG
>JAPPKD010000297.1 GCA_028820215.1 Spirochaetaceae bacterium | reverse complement strand
CTCCACGTCGTCCTTCGTCGCGAGGTTCTCCACGAACCCGTCGGCGAACGTCGCTACCAGCTCGGTTGCCTGCTTCTCGCTGAAGCCGGCCTTATTTCGCAGCCGCGTCGCTGCCCTCAGCGTGTCGAACGCCACGGCCATGGTCCTGTCCTTCATCCTATCCGGTCATCGCCAGGATGAGAATCACCATCCCGTGGGCCGGCTCACCCTTGATACCCACGATCCGACCGCCGCGCTTCAGATGTTCGACGACCAGGAGCGGCTGATTCGCCAGTACGTGGTCGAGCCCGGCAAGCACCTGTACTGGGTCGACGAACACGTTCCTGCGGAGGTGCGCCAGATGCGCTGATCGTCGATCCGTTCGTGTGTTTGTCTCGGTTCCGTGTGTGCGCTACGCGCCGAATGTCCGCGGCCTGGAGTCCTTTTCGTTCGTGATGCTCGCGCTGCTGCCGGTCGCTCTGATGACGTACAAGCCCTGGCGCTCCGCATACACGTCCGCCGCTTCGTCCGCTTTCAGGTACGCCACCGCCCCATGGGTCCGCTTGCCCCGGTAGACCGACGGCGCCTCCCTGGGGAATACCTTCAGCGTCTCGATGAACTCCGCAACCTGCCTCACCTTGAGGGTGGTCTTCACCTCCACCGCCACCACCTCGTCCCCGTTTGCGGCGATGATGTCGATCTCCCAGCGCGGCGCGCCGTTTCTGCTCTTGAGGTTGCACACCGTGTGGTCGACGTCGATGCCGCGCTGGCGGAGCAACTCGACCAGGTCGCCTTCCACCAGAGCCTCCATCAGTTTGCCCCACTGACCGTTGAACAGATCCTTCAGCTCGCGCAGTTGGCGGTCGGTCTCCTTCATGTGCCGATCCGTCTCCTGCATCTGCCGATCCGTCTCCTGCATCCGACGGTCGGTTTCCTGCATCTGCCGGTCGGTTTCCTGCATCCGACGGTCGGTCTCGCGCTGACTTGCGGAGACCTCGCGCAAGATCGCCCACACCTCCTCCGGGGTCGCAGGTTGCCGCTGCATCACGTCACTCATCACAGACGATTCAGTTCGGGATCCAACGATGGCGTCAGAACAGCTTGTCCACCGCCACGAGAATGGCGACCCCCGCTCCGATCGCCCCGCCAAGCCGCACGGTCAGGCGGTGCGCGAGTTTGCTCATCTCGCCCACCATCTTCGCCTCCGTCTTCTCCAGATCCGTGCGCAGCGCCATTTTCTCCATGTCACCACGCAGCGACGTTTCGAGTTTCGCCATGTCGCCACGCAACGATGTCTCCAGCTTCTCCATGTCGACGCGCAACTTCTCCACGTCGCCGCGCAGATGTCCCACGTCGTCCTTCGTCGCGAGGTTCTCGACGAACCCGTCGGCGAACGTCGCCACCAGCTCGGTTGCCTGCTTCTCGCTGAAGCCGGCCTTATCTCGCAGCCGCGTCGCTGCCTTCAGCGTGTCGAACGCCACGGCCATGGTCCTGCCCTCCATCCTATCCGGCCATCGCCGGGATGAGAATCGCCATCCCGTGGGCCGGCTCACCCTTGATACCCACGATCCGACCGCCGCGTTTCAACTGCGGCTCATCGCCTGGTGCAGCGCTCGCTGGATCAGCCCGTCCACCACCGTCGGAGTGCCCAGTTGTCAATACCGGAGCAAGTCTCCCCACTTCTGCCGAAGTAAAAGTCCCCACCCCGGCGTAGCGATGGGGTCGGTGGTCCGCCGTTGAGTGACGGGGGCACCTCCGTCTTCCTGGGGCCCGGCCCACGCTTCGGCGGCGTCGACACGGGCGTTGGATGCAGCGCTTCGGGCATCAGGTGGGCCACGTACCAGCCGGTTCGTCCATGGTGATAGGGTTCGTGGTCGCCCGTTCCCACCTGTTCATCAGATGCGTCGATCGCTGGCGATCGTAGTAATCGGTGTTTAGTTCGCGGTACTTCTCCTGGCGCTTGATGAGTCAGTAGGCGATGGTCGGGATCTGACGGCCGCTGGCGACGATTGGGAGATCTACCGGCGCTGCCGGGCCGGACAGTCGCTGGCGCGAATCGCGGCCGCCGAACGCCACGAGCGCAAGACTTCTCGCTGACGCCGAGCTGCCGACCGTCGTCAGCGTGCGCGGCTTCGCGTGCGCAGCTCGTCCAGGTTGAGCACCTGCATGGCCTCATCGCCCATCGCCACCGCATAGATTCCCCGCCGCGTCAGATACGTGACCACGTCGGCCGGTATGCTCAGCGACGAGAACACCGGCACGATCGGCAACCGCGGGTACTCCGGAACGTACTGCGCAAACTGCCCGCTCTCCAGAAATTGCACGAACTCCTGCGCGTACTCGGGGCGGGCCGATGCCTTGGTCTCGTTGAGCAGCACCGCTTGTGTCCCGACATAGAGGGCCTCGAACTCACGCTCGCGCGAGGGATCGTCGCTGCGCGTGCGCACCGTGCGTGTATAGAAGGCCCGCAGGTCGCCACAGTCGAATACCTCGCGGGCCAGGTGTCGGGGGTCACATAGATTCCCCACCTGATCGAGTGTTGGGGTCATCGAGATTCCCCAGTTGTGAGGGCGGCAGGGTCACGAAGAATCCCCACCCCGATCGAACGCCCGATGGTGTCTTGGGAGGCAAGACACCGGATGAGCTATCGACGGATGAAGCATCGAGACCTGTGGGAGATCTACCGGCGCTGGCGGGCCGGGCAGTCGCAGGCGCGGATCGCCGCCGGCACGCGGCGCGAGCGCCAGCAGAGCTTCACCGGGAGCTTCTGCTCGATGTGGCACTTCTACGGCGGCAGCACCGAGCTCGTCTCGCCGGACAACCTGAAGGCCGGCGTGCTCAAGCCGGATCTGTGGGACCCGCAGATCAACCGCGCTCTGGGCGAGGCAGCCGAGCACTACGGCGTGTTCATCGATCCGTGCCGGGTCGGCCGCAGCACCGACAAGGGCAAAGTCGAACGGTTCGTGCCGGTGGCGCGGGAGCTGTTTCGCCGGCTCGCCGCGCTGCACGTCGATGCGCCGCTGCGCGAACTGAACGAGCACGCCCGGCGGGCGCGCGCGATGCTGGCGGTCATGGACGAGCATGCCGGGCGGCGGTACTTCGATGAGGTGTGCCGGCGTGCGGATTCCGGAAAATCTGACCGCGATTTCTGGAGTGCGCAGATGGTTACCGCGGTTCGATGATCCTCGTTCGCCTGCGCCGAGACATCACGCGTGCGCCCGGTCGCCGACCACCAGAGAGCGCCCGACGGCACGCAACGCCCGTTCCACGTTGGCGAGGGGCGAGCGCTGGTCGGGATCGATGAGCGTGCGCACGGCAGGTGCATCCAGTCCCAGACGGACCGCGAGTGCGGCGGTGGTAATACGCTGCTGCCGCATGGCCGTGTAGAGCGCCAGCTTCGCAGCGGCGATGGGTGGCACGGCGACCAGCTCCTGACCGCGGCCCGCAGGGCTCGGCGCCGGAATGTCCCATCGCTCCCGAACGTACCCGGCCAGCGCGGCTACCAAGGCATCTTCGGCCATCGCAAGCGCTTCGGCCCGGTCGTCGCCGCAGGTCAGCGCCCCCGCTACGTCCGGAAACGACACGGCACATCCCCCTTCTGCCTCCGGGGTCAGCACGCACGGATACAGGTACTGCATCAGAAATCCTCCTGGTCGATTTCGAGATCCTTCAACATCGCCGCCAACAGGCCCTTCCCGAGATCTCTGCGCGCAACGGTAATAAAGCGTCCGCCTACGTGGACGCGGCCATGACTGCCTTTGCCGTGACGCCGGTCGAATCGGTACTCCAGTCGGCGCTTCTTGGCGTAGCGCTCGAACTCGGTACACTGATGCTCCTCGATAGCCCGCCTTACCGCACCCGACATCTCGATCTCGACGTTAACGCTCTCGGAGGTGCTGGCCGACTCCGCCGAGCGTGCGCAGCGCATGCTGAGGAAGGCAGTGGCGGTCGATCTTTTGATTCTCGACGATCTTGCATTCCGCAAGCTCGACCAGCAGGAGGCCGAGATGCTCTACGTGTTGGCCGAGGAACGGCTGGGACGCAGTTGCACGGTGGATGACCTCCAACCGGCCGCCGGACGACTGGTACGCGACGTTCCCCGACCCCGTGGTCGGCGGCGCGATCCTGGACCGGCTGGTCTCGTCCGCCATCAAGATCCTCACCACCGCCGGCAGGTGTCCTACCGGCGGGAGATCATGGGAGCCGTCCCACACGGCACACCCGGCCGCGGAGCCGCCAAAATGACCATGATCCGAACAAATCGGCGCGCGAGGATTGCCGTCACGGCCTTTTCTTCAGCAGGGTGGTATTCCAACACCCCCCGCCTCGGCGGGCCGGCTACCGGTTGCGCAGACGCTCCCGGAAGTCCGCCTCGCTGACGCACGCGGTGGCGGCTTCCGCGATGACGTGTTCGGGCAGCTCGGCGAAGCCTGGCACGCCGGGGAACCCGGTCGACACCTCGACGCCGCGCGCCGCCAACAGCGCACGCGCCAATGCGACGAGCCCTTCCGCCCTGCCTGCCGCATGGCCCTCCGCCCGGCTCCGGCGGCGCTGCGCGCCCAGCAGCGGGTCGTCGTCCGGGCCGGTGCCTTCGCGCTCCCCGAGCACCGCGCCCACCCGTTCCAGCGCCGCGCTGGTCTGCGCCGAGAACGTCTGTTCGTTCAGCGCCGCGTGGATCTCCGCCGCCGTCCAGCCGGGAAACGCCCGGCTCGCCGCCGCCTGCCGATACGCCCCATCCTCCAGCAGGTGGATGGTCAGCCCCGACCGCCGCCTCCGCGGCCGGCTCGGCGCATCAGCATCGGACACCTCGATCCACACCTCCGGGAACCCCCACGCCTCGTACTGCGGCAGCTTGCGCCGGTGCGCGTCGGTGGTGTGGTCCACCTCCAGCACCACGTCCGGGAAGTCATGCTCGCCGATCGTCAGCACCGGCACCGGCAGCCGCGAGCGCGTCGGGTGCAGGTACACCATCTCATCGGCCTGCATGATGAGCCGCGGCTCGCCGTGGGCGTCGCGTTCGGTCAGGTCGGTGGTGCCGAGGCACTCCACCGGCACCCCGCGCACCTGGGCGATGAACGCGGCCAACCTCCCCAGGCGACGCGTGGGGCCTTCGTGGCAGGAGCTGACCGGATCGCAGACCCAGGCCGTCTCGGTGGCGGTGTCCCAGTATTCAAGCCGCATCTCGCAGTCGTCGAGCTCCTCCCGCGGCAGGTGGACCGGCTTGCAGCCGGGGAAGTCCGCCGCCGTCGGCGACTCGGCGCCCGGCGAGGTCTCAACCGGCGGACGGAGCGTGCGAACGGAAGCCATGCCGGCAACGTACGGCATCCCGACCGCCGATGCAAACCCGGCCGAGAATTCCATGTCGAAACTGTGCGGGACACAACACGCGCCATCAGCAGGTCGTGGTTCACCCGGTCGAAGAACTTCTCCAGGTCCATGTCGACCACCCACCGCTTGCCGCCGGCCACGTACTCACGCGCCTTCAGCACCGCGTCGTGGGCGCTGCGCCCAGGGCGAAACCCATAGCTGGATTCCGAAACCC
>JAPPKD010000241.1 GCA_028820215.1 Spirochaetaceae bacterium | reverse complement strand
ACAGGTAGGGCCGCAGGTCGACGGCCACGCCGTCCTGCAGCAGCCGGGAGATGAGGTTCTTGTCCAGTCCGTCGGTGCCCAGCATGAAGTCGGGGTAGTCATCCGCAGAGAAGGCAATGGTGATCTTCTCTCGGTTGTCCATCTCCACGAACTCCAGCGTCACGTTGGTGTCGGCTTCCCACTGCTGCGCCCACACGTTGTCGGCCGCGCTGCCCCAGCGGCCGGAGTTCCAGCCCGCCCGCAGGGTGATCCCCGGTTCGACCGGGAATACGCCGGCCGCCGTGAGCTCTCCGGCGTCCATGGCCTCCTCTTCGCCGGTGGCGAACAGAAACGCGGGGGTCGCCAGCAGGCCGATGGCCAGCATGGCGGTCCCCAGAATCGAAATGAGTGCCTTCTTCATTGCACCCTCCTGAATGAAATCGGGCCCCATCACTCGGGACCTCGGCCGCACGCTGCGGCTGCATGCACCATGGAAGGGACCGTCATCCCTTGATCGATCCGACCATGATGCCCTTGACGAAATGACGCTGTATGAACGGATAGAGCACCATCAGCGGTGCGATCGCCACGACGATGATGCCGTAGCGCAACAGGTCCGAAAGGATCTGGCGACGCCGGATCTCCTCCGGAGAAAAGCTCTCCAGGCCCTCTCCGCCGGACAGCAGCTCGTTCAATATGAGCAGTCGCCTGAGCACGAGCTGCAACGGGTACTTGCTGGAGTCGTTGATGAACAGCAGCGCATGGAAGAACGCGTTCCAGCTCTGCACCACGTTGAACAGCACGACGATGGCGACGATCGCCTGGCTCAATGGCAGCGCGACGCTGGCGAAGAACCTGCTGTTCGTGCACCCGTCGATCTGCGCCGACTCCAGCAGCTCGTCGGGCACGTTGCTCTGGAAGAACGTGCGCGCAACGATCAGGTTGAAAACGTTCACGGCATTGGGGAGGATCAGCGACCACTCCGAGTTGTTCAGGCCGAGACGGCGAACGACGACGTAGAACGGGATGATGCCGCCGGTGAAGTACAGGGTGAACACGAAGTAGAACATGATCAGGCCCCGCCCGCGCAGGTCGCGCCGTGACAGGGCGTAGGCGGCCGGAATGGTCAGCACCAGCGACACCGCGGTCTGGCCGACGGCGTACAGGATCGAGTTGCGGTAGCCGGCCAGGATGTGGCGGGTGCGGAAGATGTACGAGTAGCCTTCGACGTTCAGTCCGCGCGGCCACAGGTAGACGTGCCCGGCGGAGACCAGCGTCGGCTCGCTGATCGACGCGATGACGACGAAGTACATCGGGTAGATGGTCAGGACCAGGATGACCGCCAGGATGCCGACGTTGACGCCGTCCACGACGCGGTCGGCGCTGCTGCGGAAGTCTACCACCGTGCGCCTACCACAGGGATGTCTGGCCGAAGTGCCGGGCCAGGCGGTTGGCGACGACCAGCAGCGTGAAGTTGGCCACCGTCTCCAACAGGCCCACGGCCGTCGCGTAGTCGTATTGCGCCTGCAGAATCCCGGAGCGGTACACGTAGGTCGAGACGACCTCCATCGTCGTGATGTTCAGATTGTTCTGCATCAGCAGGACCTTCTCGAAGCCGATGGTCAGCAGTTGGCCCAGGCGCATGATGAACAGGATGACGATGGTGGGCGTGATCCAGGGCAGGTCGACGTGCCAGATGATGCGCAGCTTGTGCGCGCCGTCGCAGAACGCCGCCTCGCGAAGCTGCGGATCGACCGCGGACAGGGACGCGAGGTAGATGATCGCCCCGAAGCCGGCGGTCTGCCACAGCTCGGACAGCACGAACAGGGTCGGCCCCCAGGCGGGACTGGCCATGAAGAAGATCGGCTCTCCGCCGAGCAGCTTGATGAACGAGTTGATCACGCCGATCCGCGGGCTCAGGAACACGGTGAGCATGCTCACGACGACCACGGTCGATATGAAGTAGGGAGCGTAGGTGGCCATCTGCACGGCTTTCTTGAAGTGGCGGTTGCGCGCCTCGTTCATCATCAGCGCCAGCAGCAGCGGGATGGGCCAGGTGGCCAGGCTGTACAGGGCGATGACCACCGTGTTGCGGATGACCGGCACGAAGTAGGCGGAGTTGAAGAACCTGGTGAAGTGGGCGAAGTCGTTCCACTCCGGCGCGGACCGTCCGGTCCGCATGGAGAACCCGTCCGTGAAGGCGATGCTCAGGCCGTAGATCGGCAGGTACTTGAACAGGAAGATGTGGACGACCGCGGGGATGATGAAGACGTAGAGCTCCCAGGAGCGGCTGAGGTAGCGCGCCGTCGCGTACAGGCGTTCGGTCAAGGCAGGCCGCGCCAGTGCGGGCGCGGTCCCGCCGGCGGGCGGTCCGTCAGTAGTCCTCATCCAAGGGGAGGTGGCCGCGCGATCCGGTGTCCGGCCGGGGCCACAGCAGATTTAACATACTACGCATCGGCATGCCGGAACAGATCTGCCCGAACAGCGCCGAAGAGGTCCGTGTGACGCAGCCTGACGCGGCCGACCGGCAGGCCATACGGACCGGAGTGGCCGCCATGCTGGCCGCGACGGTGGTGTGGATGATGATCCCCATCCTGGTGAAGGTCGCGCTGCGCGCCTTCGACCCGATCACGATCTCCGCGACTCGCCTGCCGGTGGCGACGTTGCTGCTCGCCCTGCTGCACCACGCGCGCGGGGGGCGGCTGCGCGACCTGGTGCCCTGCAGCGGCTGGCACCTGCTCGGCGGGATCGCACTTGGGGTGAACTATCAGCTCTACGCACTGGGGATGAGCCTGACCACCGCCGGCGCCGGTACGGTGATGATCCAGGTGCAGATCGTCACCCTGGTCCTGTTGGCGCGCTGGGTCCTGGGGGAGCGGCTGTCCGCGGTCAAGCTGGCGGCGATCGCCTGCGTGATCGCCGCCGGCGCGCTGCTCCTGGCCGCGCCCGGCGCCCTCGACGAGCTCACGGCGTCCTCCTACCGGGCCGGGAATCTCGTGATGATCGCCGCCTCGGTCGGGTTCGGAATCTACGGACTGACAAGCCGCGCGCTGGCCGGCGGCCACGGGCCGGGACGCGGCGCCGCGCTGAAGATCGCGGTGCCGATCCTGGCGATCGCCTCCGTCGTGAACCTGTGCCTGCTGCCGTTCGCCCGCCGGCCGGATTCGGTGTCGCTCGATACGGTGGCCGCGCTGGCGGCGCTGGGCGTGATCGGCACGGCGGCAAACTACGCGCTCATGACCGTCGCCTTCCGGCGCCTGTCCGCGGCCACTGCGGGGACCATCACCGCGCTGACCCCATCGGGCGCGATCGTGCTGGCCGCGCTCACCTTGGGCGAGCCGGTGCCGCTGTCGGTGGTCGCCGCCGCCGCGATCGTCACCGCCGCCCTGCTGGTCTTCATGTGGGACGAGCGGCGCGCGGCCGGACCAGCACGAGTGCGCACCGAGCCATGAGCCCGCGGCGACTCAGGCGGTGCCGCCCTCGTAGCGCAACAACCCGCGCTTGAATACCAGGGTCGACACGAGTGCTGTGGCCGCCACGCCGGCGCCGAACCCGGCCACGTGCCAGCCGAGCCCGCCCCACAGCACCGCCGCCGGCAGCGCCGCGCTCACCGCCGCCGGCAGCAGCACGGTCGCGGCCACCCGCACCCCGGCCGGAAGGACCGTCGGCGGAAAGCGCGCCAGGTTCAGCGCCTCCAGATAAGGCATCTGCAGCCAGTCCACCTTCTCGATCCAGAACGCCAGGCACATCACCAGGAACCAGAGGCTGTAGTTGCCGGCCACCGCCAGGATCAGGAGCGCCAGGTAGCCGGCCACGCCACCCGGTGAAGGCCATCCCGCCTCGGCGGCAGCTCCGGCGGCCACCAGGAACACGCCGAGCACGGCGGGCAGCGCGCTCATCGCCGACAGCCGGCGGCAGGAGACCAGGAACCGCGTGCTGACCGGCATGAGCAGGTCGTAGTCCAGTTCCCCGTTGCGGATGCGGTCCTGGAGCCGCGGCAGGTTGCGGATGAACAGCGCATGCACGATCGCGCGGACGATCTCGAAGGTGCCGGCGAGGGTCAGGATCCGGGCGTACGTCCACCCTTCGATCCCGCCGGTCCGGGTGTAAATCAGGCCGTAGAACGCGATCGACAGCGCCAGACTGGCGATGCCCTCGCCGGCGCGCGCCAGGAAGGCGCCGCGGTACGCCGTGTCGGCGCGCACGCTCGCCCGCAGCACCGCGGCAGCGATGCGCGCGGCGCTACGCGGCGACATTCGTATACCGGCGCAGACCGGCGCGGGTGAGCGTCCAGGCGGCGACCAGCAGCAGCACCGCCCACACCAGTTGGCCGACGAGCACGGGATGCCCGGGCGAGCCTCCCGCAAGCAGCGTCGCCGGCGCGAAGACCAGGTAGTAGAACGGCGTCAGCGCCATGACCGCCTCCACCCGATCGCCGAGCAGATGGAGCGGGATGAGCCGGCCGGACAGAACGCTCGCTGCCAACTGTACGATGAAGTAGACGCCTGCGACGTCGTCGATCCAGAACGAGAGGGCCGACACGGCCACGGACAGCAGGAACCGCACCACGAAGGCACCGCAGAGCGCCAGAAGCGCGTAACCCAGGTGCCCGGCGCCCAGCCAGGTGCCGGCGAGCAGCACGCCCACGGCGAGCAGCACCAGTCCCGGACCCTTGGCGATGACCTGACCGGCGCGCATGCCGGCGGCCGTCCCGAACCAGACGATGCCCAGCGAGGCTCCGGCCAGAGCCTCCAGCTCGACCTGGCCCTGCCGGATCCGCCCGGCCAGCCCCCACTGAAACTCTCCGGTGTCCGTCAACTGCTCTACCAGGCCGGCGGCAAGGAAGTACGCCAGCAGGGCCAGCCGCTCGGGGCCGCTGCGCGCTCCCAGGATCGACCACCAGAGGTACGCGAGCATCAGCGTCGGCAGCAGCGACATGCCGATGCCGATCAGGTAGTCGGCCCGATACGCCATGGACTGCGTCACCAGCGCCTTCGTCAGTGCCCGAAGAGCCGTCGCCGTGCGCCTCAGCGCGCTCATCCGAGGTTCCGGTACAGTTCCGCGAGCGCCTCCTCGGCGCTTGGCACGTCGGTCCGCACGTCCCGCACGTCGCGGGCTTGGGTGACCGCCGCCAGCACGCGGCGGACCGCCTGCGGATGCACGGCCAGCTCCAGCTCGTCCGCCGTGTCGCGGATGACGCGGGCGTCGGCTGACGTCGCGGCGCTCAGGCGGCGGCCCCTCACCTTGATGCGGACGGACTCACGCGCGGCGGCGACCACGTCCTGCAGCATCCCGTCGTACACCAGGCGGCCCTCCCTGATCAGCAGCACCCGCCGGGCGATGCGGGTGATGTCGGCCAGGTTGTGCGAGGTGAGAACCAGCGCCGCGTCGCGTCCCAGGCCGTCCGGGGCATCGCTGCCCAGGAAGCCGTGGAGCGCCTCCCGCGTGCGCTGGTCGACCCCCACGGTGGGCTCGTCCAGGAACACGACACGCGGCGCGTGCAGGAGCCCGGCCATCAGCTCCAGCTTGGTGCGCGTCCCGTATGACAGCTTCCGCACCTGCGTCCTCACCTCGCCGGACACCCCCAGCAGCTCGGCCAGCCGCGCCGTGCGGCCCGCGTGCTCGGAAGCATCCAGACCGTACAGCGCGTACAACAACTCGAAGTTGTCGTTCGCGGTGAGCTCCGGCCACAGCCGCACGCGGCCCGCCAGCACCAGGCCCATCTGCCGGCGCACGGCAATCCGGCGCCGGACCGGCTCTGTGCCGAGCAGCTCGACCTGTCCCGCCGTGGGGCGAAGCAGGCCGCACATCAGCTTGACCAGAGTGGTCTTGCCGGCCCCGTTGGCCCCCAGCACGGCCACGCGTTCTCCGTGCCGTATCGAAAAGGACACACCATCCACCGCCCGCACCGTCCGGTAACGGCGGCGGAGCAGGTGGCGCAGCGTGCTGAAGCTGCCGCGCGGCTTCTGCGCGACCCTGAAGTCCCTGGTGACCGAGCGCGCCTCGACCACGCACGAGCTCATCGAACGGCACCTCCAGCTTGATCCGCCCCGGTCTCAGGGCGAACGGCCAGCGTGCCATGGCGGGCGCGGCAGGTGCAACGACGCGCCCCGGCGTCGAGTGGAGGCTGGCGCTCAGCCCAGTCCGATGTCCCGCAGGTACTCCCTGGTCCGCTTGGCGATGGGAAAGGGCGCGCCGGGCGCCGGCGGATACATGTCCTGTTCCACCACGCCGAAGCCGTCGTAACCGATCCGGTGGGCGACGTCGCGCAGGCGCTCGAAGTCGACCTCCCCCTCGGACGGCTCGCAGAACATCCCCTGGCCGACCGCGGTCGCGAACGGCGTGCCGGCGCGCAGCATCTGCTCGCGCAGGTCGCCGCGGATGCTCTTCAGGTGCAGGTAGGGTATGCGCTCGTGGTGCTTCTCGAAGAAGGCAATCGGATCGCCGCCGGTGTAGGCGTCGTGGCCGGTGTCCAGGCAGAGCATGACCGACGGATCGGCGTCCGCCAGGAAGCGCTCCATCTGCCGGTGGTTCTCCACGTGCGTGTCGGCGTGCGGGTGGTACACGACCTGCAGCCCGTAGCCGGCCGCCCGCTCCTGGGCGCGATTGGCGGTCTCGATCAGCCGCGCCCACGCCGCGTCGTCCAGCTCCTTCGGACGTTCCTGCTCACCGGTGTGCAGGTTCGTGTACACGTCGTCGATCAGTACGATGAAGCGCGCGCCAAGCTGGTTGAACGGCCCGGACACGTGGTCGATGTCGCGCAGCACCACGTCGGCGACTCCTTCGTCCTCCAGGTGATGCATGATGAAGCCGCCGCAGAGCTTCAGGGAGCGCTTGTCGAGCTCCGCCTGCAGGACGTCGGTATCGGTCGGCAGGTAGCCGATCGGACCCAGCTCCGTCCACTCGTAGCCGGCCGCGGCCGCCTCGTCCAGGTACTGCTCCCAGGGGGGTTGCTTCGGATCCGACGGAAACCAGACACCCCACGAGTCCGGCCCCGTCCCTACGGTAATCGCCATATGCCGCGATTATAGAGCGCCTCCCGAACGCACTACCACGCCGGCCGCTCAGTCCACCTCGATCCAGAGCCGTTCGACGCCGCGCAGCGCCACTCCCTCCCGGTACTCCGGCTCCACGGCCAGCCGCATCGACGAGTACCGATCCAGAAGGCTCGCCAACGCCGTGCGCGCCTCCATGACCGCCAGCGGACCGCCGAGGCAGTAGTGCACGCCCCGGCCGAACGACAGGTGGCTGTTCCCGCGCCTGCCGACGTCCAGCGACTCAGGATCGTCGAACGCCTCCGGATCCCGGTTCGCCGCACCGAGCACGGAGATCACGACGTCTCCCGCCCGTATCTGCTTGCCGCCGACCTCGACGTCCTCGCGCGCCGCACGCCCGTCGAGCTGCACGGGGCTGTCGTATCGGAGTAGCTCGTCCACCGCCGAGTCCAGCAGCCCCCGGTCGTCCCGCAATCGCTGGAGTTGCTCGGGATTCCGCAGCAGCGCCAGGACCGCGTTGCCGATCAGGTTCCGCGTCGTCTCGTTCCCGGCCACCAGGATCAAGCGCATCACCGACAGCATCTCCTCATGCGTCAGCCGGTCTCCCGCTTCCTCCGCCATCATCAGCGCGGTCACCAGGTCATCCCTCGGCTCACTCCGCCGCTCGGAGATGATCTCCTCGAAGTATGCGGACACCTGTTCGGCAGTCTGCCTGATCGCCTGCACCTGTTTCCCGCCAAGGATCGGATCGACGGCCAGCGCCAGCGTGTTCGACCACGTCTCGAATGCGCCCATGTCCTCCGATCGCACCCCCAGCATTTCCGCGATCACCGTGATCGGCAGCGGGTATCCCAGCGACCCGACCACGTCGAACCGGCGCTGTCCTGCAACCTCGTCCAGCAGCCGGTCGGTGATCTCCTGCACGCGGCCGCGAAGCTGCCGTACCGCCTTCGGCGTGAACGCCTTGGATACCAGCGCGCGCACGCGCGTGTGCTCCGGAGGATCCATGTCGAGCAGGCTCAGCGGTATCGTCTTCACCAGGACCCGGTCGGAGCTGCAGAATCGCCTGTCGTCCCGCAGCACCCGCTCCACGTCCTCGTACCGCGTCAGCGCCCACGCCTTGACCAGCCTCATCCGGTGCACGGGATCCTTGCTCCGCATCTCCCGGTAGGTGGGATACGGATCCTCCCTCAACTGCGGCGACAGCAGGTCGTAGGCGACGCCCGACTCCCGCCGCTCCCAGGCGACCAGCAGCCGTGCGATGGTCGATTTCAGCCACTCGCTCATCGGACCCCTCCTCTTTCGGACGCTGCGACGCCGGACACCGGCACCGTGTCGCCGGGCATCGGGACGGTGCTGCCGCTCTTCAGGGAGCGCAACGCGGCCTCCGCCAGCTCCAGCGCGCGCCGGCCGTCGGCGAACGTCACCGAAGGCTCCCGGCCGGTCGCGACCGCATCGATGAAGTCCCCCAGCTCGGCCTGGTAGGCCGCGGCGTAGCGCTCGATGAAGAAGTGCTCCAGCGGCGCCGGGGCTCCGGCGGCATCCGCCGTGAACAGCCGCGCCTCGTCCTCGCGCCGGTTGCCGGAGCAGGCCATGCCGAGCGCGCCGTGCACCTCCAGCCGCTGGTCGTAGCCGTACGCGGCTTGCCGGGAACAGTTGATGTGGCATTGCACCCCGGACGGGGTCGCCATCATGACCATGGCCGTGTCGATGTCACCCAGGTCGCCGATCGCCGGATCCACCAGGGCGCTGCCGATCGCCGTGATCGACGTGGGTTCCTCGCCGAGCACGAAGCGGGCGAGGTCGAAGTCATGGATCATCATGTCGCGGAACAGCCCGCCGGACACGCGCAGGTAGGCCGCTGGCGGCGGCTCCGGGTCACGGCTCGAGATGATCACCTGGTAGATCGCCCCGACGGCGCCGCTGGCGGCCAGATCCCGCACGCGGCGGTGGGTCGGATCGTAGCGGCGATTGAAGCCGATCTGGATCGGCACGCCGGCATCGCGCACCGCCTGCCAGCACTGCTCCACCCGCTTCAGGCTCAGGTCGATCGGCTTCTCGCACAGCACGGCCTTGCCGGCGCCGGCGGCGGCGATGATCAGGGGCACGTGCGTGTCGGTCGAAGAGGCGATGAGCACGGCATCGACGTCGGCGCCAAGCGCCGAATCGACATCCGCCGCGGCCGCAGCACCGTGGCGCTCGGCTACCGCCGCCGCCACGGCCCCCACCGGATCGTAGACACGCACCAGCCGGGCATCCGACCGGGTGGCGAGGTTGGCGGCATGCATGGCGCCGATCCGCCCCGCTCCCAGGAGTGCGAAGTTGACCATGAGCCTATCGTAGACCGAGCGGCACGGCCTTGACGCGGCGAGGTTCTTTCGCATGATGGTATCCATATATGGATACCGATACCCAGCGCATGACCAAGAAGAGCACCATTCTGTTTCCACCGATTCTCTACCAGGAGTTGCAGGCTGCGGCGCGGCAACAGGGTCGCTCCGTGGGTGACCTCGTGCGCGAAGCGGTGGAGATCCAATACGGGTCCGGGGGCGTGGCCGCCCGGCTGCGCGCCGTCGAAGCCTTGGCTCAACTCGACGATGACGTGCCCGACGACCCTCGCCAGCTTGAATCGGAAATCGTTCGCGGCGCGACCGAGCGGTGACGGTATTCGTGGACGCCAACATCCCCATGCATGTCGCGGGCCGCGACCACGAATTCAAGGAGCCCAGCATCCGGTTCATGCGAGCTGTCGCGCGGCGTCACGTCGACGCGGTGAGCGATGTCGAGATCCTCCAGGAGATCCTCTACCGGTACCGGGCGATACGCCGGCCGACAGTTGGCTTCGCCGTCTTCGATATGTTCATGGCCACGATTCCGCACATCTACCCCGTACTGCTGGCGGATCTGCGCACCAGCCGTTCGGTCCTGGTGGCGCACCCGGGCGTGAAGCCCCGAGACGCCATCCACGTTGCCGTGATGCGCCGCACCGGCGTCCGCGCAATCGTCAGCTACGACGAGCACTTCGACGGCATCCCGGGAGTCGATCGCTACACCCCGGACGCCGTTCCGGCCTGAGCTCCGGCTACCCGCCCAGGAACAGCCGGCCTACCCGCTCGTCCTGCAGCAGGTCGTCGCCGCGCGCGGCCAGGGCCAGGTCTCCCGACACCAGCACGTAGCCGATGTCCGCGAACGCCAGCCCCTTGCGGGCGTTCTGCTCGACCATGATGATCGTCTTGCCCTCGTGGTCGCGCAGATCGGCCAGCAGCTCGAAGACCATGTCGATGAAGCGCGGCTCCAGGCCGATCGACGGCTCGTCCACCAGGAGTACGTCGGGGTCCATCACGAGGGCGCGCGAGATCTCCAGCAGGCGGCGCTCCCCGCCCGACAGGACGCGCGCCGGCTGCGCGCGCCGCTCGGCGAGGCGCGGGTACTTCTCGAGCACGCCGCCGACCGCCGCCCGCGCGGCGGCCCGGTCGCTCATCAGGTAGGCGCCCATCTGCAGGTTCTCTTCCACGGTCATGTCCGGAAACACGGAGTTGTCCTGGAGGATGTAGGCGATGCCGGCGGCCCGCAGCTTGTCGGTGGCGGGCATGCGGGTGATGTCGCGGCCTTCCTTGCTGATGGTGCCGCCCATGATCGTGTTCAGGCCGTAGATCGAGTGCAGGACCGTGGACTTGCCGGCGCCGTTCGGTCCGATCAGGCACAGCGACTGCCCGCGGCCGACCTGCAGGTCCACGCCGTGCAGGATCTCCATGCGGCCGTACCCCGCCACGAGGCCCCGGACGCTGACGAAGCCGTCCCCGCCGGCAAGCTCGTCCAGCGTCTCGCTCGGAATGCCCCGCTCGATCAGGGACGCGCTCTCGCGCGCCACCTGGTCGACCGATACGGCGTCGCCCAGCTCGCCTGCGCCGTAGCCGGAGACACCGCCGCCCGCGGTCGAGCCGGTGTCCGTCATTGCGAGCGCAGGTACGCGTCGAGGACGCGCGGGTCGTTGCGCACCTGCTCGGGCGGGCCGGACGCGAGCAGCCCGCCGTGGGCCAGGCAGTGGATGTGGGTGGCCAGGTTCATGATCACGCGCATGTTGTGCTCGATGACCAGCAAGGTGACGCCCATCTCCGCGTTGGCCCTGAGCAGCCGGTCGATCACGCCGTTGATCAGGGTCGGATTGATGCCGGCGGTCGGCTCGTCGAGCAGCAGCATCTTCGGAGCGCGCATCAGCGCCATCGCGAACTCCAGCAGCTTCTGCTGGCCGAACGACAGGCTGCCCGCCACGTGGTCGCGCAACGCGTGGAGTCCGGCGAACTCCAGCAGCGAATCGGCGCGCTCGGTCACGGCGGCGGAGAACCGGCGCAGCAGCCGGCCACCGCCCGCCGTGAGGGGCGTGGCCGACACCAGCATGTTCTGCAGGCAGCTCATTCCCCCGTAGACGCGCGTCTGTTGGAAGGTGCGCAGCAGGCCGAGCCGGGCGATGCCCGGCACCGTCATCCGCTCCACGCGGGCGCCGTCGAAGGTCACCGTGCCGCCGTCCACGGGGTGAAACCCGACGATGCAGTTGAACAGCGTGGTCTTGCCGGAGCCGTTCGGCCCGATCAGGCCATGCACGGCGCCGGCCTGGACGCCGATGGTGATGTTGCGGTTGGCGGCGACGCCGCCGAACGACTTGCTGACGCCGTCGACCTGCAGCAGCGCGCTCATGCACCCCTGCCCGCGTCCAGCGCCACGTTGCCGCGGCGCTCCCGGAACCAGCCCAGAAGGCCGTCGGGCAGGAACATGACGATCACGACGATCAGCGCTCCCATGGCGACCCGATGCCAGCCCAGCAGATAGGTCCAGAACAGCTCCTGCGTGACGTGGAAGACCATCGCCCCGAGCACCGGCCCCCACAGCGAGCCGCGTCCGCCCATGATCGCCATCAGGATCATCCACACCCCGAACGTGGCGCCGGCGAACGCCGTGTCGAGCGGATCGATGAAGCCGATGAAGTTGCCGTAGGCGCCGCCGGTCAGGGCCAGGAAGAACGCGGCCACCGACCACGCGACGACCTTGCAGCGGATGGTGGGCAGCCCCATCGCTTCGGCCTTGTCCTCGTCGTCGCGGATGGCATTGAGCAGCAGCCCGAAACGGCGGCGGTACAGGATCTGCAGGACGATGAAGCAGATGACCGCCACCGCGAGGAAATAGAAGGAAAAGAACCGGTTGTGGCTGCCCAGCGCCTCCGGGAACAGGGGGGTCACCAGTCCGGAGCCGGCGCCGAGCCAGTCGATGCCGCTGACGATCTCGCCCGCGGCGACGCCCAGTCCCAGGGTGCCGACCGCGAAGTAGTGCCCGCGCAGCCTGAGGATGCTCGATCCCAGCAGGACCGCCAGGGCCAGCGCGACGACCGCCCCGACCGCCACGCCGAGCCCCAGCCCGCCGAGATACTGGAGCGGCTCCGGGCGCAAGGCGGCGCTGGCGGCGACCTCCGCGAACTGGTCCGCCTCGAAAAACAGCGCGCGCTGCACCACGGCGCTGGCGTACATCCCGGCGCCGAAGAACACGACGTTGCCGAACGAGTTGTAGCCCATCTGGCCGCCGACGATGTCCCAGGTCAGCGCCAGGGTGACCAACACCCACAGCATCGCGATCTGCGACTGGAATTGCGGCGCGATGAACGGTCCCGCAATGCCGGCCGCCAGCAGCGCCAGCGGTCCGGCGTGGCGCAGGTTCATCGCAGCACCTGCCGCCTGCGGCTGAGCAGATAGCTGCGCACCAGCAGGATCACCACCAGCAGCGAGAACACGAACGCGGTCTGGAACTCCACGCCCAGGCTGAAGCCGGCGAAGTTTTCCGCCACTCCCAGCGCGGTGCCGGCCACAGCCACGCCGGCGACGTTGCCCAGCCCCGCCAGCACGACGATCATGAACGACCGCACCGTGTAGGTGATGCCGATGAAGGGATGGATCACCCACACCATCGCCACCAGCGCGCCGGCCACGCCGCACAGCGCCGCGTTCAGGGCGAACGCCAGCGCGTAGACGCGATCGGTGCGCACGCCCACCAGGCGCGCCGCGCGCGCGTTCTGCGCGGTCGCCCGGATCGCCCGCCCGGCCCGGCTGCGCCGCAGGAACAGCACCAGCAACCCCGCGGTGACGAGCGTCACCGCGAACGCCACCAGCTTGACGTTCCCCAGGACCACGCGGTCGCCGAGCAGGAACGTGGAGCCGAGCCCGGCGTTGGCGGTCCGCAGGTCGGCTCCGAACACCTGGTTCATCACCTGCTGCAGGACGATCGTCAAGCCGAAGGTGGCCAGCAGCGACACGAACAGGTCGCGGTCGACCAGGCGGAACACCACCGCCCGGTACAGCGCCCAGCCGACCACGAACAGGACCGCGCCCGAGACCGGGATCCCGAGCAGCGGATGGACGCCGAGGGACGACAGCAGCCAGGTGACGTAGCCGCCCAGGATGACCAGCTCTCCCTGCGAGACGTTGATGATGTTCATCACGCCCCACACCAGCGCCATCCCGTAGGCTGCCAACACGAAGATGGCGCCGACCAGCAGCCCGTCCAGCAGGAGCTGCACCGACAGCGATCCCGACTGCAGCAGCAACGGTCCGCTGTGCGCGGCCACCGTCTCGGGAACCGGTGCCGAGCCCGGGCGCGGGAACGCCAGCTCGTCGGAGGCCCAGGCGGTCGGCGCCACGACCCGGTACTCCCCGTCCTGGATCTGCAGCAGCACCATCGGCTTGGCGATGTTCTTGCCGGTGTGGTCGAAGCGGATGTTGCCGTAGAAGGTCTGCATGTCGGTCGCGGCAAGGGCGGCGCGCACCGTCTCGATGTCGAACGATCCGGCCCGCTCCAGGGCGTCGGCCCAGACCATGACGGCGGCCGTGGACTCCGCGGCCTGGTACGGCGGGACGTAGCCGTACTCCTTTTCGAACCGGACCGCGTAGTCGGCGGCGCTGCCGAACAGGCCGTCGCGGTAGGTCAGCGTGGGCGCCCACTGGGCCGCGCACAGGATGCCTTCGGCCGCGTGGCCGAACTGCTCCGCGTCGGTGATCTGCGCCGACTCGCAATGCGTCATGGCGACCATCGGCGCCGATGCCCGCATCTCCTCGGCCTGCCGCACCAGCAGGGCAGCGCCCTTGGAATGGCCGGATACCAGCAGCACGTCCGGGCGCAATGCCTTGACCTTGAGCAGCGTCGCCGCCATGTCGTTCGCTTCGCGGGGCAGCTTGTCGTCGATCACCACCTGCATGCCGTGCCTCCGGGCGTCGTCGATGACGCCGGCGCGGATGTCTTGCGAGAACGGGTCGTTGGCGGTCGCCACCGCGACCCGAAGGGTCGCGGGATCCCGTGCGCCCGCCGCGGCCTGCTCGGCCGCCAGGTTGATCGCCTCCTGCAGGTACTGCTCGGAGGTGGAAAGCACCGCGAACAGGTAGCGGTAGCCCTTGTTGAACAGCGCCCGTGAGGCGCCGTTGCCCTCCACCATCGGCACCTTGTGCTGCTCGGTGATCGGCGCGATGGCCGTGGTCAGCCCGGAGCTGTAGGGGCCGAGCATGAAGCGGATGCCGTCCTGCCGGATCAGGCGCTCGGCCAACTGGGCGCCGCGGGCCGGCGTCGACTCGTCGTCGTAGTAGAGGATCTCCAACCGGTACGCCTTGTCCGCGACGACGACGCCGCCCCGCTCGTTGATCATCTTGACCGCCAGGTCGTACCCGTTGCGCGTGTGATGCCCGGCGGTCGTGTACCGGCCGGTCAGCGAGACCGCCGCGCCGAGCACGATGGCGTCTTCCGTGACGCGGGCGAACACGGTTGCGGGCAGGAGCACCAGCGCCGCCGCCAGCGCCAGCAGCATCGCGCCCGGCGCACGGGCACGGGAATACCCGTTCCGACGTTCCATGAAAATCGCTTCGATAGCAGCAAGACGACGCCGGGACGTCAAGGGGTGCGGTTGGCGAACCGGCGCGCACCGCGCAGACTGCGCCGCGTGGACCTGACCGGACGGGTCGCGGTCGTGACCGGAGCCAACTCCGGCGTCGGCAGATCGGCCACGGAGTTGCTGATCGCCGCCGGCGCCGAGGTCACGCTGGTGTGCCGCGACCGGACGCGCGGCGCGCGGGCGCTGAGCGAGATCGAACGCTCTCGTCCCGGCTCCGCCGCCACGCTGGAGCTGGCGGACCTCTCCTCCCCGGATTCGGTGCGCGGGCTGGCCTCCCGGTTGAACGATCGGCTCGATCGCATCGACATCCTGGTGAACAATGCGGGCCTGGCGCTCGACCGCCTGCAGACCACGGCCGAGGGGTTCGAGGTGACCTTCGCCACCTGTCATCTGGGCCACTTCCTGCTGACCATTCTGCTGCTGGACCGCGTGCGGGGCGGCGGCCGGATCGTGAACGTCAGCTCGATGGTCCATCGGTCCGGCGACCTGCTCCGTGCGCCGCTGGACGACATCGCCCGTGGCCGGGCGTGGAAGGGCGGTTTCCAGGCCTACAGCGACGCAAAGCTGGCCAACGTCCTGTTCACGGTGGAGGCCGCGCGACGCTTTCAGGATCAAGGGATCTGCGTCAACGCCCTGCACCCCGGCGCGCTGGCCACGAACATCTGGAACAGGTACCACGGCGTGCCCGGCCTGTTCATGCGTGCGCTGGCGGTCTTCATGCGCAATCCCGAGATCGGCGGAAAGGCGGTGCTGGAAACGATCCGGCGCTCGGAACCAGGCGAGGTGTCCGGCCGCTACTTCCACGTCACGGCGGAACGCAGACCGCAGCCACAGGCGGAGAACCGGGACCTGGCGCGCGACCTCTGGGAGCGCAGCCTGACCTGGGCCGGCCTGAATCGATGGCCGGCCTGAATCGATGAATGGCCTCAGCCGATGGCGGCCAGCTCTTCCTCGAGGTCGGCCATCTGAGCGCCGCCGGCCATGAGCGTGCGGATGTCGCCGCCGCCCAGATCTTCGGCGACGCCCTCTCCGATCACCTGCCCCAGGCTGAGGAACGTGTAGCGGTCGGCGACCAACTGCGCATGGATTTCGTTGTGGGTGATGAGGATGACCGCGATGTCTCCGCGGCTCCGCACCCGCTTGATGGTCTTGAGCACCTCGAGCTGCTGCCTCTGTCCAAGGGCGGAGGTCGGCTCGTCCAGGATGAGCACCCGCGCCCCGAAGAAGATGGCGCGAGCGATCGCGAGGGCCTGTCTCTGGCCGCCCGACATCGTCCCCACCGCCTGCTCGGGGTCGGCGATGTTGATGCCGATCTTGGCCATCTCCTCACGGGTAATCCGGTTCATGGTCGCAGTCCGCATGACTCCGAATGGCCGGGGCCCCCTCGTGATCTCCCTACCCATGAAGAAGTTGCGAGTTACGGAGGTCAGGGAGTTGAGGGCGAGGTCCTGGTATACGGTGCCTATTCCGGCGTCGGACGCGGCAAGGGGGTTGCGGAACACGACGGGCTGGCCATCAAGGTGGATCGTACCCGCCGTCGGCTGATGCACGCCGGCAAGCACCTTGATCAAGGTGGACTTCCCGGCTCCGTTGTCGCCGAGCAGCGCGTGCACTTCGCCGGCGTGCACGTCCACGGACACGCCGTTCAGCGCCGTGAAGTTTCCGAAGCGCTTGACGATGCCCTCCAGCCTGATCAGCGGCCCGGCCACGTCATATTCCCCCGGTAAACCGCTTGCGAATGGTCTCGTTGCTGAGCGCCGCCACGAGCAGCACCGTCCCCAGGAACATCCGGTAGTACGAGCCGTCGATCCAGGAGATGTAGAACACCGAGTTCTGCACCAGCCCGAAGATGACCGCCCCGAAAATGACGCCGACGATCGATCCGAAACCGCCCGACAGAATGACGCCCCCGACCACGGATGCCGCGATCGCCTCCAGCTCCTTGAGGTTTCCCTTCGCGGCGTCAGCCGTGTTCGTGTCGAACACCTGGGTCGCCGCAAAGATGGTGGCGCAGAACGCCGTGAACATGAACAGCGACACCTTTACCTTGTTGGTCGGCACGCCGTTCGCCCGCGCGGCTTCCTCGTTTCCGCCGGTCGCGTAGATCCAGTTGCCCAGCTCGGTACGCGACAGCACGAACCAGGCAGCAGCGGAGATCACGATCCACCAGGCGACCTTCGCGTCGAAGCCGGTGACCCACTGGTCGCCGGCCCGGTTGAAGTTCAGGCCGAGCCAGAAGAGGATGTCGTAGAACCACTGGAAGGTCTCGCCGCCGAACAGGGCGGCGAAGAAGTCGGTCTCCTTGAAGTCGGGCAGTCCGGAGACCTGCGTGGAACCCTGGTTGAAGGTACGGAAGCTCACCTCGGTCGCGCCGCGCAGGATGAAGAGGAACGACAGCGAAACGATGAATGATGAGAGCGTTGTGCGGACGACGATCGTGCCGATCAGCCAGCCGATGGTCAGGGTGAGGCACAGGGTGATCAGGAACGCCGCGAGCGGCGATGCCGGCCCCAAACCGAACGGGAGTCCCCACTTGAGCATGATCGCCATCGACATGCCGGCGAAGCCGATCATCGACCCGATGGACAGATCGAACTCGCCTGCGATCATCAGCATGCAGGCGCCGGTCGCGATGATCCCGAGCTGAGCGACGATCGCGAGGTTGTTCTTGATCCCGAGGGGGTTGTAGACAACGTCCCCGGCAGCGATTGCCAGGAACACGAGCAGGACGCACATGCCGGAGAACGATCCGATCTCCGGGCGGTGGACGAGGCGCGAGAGCCAGCCGGCTTCCTTGAGCCGGTCGGCCTCCGAACGGAGTCCGGAGCTTCCCGGTGTCACTCCCTTGTCAGCCGTCGAAGCCATCCTGATCGCAGCCTCCTCCGAACGATGAACGATCCGCCGGCGAACGGCTCACTCACCCGGGGGAGCGAGCCGACCGCCGGCGTTCAGGCGACCGTTCTCCCCTAGCGGTTCACGCCGGCCTGAGCGGCGACGCCGGCCGCGTTCGACGCGTCGACGAAGCCGGGACCGGACGGGATGTTCGCGCCCGGAAGCAGACCTGCATTCTGGTTGTAGAGATGCAGCACGATGATGGGCATGTAGCCCTGCAGGCGCTGCTGCTGGTCGATCGTGAACGCTACCTCACCTGCCTCGATCAGGTTGATCACTTCGGGCGAAAGATCGAAGCAACTGAGGTGGACTTCGGCTCCGACCTCCCGCACCGCATCGGCAGCCGCCACGCACACATGCGGCCCGACGGCGAGCACGGCATCGATGTCCTTGTCCGCCTGCAGGGCGGCGGCGGTGCGCGTCTTGATCTGCGCAACGTCGTTCGAGACGTCGATCATGTTGAGATCCATCCCCATCGAGTCGAAGTACCCGGCGCAGCGGTCGACCAGCGCGGTGTTGAACGACTCCTGGTTGAGACAGATCGCCTTGGTGGCGCCCTCGGCCTTGGCGCGCTCTCCCGCCTTCTCGCCAGCCAGCCTCTCCGGCTGCCCGACGTGCATGAGCGCTCCGACCGCGGCGGACGACTCGAGCCCGGAGTTCATGGTGATGACCGGGATACCGGCTTCGACGGCGCTCCGGATGGCGCCACCGAGGGCGTCCGCGTCAGGAAGGGACACGACGATCCCATCCGGCTGTGTCGCGACTGCCGCCTCGATGAGGCGCGCCATGTCGGCCATGTCTCCGGAGGGGGCGAAGTTGTACTCGAAATCGGCGCCGACGGCGCGGGCCGCGTCCTCGCCGCCCTTCTGAACGACGGGCCAGAACGGATCGGTGCCCTGGGTGTGAGTGACCATCACGAAACGCTCGGCGCTCGCGATCCCGGCCACGAGCAGCATCCCGACGAGGGCTGCTACTGAAACGACAACTGCCTTCTTCACTATTCGAACCTCCATTGATGTCCTTGGATCGCCGGCTTCATAGCACGGCCCCCACAAGGCAGGCAACGGGTCAGTAGTGGTAGCGCTGCAGGGCGGCTCGGTCCCGTTCGTACTCGGAGCGCAGGGTCTGGGTTACTTCGCTGCGGCTCACCTCGGCCGGGGCGACGTCCCACCAGGTTCCGGCGCCCGGCACGTAGCGGTGCTTCTCGATCTCGGCGACGATCACGCAGCTCCGCCGCTCGGAACGCGCCTCGCGCACGGCCGCCCGCACCTCGTCGGGAGTGGTGCAGCGGAAGCCGCGCGCTCCCATCGCCTCGGCGATCGCGGCCATGTCGACCGCCAGGTAGTCGCCGTCCAGGCGGCGGCCGTCGTCGCCGTCGACGCGGGTGCGGAACTCGGTGCCGAAGGAGTGGCCGGCGCGCGCCATCTGCAGGCGGCGGATCACCTGGAACCCGTGGTTGTCGGCCACGACCACCGTGATCTTCATGTCTTCCTGCAGCGCCGTCATCAGTTCCATCGGATTGAGCAGGTAGTTGCCGTCGCCGAGGTAGACATAGACCTCGCCTTCGGGCTGCTCCATGCGCACGCCCAGGGCGGCCGGCATCTCCCAGCCCATGCAGGAGAAGCCGAACTCCAGGTGGCACTCGGCCCCGCCGGTCGTGTCCCAGAGCTTCAGCAGGTTGCCGACCGGGCCGCCCGCGGCGGCGACCACGGAGTCGCCGTCCTGCGCCTCGGCGTTGAAGGCCTGGATCAACTCGCCCTCGCCCATCGCCTGGCCGGGCTGCGGGGCGTAGGCGTCGGTGGCCTTGACCTCCTCCCATTCGGCGTGGAGCTTGGCGAGCTCCGTCGTGCGGTGCGTGAGGTCCACTCCGCGATGCCGGCACGCCGCGGCCAGGGCCGTGAGCGCCTCGCGCGCGTCGCCGACGACCGGCAGCGCCCCGTTCTTGAAGGCGTCGTGGGCGTTGACGTTGATGCTCACGAACTTCACGTCCGGGTTGTGGAACATGCTGTTCGAGGCCGTGGCGAAGTCGCCGAGGCGGGTGCCGACGGCGATCACCAGGTCGGCCTGCTCCGCCGAGCGCGCGGCCGCGGTGGTCCCCTCGACGCCGTGTCCGCCCAGCGACCACTCGCGCGGGCCGCGGTAGCAGCCCTTGCCGCCGAAGGTCTCCGACACGGGAATCCCCAGCGCGGCCAGTTCGCTCAGCGCATCCCACGCCTCCGAGTAGTTGACGCCGCCGCCGGCGATGATCATCGGCCGCTTCGAGCGCTCGATCAGGCGCGCGGCCTCCGCGATGCGGTCGGCGACCGGTGGCGTCCGTTCGATCCGCCACGTGCGCTCCGCGAACAGGTGCGACGGGAACGGGTAGGCGTGCGCCTGCACGTCCTGGGGGAGCGCGATCGTCACCGTGCCGGTCTCCGCCGGGTCGGTGAGCACGCGCATCGCCTCCGGCAGGGCGGTGAGGAGCTGTTCCGGCCGGGAGATGCGGTCGAAAAAGCGGCTGATCGGCCGGAAGCAGTCGTTGACGCTGACGTCACCCGCCAGCGGGTGCTCCAGCTCCTGCAGGACGTTGCCCTGGTGGCGAGTGGCGTAGTAGTCGGACGCCAGCAGCAGCACCGGCAGGCGGTTGATGGTGGCGGTGGCGGCGCCGGTCACCATGTTCGTGGCGCCCGGCCCGATCGAGCTGGTGCAGGCCAGGGTGGCGGCCCGCCGCGTCGCCTTGGCGTAGCCGGAAGCGACGTGCACCATCGACTGCTCGTTGCGCGCCTGGTAGAGCGGCAGGTCGGCGCCGACGGACTCCAGCGCCTGGCCCAGCCCGGCGACGTTGCCGTGGCCGAAGATGCCGAAGATCGCCGGTACGAGCCGGCGGCGGCGGCCGTCGCGCTCGCTGTACTGGACGCTCAGGTACTTGACGACCGCCTGGGCGACGGTCAGTTGTTCGGTTGCTGGCATGGCCCGATCATAGATCGACGCGTGCGCGTGGCGCTAACCGACGGCGGCCAGGGCCTGCGCGGCCTGCTCCGGCGAGACCGCCGCCTTGAGGCCGTCCAGCGCCTTGGCGTTGCGGACGAAGCCGGCGATCGCGGACACCAGCTCCAGGTGCGGCTCGGGCGGTTCCGGCGGCGAGAGCACCAGGAAGATCACGCTCACCACGTAGCGGAAGCCGCCGCCGAACCGGAAGGAGGTCCCCGGCGGCGCGACGCCCAGGGCGGTCACCGAGCGCGGCAGCCTGTCGATGCGGCTGTGGATGATGGCGGCGCCGTGGCCGACCAGCGCCGCGCGCAGCACGGGCTCGTGCAGCAGCCGGTCCAGTACGCCGGCGGCGTCCGGGATCTTCAGGTCGGCGGCGACCGCGGCGAGCAGGCGGCTGAGCGCGTCGTCATCGGTCTCGGCCCGCAGCGGAGCCAGGATCCGCGACGCCGGGATGGTATCGGCCAAGTTCATCGACACGCGGCAGCTTCCCTCATGCTGGGACGGCGACGGGCGCCACCGTCTCCCACGCGCCGGAGTCGACCGAGCGGTCGAACGCGGCCAGCACTTGGCCCACGCGGTCCGCTTCCGCCAGCCCGGGCTCACGCTGTGTACGCTCGACCACGGATTTCGCGAACTGCGCCGCCTCGACCACCTTGAGGTCCTCGTAGCTCATGCCCAGCGCCGCGCCGGGATTGAAGTTGGCGAAGAACGGATGCTCCGGGCCGGCCTGCACCCAGACCGTGCCGTCCCGCTCCGGCGTGCCGTCCGGCAGGTAGAGCTGCAGCTCGTTCATGCGCTCGAAGTCCCAGAGGATCGTCCCGCCGGTGCCCGAGATCTCGAAGGCGAGCTGGCACTTGGGGCCGTTGATCACCCGGCACACCTCGTAGGTGCCTTGCGCGCCGCAGGCGAACTGGACCAGCGCGCTGCCGTAGTCCTCGTTGGTGACCAGGCCGGTGGGACCGCCGCGCCTGACCGAGAAGTGCGTCCCCTCGCCGGGCGTCGGCAACGGCCGCTCGGCGATGAACGTGTGCCGGTTGGCGACCAACCGCTCCACGGGCCCGGCCAGCATGTGGGCCAGGTCCGCGACGTGCGACATCAGATCGGCGACCGCCCCGGAGCCGGACTGCTCGCGGTCGAAGCGCCACGACAGCACGCCGTGCGGGTCGCGCGCGTAGCCGACCAGGAAGCGGCCGCGGAAATGGGTGATCGTCCCCAGGCGGCCCTCCCCGATCAGGCGCAGCGCGTACTGGACGACCGGCGCCCAGCGGTAGTTGTAACCGACACCGCTGATGACACCGGCCGCTTGCGCCGCAGCCGCGATCGCCGCCGTCTCCGCCGGGCTGCGGCCGACCGGCTTCTCGCAGAAGACGTGCTTGCCCGCCTCGATCGCCGCCAGGGCGACCGGCTTGTGGAGGGCGTTCTGGGTGGTGATGTTGACCACGTCGACCTCCGGGTCGGCGACCGCCTCGCGCCAGTCCGTGGTGGCGCGCTCGAAGCCGGCCCGCGTGACGCCCTCCTGCGCGCGCGCCCCGACGTTGTCCGCGCACACCACCAGGCGCGGGTCGACGTCCAGCTCCGGGAAGCGCTGAGGCACCAGCCGGTAGCAGCGGGCGTGCACGGAGCCCATCCAGCCCATGCCGATCACGGCGACGCCGATGCGGCGGCTCACCGGCCGCGCTCCAGTCGTCCGGCGGTCCCGGCCGCCTCGGTCGCTAGCGTGCGTGGGTTCATCGCGGTCGAACTCCTCAGGTGTCGAGGGGTGGCTTTCACTCTACCATCGGTACCGCATGGTTAATGCAAGAGCGTGAGTTCGCACTCTTTCCATAACGTGGATCTCGACGAGGGGCTGCGGCACTTCGGACTTGCCGCGTTCCGCCCGGGACAGCGCGAGGCGATGGAGTTGCTGCTTGGCAGAGGGCGCCTGCTGCTGGTGGCGCCGACCGGGGGCGGCAAGAGCCTGACCTATCAGCTTCCGGCGGCGCTGCTGCCGGGCACGACCGTCGTGGTGTCGCCGCTGATAGCCCTCATGCACGACCAGGTTGCCGCCCTGGCGCAGCGGGGCGTGTCAGCCACGTATCTGGCCGGCACGCTGCCGGCTGACGAGGTGCGACGGCGGCTCGGCATGATCGCCGCCGGCCGCTGCAAGCTGGTGTACGTGGCCCCGGAGCGGCTGTCCTCCTACCGGCTGCGCTCCGTGCTGGCTCGCCTGGAGTGCCCGCTGGTCGCCATCGATGAAGCGCACTGCATCAGCTCCTGGGGCCACGACTTCCGCCCCGACTACCTGCAACTGGGGGAGCTGGTGGAGATGCTGCCGCGGGCACGGGTGTTGGCCTGTACCGCCACGGCGACGCCGGTAGTGCGCGACGAGATCATCGAGCGCCTCGGCCTGCCGGCGGACACGCCGCAGCTCATCCACGGCTTCGCCCGTCCCAACCTGGCGCTGCGGGTGATGGAGGTGATGACCGGGCGGGAACGGGAGCGGCACGTCGACGCCGTGCTCGCGGAGACGCTGGGCGGGCCCGGACGGCAGAGCGGGACGGCGATTGTGTATGCGCCCACGCGACGGAGCACGGAGGAGCAGGCGCACCGGCTGGACACACTCGGGTGGCGGACGGCGGCGTATCACGCCGGCATGGACGGCGGCCGGCGCGAGCGCGTGCAGCGCGCGTTCATGGCAGGCGAGCTCGACGTCGTGGTGGCCACCAACGCCTTCGGCATGGGCATCGACCGGGCGGACGTGCGCTGCGTAGCGCACTTGGCGCCGCCGGGATCCCTGGAGGCCTACTACCAGGAAGCGGGGCGCGCAGGCCGGGACGGCGAACCCGCTATCTGCGCCCTGATCGTGTCGCCGGGGGACATGGCGCTGCGCCGCCACCTGGTCGAGCGCAACGGTGACGGGCAGCCGGTGGCGCCGGAGGTGGCGCAACATCAGTGGAATCTGTTCCTGGAGCTGATGCGCTGGGCCGAGGGCGGCGCCTGCCGGCACGACGCCATCCTGCGCTACTTCGGCGACGAAGCGGAGACGCTGGCCGGGTGCGGGCGCTGCGACGTCTGCCTGCGCCTGGCGGAGGACGAGGAGCAGGAGCCCGAGCAGGCCGCGCTCGTGGTCCGCAAGGGACTGTGCGGCGTCGCGCGCATCCACGGCCGCTTCGGCCTGACGGCGGCCGTGAAGCTGCTCAAGGGAGCGTCCGACGAGCGGCTGCGGCGCGCCCGCCTCGACCGAACGCCCACCTTCGGCACGCTCGGCGACCACACGGAGGAGTGGCTGATGCGGCTGCTGCGGCGCTGCGTCACCGCCGGATGGGTCGACTTCCACGGCGGCGACCGGCCCGTGGCGGTAGTTACGGCGGAAGGCCGGGAGGTGATCCATGACCGGCGGCCGGCCCGCCTGCTGCTGCCGCCCAGGCTGCGTGCCCGGTCATCCGGCGGAGACCGACCGGCGCAGCGGCGTCCGGGCGGATACGAGAATGCCGACACCACGGTGGAAGAGCTCGACGAGGCCGGACTCGAGCTCTTCGAGGCGTTGCGCGCGTTTCGCATCGAAGAGGCGCGCCGGCAGCAGGTGCCGCCCTACGTCATCGCCAGCGACCGCACCCTGCGCCACCTCGCCGTCCTCCGCCCCGAGTCCGCAGCGACCCTGGAGATGGTCCACGGCATCGGCCCCGCGAAGGCAGAGCGCTACGGCGAAGCGTTCCTTGCAATCGTGAAGCGGCGCTCCGGGATGTAGCGGGACGCTCAACGGTGACGAGCCAACCACATCCTCGACTTGGCACGCGCGCACGAAGGCTGCTCGCCGTCGCTCTCCTCATAGACACGTGAGGACTTATGATTCGGTCCTTTTCGGACGCCGACACCGAAGAGCTCTTCGTCGAGGCGAAGCCGTAGGTTCGCTGACATTTCACGAGTCGCTCTGAGGAAGCTCATCCAGATGAACCGAGCCGCCGAACTCAGGGACCTTGCGGTCCCGCCCGGCAATCGACTCAAGGCCCTTAGTGGTCGGCTCGCGGGCTTTCACTCCATCCGTGTCAACGGCCCAGTGGCGCATCGTCTTCCGGTGGACCGATTCCGGCCCGGAGCGAGTCGCAATCCTCGACTACCATTGATGATGGCCGACGTGGTCAGGACAAGGACGCCTTTTGGCCGCGAGGCCTCGTCGACTTGGAGAACGTCATTCGAGAACCAACCAACATGGACATGATGATGAACGAGTGGCGCCGCGAGCGATCAACGAAATCGTCCATGGCCGGAGGTCGATCACGCCGGCCATGTCCATTCGCTTCGGCGCCTTCTTCGGTCAGTCGGACCAGTTCTGGCACGGCATCCAGGTGGAGTGCGACTTCCGCAGGATCGCCGTGGACAAGCGCCGGCTCACGGCCGGGATCAAGCCCGCGTCCTCACTCCAGAAAGTATCCTGACACTCTCTCCCGCCACCGCCATCTGGTAGCCAAGGCTTCACTCAGGCGGCTCGAGCAACCGGTCGAGCTGACCGCTGTCGCGCAAGGAGTTGACGATCTGCTCGAACAGCAGGCCGTTGTCGCGGGCCACGGTCCGCGCATGGCTGTGGCTGGCCGGTGGCGCCCGCTCGACGCGGAAGGTCGGCACCACGCGCGGCGCACCGTCGGCGGGCACCTCGCGGGTCGTCGCCGCCAGGTTGAACGCGCCCGGGACCTGCTCGTCCTCCACCCACGCGGCGAGCTCGTGCAGGTGCGTGGCCAGCAGCGACCGGCAGCCCAGCGCGACCAGCACGCGGACGATGTCCAGCATCAGGTACGCCGCCTCGCCGGGGCCGGTGCTGGTGAAGGTCTCGTTGGACAGCAGGATGGCGCTCGGCGTCAGGCGGGTGAGGATCTCGCGCAGGCGCGCCGCCTCCTCTCCGAAACGGCCGCTCTGCTGCTGCGGCTTTTCCTCCGCCTGGTAATGGGTGTACAGGCCCGAAGCGATGCTCATCTCCGCCTCGCGCGCGGGACAGAACAGCCCTGCCTGAAACAGGACCTGGGCGAGGCCCACCGCCTGCAGATAGACCGTCTTGCCGCCGCGGTTGGGGCCGGTCAGGACGGCGACCCGGCCCCGCTCGCCGAGATCGACCTCGCTCGACACCACCTCTTCCCCGCCGGTCAGCGCGAGCGCGGTGTTGTAGCAGCCGTCGATGCACAGCACGCGCCGCTCGGTATCGGCCACCCGCGGCAGACAGACCGGCAACCCGCGCTCATGCAGGGCGTGCGCGAGCTTCGCGGCGGAGGCGAACAGGATCAGCTCCTCGCTCGTGCGGGTGATGAACCCGGTCGGCAGCTTCGTGAAGGCGCGCAGGTCGCCGGCGAGCTGGCGGGCCGCGCGGTCCAGCACCTGCGCCAGGTCGTCGAGCAACTCCCGCACCAGCGGCTTGGCGTGGCCGGGACGCAGCAGGCTGTGCAGGTCGGCAATGCCCCGGCCTTCCGCGGCGGCCGTGCCCAGCACCGTGGATATCAGCTTCGATCCCTTGAACCGCTCGGGGTTGATCGACAGCAGTGTCGCTTCGACCGGACGCAACTGGGCGTCCAGATTCACCCCGATCGTCACGCTGGCAAGCCCGCGCACGTCGGCCAGCACGTCGGGCAGGAAGCTCAGCAGTTGCTTGTGGGCGGGCGTGTCGCGGATGCGGTCGAGCAGCGCCGCGAACTCGCCCCAGACCGGGCCGGCGTCGCCGCCGGCCGCCAGCGCATCGGCCAGCGCCTCCGTGGTGGTGACGTACAGCTCCAGCTCGCTGAGGTGGTTGACCACTCGGTACAGCGCGGCCCGGTTGTCCATGGTCGTGAGCGGGCCGGCCAGGATGATGCGTTCGGCTGCCTCGCGCACCACCTGTTCCAGCGGTGAGTGGGCGAGGATCCCTTGCAGCACCGACTGCCGGTGCCGGATCTGCTCAACCGTGCTGAGCTGCGCGCCGAGCAGCCCGGTCAGGTAGCGCTCCGCGGAGCCGTGGATGGCCATGGCGCGGACGACTTCGGCGAGCTGCAGGTCCTCCCGTGTCTGGGCCGGCAGCTCGTGCACGGTCCGTTCCGGCTCCGGGGCGCCCCACAGGAAGCTGAACCGGTCCAGCTCCTCCTGCGAGGGGCCGGCCGGCGCGCCGCCGTCACGGTGGCGCAGCGCGCGTGCCTGCTCCCTGACGCCGCTCGAATCCGCCAGCAGGTTCTGAGCGACGGCCCGTTTCTGCAGCTCCCGAGAGGCCAGATCGACGAGTTTCCGGAGACCTGCAGCTTCGTTCTGGCCCTCGCCGCCGGGAGCAGAGCTCATCGTCTACGACTCCTTCAACGCGCTCATGAAGCGCTCGAACCGCTCCAGATCGCGCAGGACCAGCGGGTGCGCCTGGAAGAGCTTGGCGACCAGGAAGTCCAGGCGGTCCCAGTCGTACTCCAGCTCGAAGTAGTAGCGTTTGAAGTGCCGGAACTTCAGCAGCTCGAAGAGCGGTGAAAACGCCGCCGGCGACACGGCTGCTGCCCGCACGCCGTCGATCTCCAGCGTCATCTGCTGCAGCAGGTCGCTGTGCCAACGTTCAGGGTCGAGGTTGTTGTCGAAGTGTTGGGAAATCCTCTGGAAGATCGTCTCAAGGCACGTGTAGTAGTTCTCCAGGATGCCCGCGACGATGAGCGCCGACATCGGCGTCTTGCCGAGCTGTACGATCTCGTTTTGGAGCGCGCTCTCAAGCGATCGGTGAACCACCACGAGCCGTTGCCGGTGCGCCCGGATCAGCGCGGCGAGCTCACGAATCGCGTCGCTCATGGACCAGCGCGCCCCGCGCACGGATGCGCTCGGCGACGTCGGCCGGGACCTTTTCCAGCTCGACGACGTCGACGGGCAAGCCCGTTCCCTCGATGGCGATGCCGAGCGCCGCAAAGAACTCCTCGGGTCCGGCCAGCCCCTCGACCGCTATGTCGATGTCCGAAATCTCGCTGAAGCGCTCGCGGTCGAGCAAGGATCCCCATTGGTAGATCCGGCGCGGGTTCACCTGCGCTGCGATCTCAGCGATGATCGCCCCCGCGTCGCGGGTGGCCCGGGCGAAGCGCGCGTCGACGCGCGCGCGGCGGCGCTCCTCCTTGTCGGCGAGGAATGCCCGCACCCGATCCAGATCGACCCCGAACTGCTCGGCCACGGCTCGGATTATAGCCGCTCGCCGGCCTTGACAGGCCGGGCCGCCGCCCTACGATGGACCGCGTGCTGACGCGCGAGAGCCTCAACGGCATGTGGGCCGGTCCGCCGGTGCCGTGGGCGCACGACGACCGCTTCCGCGTGCGCGACCCCTACCCGTCCGTCACTCCCGAGCACGTCCGTGAGCTCCGCGCCTGGATGGCCGGGCACACGCCGACGCTCCTGCGGCTGGACTGAAGAGGACCGGCCACCCATGCGCATCGACTTCGCCGGCCGCACCGTCATCGTCACCGGCGGCACCGGCGCGCTCGGCGGCTCGGTCGTCCGGGGCTTCCTGGAGGCCGGTGCTCGGGTGCTGGTGACCTACGTGGCGGAAGGCGAGGTGGCCCCGTTCCGGCGCCGGTTCGCGGACGCCTCCGACCGCGTTGAGCTGCACCGCTGCGACGTGCGAGCGGCGGCCGACGTGGAGGCGCTCATCCGTCAGGTCCCGTCCGGAGCATTGCAGGCGGTGGTCAACCTGGCCGGCGGCTACCGGTGGACGAAGGTCGCGGACGCGGACGACGCCACCCTGGAGCACCTCCTGGACCTCAATCTCCGCACCACCTTCGCCATGTGCCGGGCGGCGGCGCCGGCGCTGGTAGCCGCATGCGGAGGTGCGATCGTCAACGTGTCCGCCCGCGCGGCGCTGCGCGGCGAGGCCGGCAACGGCGTGTACGGCGCCACCAAGGCGGCGGTCCTGGCCCTGACGCAGTCGCTGTCGGAGGAGCTGAAGCGCGACGGCGTCAACGTCAACGCCGTGTTGCCGAGCATCATCGACACGCCCGCCAACCGGAAGGCGATGCCCAAGTCCGACCCGGCGGCGTGGGTGGCGCCGCGGGAGCTGGCCAACGTGATCGTGTTCCTGGCCTCGGACGCCGCCGCGGCGGTCCACGGCGCGGCCATCCCCGTCTACGGACTGGCCTGAGCCGGCGTGGAGGGGCCGTTCCAGCTCTCCTCCAGCGTGATCGACGCCGTGGTCGGCGATCCGCGGCCCGCGGTCTTCCTGCTGCGCCGCATCGAGACGACCCCGGCGTACGCCCACTACCGCGGCCTCGTGGGGCGCACGCAGCGCGGCGAGAGCCTGGGATCGGCCCTGGCCCGCTGGGTCGGACCCGGCTATCGGGTCTTCTGGTTCGAGCATGCGGACTCGGACCGCGACGCCTTCGAGCGCGAGTGCCGGCTTTGGCATGATCTGGACGGGGACGCGGGAACGCTCGACAACGACTGCCACCCGCGGCCCGACGGCATCAGCGGCGGGTACTGTCCTCTCTGCACGGCTTCCGCCCGCAACGGAGCGGCCTGATGTCCATGTGGCTGCGCGGCGCACAGCTCCGCGGGCTGCAGCGCGCCTTCCGCAATTCGGTGGAGTGCCCGGTCCCCACGCAGGTGGTGTCGAGCGGCGAGTGCCTGCCGCCCGCGCAGACGCGCCGCCAGGCGCAGGTCGAGTGGCTGCTGCAGCGCGACGCCGACGGCCGCGCCCGCCGCCAGGGCATCGCGCGCGGATGCTACCTGCGCTCGCAGAGCGGCATGGCGGCCGCGTTCCTGGCCATGAACCAGGTGTACGGCGAGCTCTACGACGTCGCCCCGGTGGAGGCTGCCGACCGCGCCGCCGCCGAGGAGCGGCGCGAAGCCACCCGCGGACAGTTCATTTTCGACGTGCACACCCACCACGTGCACGACGACTACCGCTGGGAGGGACAGCTCTGGCTGCGCGCCGCCGCGCGCGGCGACCTGTTCGGCAGCAAGCCATGGAACCCCGACCTGGTCGGCCAGGATCTGGACCTCAAGTACTACAAGTTCGACCACTACCTGAAGGACATGTTCTTCGACAGCGACACCACCCTGGCGCTGCTGTCCACCTCGCCGTCGGTCGATCCGCACAAGATGCTGCTGTCGGACGACCAGATGGTGGCGACCCGCAACCTGGTGAACCGGCTGGCGGGCACGCGGCGCATGTTCGCGCACGGCGTGATCTGGCCGAGCGTGCCGCAGTACTTGCCGGCCATGGACCGGGCCGCCACCGAGCTGAAGGTGGACGCCTGGAAGGGATACACGATGGGCGACGTGCTGGGCGTGAGCCCGACCTTCGAGCACCCGTGGCGGATGGACGACGAGGACCTCACCTATCCCAGCTACGAGAAAGCCGCGCGCCACGGCGTGCGCAACATCTGCGTCCACAAGGGGGTGCTCCCGGCCGACTACGAGCGCATCCCGACTTGGCGTCACGCCACCGTCGAGGACGTGGGCAAGGCGGCTCGCGACTGGCCGGAGCTCAACTTCCACATCTACCACGCCGCCTTGCGCATGTGGCGCGACCTGCCGCCGGTCGTGGCGGAGTTCGAGGCAACCGGCCGGCTGCCGTGGATCGACGAGCTGGCGGAGATCCCGCAACGGTACGGCGTCTCGAACGTGTACGCCGACGTCGGCTTGTCGTTCGGAGCGCTGGCGGTGAGCGAGCCGCGGCTGGCGGCGGCCATGCTCGGCAAGCTGATCAAGGGGCTCGGCGCCGATCACGTGCTGTGGGGCACCGACTCGATCTGGTTCGGCTCCCCGCAGTGGCAGATCGAGGCGCTGCGCCGCATCGAGATCCCGGCCGACCTGCAGGAGAAGCACGGCTTCGAGCCGCTCGGGCCAGCGGACGGGCCCGTCAAGTCCGCGATCTTCGGAGGCAACGCCGCCCGCCAGTACGGCATCGGGCTGGACGCGGCCGGACGCCCGGACGCCGACTACGCCGGAGACGACCTGTCGCGCCTGAAGGACGAGTACCTGGCCGCCGGCCACCAGCGCGACAACCTGTTCTGGGGCTGGATCCGCACGGCCGATCCGTGAGCGCGCGAGGGACCGGAGGTGACAAAATGGGCAAGACGCTGACATGGCCCTTCGAGGACCACTACAAGTGCTCGATCGGAAACGAGCGGCACCTGTTCGTCGACGACGCGCTGGTGCAGCGCACCCGCGGCGTGGGCAAGCGCCTGCACGAGCCGGTCAAGCATCCCGCCAACCCGGTCATCCGCGGCGACCTGCCGTACGAGAACGACTACGCCGTGCTGCATGGCACCGTGCTGCGCGAGCCGGACGGCAGGTTCCGCGCCTGGTATCTGAGCGGCACCGGCGCCCTTGCCTATGCCGAGTCCGCGGACGGGCTCACCTGGCGCAAGCCGCTGTTCGACCGCTACCGCATCGATGGCCAGCGGACCAACGTCGTCTACTGGACCCAGCATCCGGAGCTGGCCAGACGGGATGAATGGAAGTTCGGCGGCGGGTCGATCATGCCCGATCCCGGCGCACCGCCCGACGAGCGGTACCGGATGCTCACGTTCGAGGTACCCTTGAGCGACGCCGCGCGGGAACGTTTCCAGACCGGCTACGGGTACTATGCGATCTCCTCGCCCGACGGTATCCACTGGCCCACGGCGCAGCCGCCGGTGCTCACCCGGCGCAACGACGATCCGCGCATGAGCGACGCTAACGCCTGCATGTACGACCCGTTGCGGCGGCGGTTCATCGCCTTCACCAAGCGACACCAGATCCGCCCCGACGCCGTGGGCGATCAGGGCGTGATGTCACGCGTGCGCGGCATCAGCTTCAGCAACGACTTCCGCGCCTGGACGCGGCCGGTCAACTGCCTGCTCCCCGACGACCGGGATCCGCGCGACGTGCAGTTCTACCGGCAGGGCGGCTGGACCCACCAGGGGATGTATCTGGGCCTGCTGGAGATCTACCACTCCGATCCGGACAACCCGACGCAGCCGCTGATGCGCGACCTGCAGCTCATCTCCAGCCGTGACGGCGAGCTGTGGTGGCGCGCCGGCGGCCGCCGGACCTTCATCCCCTGCGGTCCGGCAGGCTCCTGGGACGGGCAGATGCTCGACCTCAACGCGGGCGGCCCGATCGACGTGGGCGACGAGCACTGGATCTACTACGGTGGCCGCGCCTACCCGCACGAGATCAACGACGAGCTGTTCCCGTGGGACGGGCCGCGCGGCGCCGGCATCGGCATCGCCACGCTGCGCCGGGACCGCTACGTGTCCTACGACGCCGGGGCGGAGACCGGCGAGGTGGTCACCCGCCTGCTGCGCTTCGAGCAGGGCACGTCGCTGCACGTCAACGCCCGCACCGGCCCGGACGGGTTCCTGCGCTGCGAGGTCCTGGACTCGATAGAGCGCCACGGGATCCCGCGCCGGCAGCTCTTCTGGGACTGGGGGATCGGCGCGCCGCTTCCCGGCTTCGGCGCCGACGCGTGCCAACCGGTCGCGGGCGACCACCTGGACGCCGGGATCCGCTGGCGCGGCGGCCGCTCCATCGGCGAGCTGGCCGGCCGCTGGGTGGCGCTCCGGTTCGTCATGCGCGACTGCTCGCTGTTCGCGTTCCAGATCCGCTGAACGTGGCGATCGTGAGAGTGTGATGGCCTCCGTTATCGAACCTCGGCGCGAGACCGTGGCGCAGGACGAGTTCGAGCGGGCGATCGAGGTGTTCGCGCGCGGCTTCTCGTTCGCGCGCAGCTTCACCCACCCGTATGTGGCGGAGAGCCTCTCCCCAAACGGGACCGGATCCACCGACGGAACGCTCTGGGTGTTGCGCGACGCCGACCGGCGGACCGGCACCTACCGGAAGGAGGAGTGGGTCAGCCACGGCCTGACGCCGGAGCACGTGCACGCCGCCGCCGAGGGCTCGCCATGGCGCGAGCGCGCGCGCACGTGCCGATCCACCGGGACGCGCGGCGGCTACAGCGTGTGCGCCATCCACGCCACGGGCGAGCCGGACCAGCCGCTCCGCGAAGGCTTCAAGGGGCTCGGCTACCGGCTGGGCGGCACCGAGCCGTTCATGATCCACCGCCTGCGGCGCATTCCCCGTGTCGCCGCGCCGGCCGTCATCCGCCGCGTGCGGACCGAGGCGCTGGCCGACCGGCTGGCCAAGGCGGCACGCAGCCGGCAGATCCTGCCCGAGCACCTGGGCGAGGAATCGCCGCAGCGTCAGTACGTGGCGATGGCCGGCGGCGCCATCATCGGCTGGGTCGGCAGCATCGCCGTCGGCGACGCGACCTGGTGCCAGAACATGTACGTCGCCCCGGCCTATCGGCGCCGCGGGATCGCCCGCGCCATGCTGTGCCGGCTGCTCCGCGACGACCGCGCGGCCGGAACGGTGCTGGCCGTGCTGCTCGCCTCCCACACCGGCGCCAAGCTGTACGCCTCGGTTGGCTACGCGCAGATCGGCACGCTGCTGTTCTTCACGCCGAGCAGGAAGTCGGCGACGGACTGAACCGGCCGGGCGGGGGCTCAGTCCGGCACGCCGACGATGGTCAGGTACTCCAGCCAGTCGTCGTGTGGATTGCTGACGCTGTGCTCGATCCCGGCCGGCAGGTGGATGGCATCGCCCTCGCGCATCGGCTCACGCGCGAAGCCGGCACTGAGCTCGCCCGATCCGCCGGTGACGTAGTAGACGCGCTCGCTCTGCGGATCGCTCCACGCCTCGGTCGCGTGGCGGGGGTGCAGGCGCTGCATGGCGATCTCCTGCACGGTGTCCAGGGGCGCGTCCGCGAACGCCGCGCCCTCCGCCTTGCGGGCGAACGCGCGCCAGGCAAACAGCGCCCCGGTCGATGACCGCACCGGCGAGACGTCCAGCCAGGAGCGGCACGCGATCGGCAGCTTGGCGCCGGCCGGCCCGTTGGCTGCGATCGCCTCCGCGTTCGCGGCCCGCTGCCGCTCCGGAAGGCGGGCGCCGGCGATCAGCAGATGCTCGATCCAATCGCCGCCGTCGTTGATGAGCTGGTGGTAACAGGTGGCCGGCAGGCAGATCAGGTCGCCCGCGCGCACCGGATGGATCTCCTCGTCCACGTGCATCTTCCCGGCGCCGCGCAGGAAGAAGTAGATCTGCTCTTGGTCGGCGTGCACGTGGTAGTCGCCGGTCTGACCCGACTGCATGGCGTGGCGCGCCACAAGCTGCAACTGCCCCAGCACGTGTGCGCCGATCGTCGCCGCGCTGCCGCCGGCGGGGCCCAGCAGGTTTCCGACCAGCACGTTGCGCTTGGACACGTGCGGCGCGTGATCCCGCCAGTTGATCCTGGTGATCATCGGCCTACCATACCCCCCGAAAGGGAGGCGAGTGCATGAGGATCACGGCGGTCGAGGTGTTCGGGGTCGAGTGCGACCTGCCCGCACCGCTGCGCTGGGGGACGATGGAGGTCGCGACCAAGGGCGGCGTCCTGGTCCGCGTGCGCACCGACGAAGGGCTGGAGGGGCTGGGCGAGGCGGGCTTCTCGATCGCCTACCTCTCCCGCGTGGCGCCGGTGATCCGCGACCTGCTGGCGCCGCTCCTTATCGGCGAGGACCCGCGGCTTATCGGCCGGCTCTGGCATCGCATGTTCGACGCCACTCACGGCTGGGGCCGCCGCGGGATCGAGACCTACGCCGTCTCCGGCGTCGACATCGCCCTCTGGGACCTGCTCGGCAAGGCGTGCGGCCGGCCGGTCTGCGAGCTGCTCGGAGCCGCCCACCGGGAGCTGACCGCCTACGCGGCGCCGAGCCTGAAGCCGCCCGCGGAGGCGGCGGCCGACTGCGCACGGGCCGTGGAGCGCGGCTTTCGCGCGGTCAAGCTGCGCGTCGGTCTGGATGGGGAAACCGACGACCGCATCGTCGCCGCGGCCCGCGAGGCGGCCGGGCCGGACGTCGACCTGATCGTCGACGCCAACATGTCGCGCGACTACCGCGGCGCGGTCGACATCGCCCGCCGCTACCGCGACGCCTACGGGGTGAGCTGGCTCGAGGAGCCGATCCGCGGCCGCAGCCTGCACGAGTACGTGCGCGAGCACGCGCGCCTGCGGGCGGCCACCTCCATGCCGATCTCCGGCGGCGAGTCGCTGTTCACGCGCTACGAGTTCGTGCCGGCGTTCGAGCAGCGGGCTTTCGACATCGTTCAGCCCGACGCCGCCGGGGTCGGCGGCATCACGGAGGCGGCGGCGATCGCGGCCATGGCCGAAGCGCACGGCTTGCGCTGCACCCCTCACGTCGCCTGCTCGTCGGGAACCGGCGTGGGGCTGGCCGCGAACATGCACGTGCTGGCCACCGTCGCCGATCCGCCGTACGCGGAGTACGACCTGTACGACGACAGCCCGCTGCAGCGGGAGCTGCTGAAGGACCCGGTCCGCGCGGTCGACGGCGTCATCCGCCTCCGCGACAGCCCCGGCCTGGGCGTCGAGCTCGACCCGGCCGCGGTCGAGCGCTACCGCGTCGAACTCCCGGCATGAAGACCGTAATCTCGCTTCCCGACGACCTGTTTCGTGCCGCGGAGCGACTTGCCAGGGAGTCGCGACGGTCCAGAAGTCAGCTCTACGCCGACGCGCTCGCCGACTACGTCAGGCGACACGCCGACGACAGCGTCACCACCGACATGAACCGGGTCGTCGATCAGCTCGGTGAAGACGGCGCCGATCTGGCTCTCACTGGCGCCGCGCGCCGGACGCTCATGCGCTCGGAATGGTAGAGATCGTCTCCATGGATCGCTCGTTTCTGGCCGAGCGCGTCGGTCGACTGCCGGGAGGCGGTCTGGTTCAGGTGCTGCAGGGCATCGACGTCGTGCTCGGCCGCTGACCAGAGCTCGGAACGTCACGAGCGGCGGGCAGGCGTAGGGACGCCTGCTCGACGCGCTCGATGCGGTCGCCTCCCGCCGTCCACGGTCCGACGCGCACGAACAACTCGACCGACTCCGATGAGCGGCGGTGCCACGTCTGCCGCACGGTCGCGTGGCGGCCCGGCTCGATCGTCTCAACCACCTGCGCGGCTCCGATCGATACGCCGCCGTCGCCGGGATCGCCGTCGAACCAGCGGACGCGCACCTCTTCGGCAGGTGTGCCCGAGGCATAGAGCCACCTGCCGCTGATGCAGGCGTTGCGAATAGTGGCGGCGAGCTGCACGATGCCCGTCCGGTCGGCGGGCTCAACCAACAGATACGGCTCGGTGACCAGGATGCGCGGCGGCTGGCGCACCGGAACAGCGACCGTGCAGGCGTTGTTGTCCTCGCGGCGCTCCCAGTAGCCGGCCATCGACGCCGGCGCGCCGGGCCGGTCGTCGGGGTCGACGACGACCGTGATCGAAGTCGCCAGGCAGGTCGCCTGGTTGTTCGCTTCGCCGCCGTGCGGCCGATCGGGAATCGCGCGTGCCCGCCACGACACCTCGGCGACGGCCTCCTCGCCTGGCGCCAGCGACGGGATGAGCTGATCGCCGCCGATGCGGTTCTCCGGCCGCGGCTCTCCCGCGTGGAAACGGACAATGACCCCGGCCTTCTGCGGATCCCACGGGTCGGCCGGCGCCGCGTCGCCGCGGTTGCGCACCCGCGCGCGCAGGGTCACGAGCTGTCCCTGGTACGGATGCTCGGGGTGCCAGCTCAGCGTGTGGTTCTCCCGCCAGCGGTGCACGACCTGCGCTCCAGGCCCGACCGCGGCGGCCGTGAACCGCACGCGGTTGCGCCCGCGCCGAAGCGCCGGCAGCACGCGTGCGTGGTACTGCACGCCGACGACGATGCGGATGAAGCTCACGCCGACCGCGTGGCCGGCCACCGCCGCGCGCATGCGCAGGCGGATCCGCAGCTCCTGCGGCTGCGGCGGCGGGTGCTGGCTGCCGTGGTGCCGCGGGATGACCGGGCCCAGGTCCGCCGTGATCAGGTGCTCGCCCAACGCGGCCGACCGCGCCACTTCCGCGAGCTCCCCGCCCGCGACCGCCGCCTCCACGGCTACCAGGTCATCCGGCGCCGTGCGCACGGCGTACAGCTCCAGCCGGCCGCCGACGATCGGATAGGGCGAGCGCACGCGCAGCACGGCTGCGGCCGGCCGGCCGTTCGGGAGCGGCTTCAGGCGAGGACGGCCACGATCGCGGATTCCGGGGTCGACGTTGTCCGCGTCCAGCAGGACCGCGCCGCCGGCATCTGCCGCACCCGAAGCCGCCAGATCGGGCTCGAAGACCAACTCGCCGTTGCCGTAATGGGACGGCTCGGTGACGCTGTGTGACCAGGCGCCGCGATGGTTCCAGCGCCGGATCAGCCGCTCCCGTGTGCGCAGCGCCGCCCGCGGCGAGTACAAGGTGGCCGTGAAATCGCGCTCCTCCGGGGTGGCATGCGCGAAATACGCGGCCAGGGCGCGGCCGGGCACGTCCTCTTTGGCGTCACCGCCGGCTTCGGTGACGTTGCGCTCCACCAGGCCGGGATCGGCGATCAACTCCTCTGCAGAGGCAGCGCCGTCGCCGTCAGCGCGCGGATAGTAGGTGCGCAGGTAGGCGCTCAGCAGGTGCCACGATCCGTCGAAGAACACCTCGCAGTTGTAGTCCCCGTGCAGGCGTACGCCCCGCGCACGGAGCCCCGCGGCCTGCCACAGGGCCGGGGCGAGCCGGTTCACGGTGCTGCAGTAGCCGTAGCCGTACGCGTTGACCAGCTCCAGGGGATCCGAGGTCGCGTGCAGGGACATGCGGTAAGTGATCCTCCCGACCAACTCCCAGATGGCCCACGCCTTCTGCTCGTCGGTCATGCCCGGGCGCACGACGCTTGCGGCCAGGCTGCGCAGCGAGCCGCTGTCCCAGCCGCCGTCCACCGCGACCCAGCCCGACGCCATCGGCCCGGCCAGAGTCAGCTCGACGTTCTCCGGGTCGGTCAACCCGTCCACGTCGACCGTGTAATGCGTCTCCGCCGCATCCAGCGGCTGCACGTGGCAGCGCTCGACCGGAGCGACGTCGAAGTCCGGCAGGCCCGCCCCGGCGGAGTCCGTCACCGGAAGAGCCGGCCGTGATCCGCCCGGCCCCTACGCCGCCAGCGGCCCGACCACCTGTCCGTCACCCTCGAAGACCACTCGCCACGACCCGCCGCCCAACGAGCGCGTGGCAGCGTCCATGTAGCAGACGCTGAACGCCCGCCGCGGGATGTCGGTCGAGTTGGTCCCGGACCGGTGCAGCGTCCAGTTGTGCAGCAGCACCGCCTCGCCCGCGTCCAGCTCCAGGTGCACGGTCCGGTAGTCGGGGTCGCCCGACTCGATCTTCGCGTTGAGCTCGTCGATCTGGGCGTCGGTCAGGAACCCCGCCCCGCTGCTCGGATTGACCAGCCGCCGGTGCGACCCCGGCACGATCTCCACGCAGCCGTTGGCGATTGTGGCCGGATCGAGCGCCATCCACACCGTGATCTTGGGATCGCGGTCGAGATCGGTCCAGCGGTCCTGATGCCACTTGAGGTCGGAGCCGCCGCGCGCCGGCTTGTTCATGAACATCGCCCGCATGCAGGCGACCGGGCGCCCCTCGCCGTACACGCGCCGGCACAGGTCGGCGAACAGCGGGCGCGTCAGGTAGGCATGGTACAGCGGGTCCAGCTCCAGGTCCTGGATCTTGCGGTACGCCAGCGTCGGCAGCTTGTGGCCCTTCCTCTGTCCGGTCAGCTCTTTCGGCGGATTGGTCGACGGCTCGAGCTGCATCATCATCTCGTCGTACGGCGCGTCCGCGGTGCCCAGCATGATCTGGTCGATCCGCTCGCCGAGCGCTGCAAGTTCCCCGTCGTCCAGCAGCCGGCCGAGCGGTGCGTAGCCGTCCGCACGAAAACGACGCATCTCGTCGGCCGTCACCATCGCCTCGTCGCCTCGTCTCATGGCCCTTCTCCTTGCAAACCTGTTTTACCTGGTATCGGTAGTCTGGTCCCCACCCGTAACACGCGGCTGCCGATCTGCGCCTTATCCAGGGTCACGGTGAGCCAGTGCAACCCCGGTGCCCGGAACGCGGCGCCCGCCATCGGAAACACGATCTCCACATCGGTTGCCGACGTCCTCACCTGGACCTCGCCGTGAGACCGCACGATCACCGAGCCCGTGTCGTCGAGGACGACGTTGACCGTCACGTCGTGTCTGCCCTTCGCCACGTTGCCGAAGGCGACATACACGTACCAGGTCGGCGCGACCGTCGGGAACCGCGAGAAGTTGAAGCTCTGAAAGATCCCGATGAGCCCGTTCTTGCCGTTGTTCTCCTCAATCGCCTTGTCGGCGAAGACGATGGCATGCAGGACGATTTCCACGTGCTCAGTGTGCTCCACTCATCGTTCGATGGGTACCGCGTGCCGGCCATCTCAGTATCGTCGCCTCCGCCGGCCGGTTCAATACGGCGGTTCGCTTCTTTTCGGGTACGTCGGAATCTGACGCACCCGGCCCGTATCTTGGATCGAAAGGAGAACGACTGCCATGGAACCGACACTCGCCGCGCTGGACCGCTTCGAAGATTCGAAGGACATCCTGAACGCGATCAAGCGCGCCTTCCACCACGCCGCTCACGAGATCGGGACGGTCAACGTCCTTATCGCCGGCCGCACCGGCGTCGGCAAGAGCACGCTGATCAACGAGATCTTTCAGGGGCGGCTGGCCGAAACGGGGCAAGGGATGCCGATCACGAAAGAAACCCGCCGGCTCACGAAGAAGGGCATCCCGCTGGCGATCTACGACACCCGCGGGCTGGAGTTGAAGGAGTACCAGCAGATCATCGAAGAGCTCGTGGAGTTCGCGGGCGCGCAGGCCCGCGATACGGACGGCTACCAGCACATTCACGTCGCGTGGCTGTCCGTGGCCGAGGACGGCAGGCGCGTCGAGGCGGCCGAGGTCGAGCTGTATCGACGGTTGGCGGAGCTCATGCCGGTGCTCGGCGTGATCACCAAGGCGCGCGCCGATCAGGGATTCCGGGCCGAGGTGCAGCGCCTCCTGCCGAGGCCAGGAACGTGGTGCGCGTGCGCGCGTTGAGCGAGCGTTTCGACGACTCCGACGTGGTGCTGCCGCCGATGGGGCTGGAGGAGCTTCTGGACGCCACGACCGAGGTGATTCCGGAAGCGGTCCAGCGGGCGTTCGCCGCCGCCCAGAAGGCGAGCATCGAGCTCAAGAAGAAGAAGGCGCACAAGGTGGTCGTCGCGGCGGCAGCCTCGGCGGCGGGGGTGGGCGCAGCTCCCATACCGTTCGCCGACGCCGCGCTGCTGATCCCCATCCAGATCGGCCTGCTCGCCGGCATCTCGGCCACCTTCGGCATCGAGCTCTCCAGGGCCTTCCTCGCCACCCTGGTCGCGGCGATGGCCGGGCCGACGGGTGCCGCGTTCCTGGGTCGCGCCGTCGTCTCCAACCTCCTGAAGTTCGTCCCCGGTCTGGGCATGGTCGCCGGCGGAGCGATCGCGGCAGCGACCGCCGGCACCCTGACCACGACGCTGGGCAAGATCTACATCGCCGTGCTGGCCAAGCTGTTCACGGCGTCCGAGGGCGATGCGCCGTCACCGGAAGACATCGCGCGGGAGTTCAAGGCTCGCATGGCGAACCGCGGCCAGGAGTCGACGTCGGGACCGCGCGCATGAGCGGACCGCCCTCGTCTACGATGAGGGCCGAAAAGCGCAACGAAGGAGACGGCTGAGTGCCTTACGACCGGGCGGCGGACATCGTGCGGCTGGCGATCCGGCTGCAGGGGAGCTGGCGCGGCCTGACCCTGGACGACATCCAGCACGACTTCGAGGCCAGCCGCCGCACCGCCGAACGCCTCCGCGACGCCGTGGAGGACGTGTTCGGCCGGCTGGAGATGGTGGACACGGGCGAGGCCAGGCGCCACTGGCGGCTGCGGACGCCGACGCTGCGCCACCTGGTCTCGGTCTCCGCGGAAGAGTTGGCGGAGCTCGCCGCCGCCGCTGCCGCGCTCGACCGCGCCGGTCTGGACGAGCGCGCCGCCATGCTCCGCCGCCTCGACGACAAGCTGCACGCCCTGCTGGAAGCCGAGGCACGGAACGGGATCGAGCCCGACGTGCAGGCGCTGACCGAAGCCGAGGGGCTGGCCATGCGCCCGGGGCCGCGGCCTCGCCTGGACGACGGCCTGCTTGCGTTGCTGCGCGAGGCGATCACGGTCAGGCACGTGGTGGCGTTCGACTACGCGCCGCGGGAAACCGCGCCGCCCTCCCGCCGCCACGTCGAGCCCCACGGCCTGATCTACGGCAGCCGCGCGTTCCTGATCGGCCCGGCCGAGGGAGAGACCCACCTGCGGCTGTGGCGCCTGGCGCGCATGAGCGCGGCCGAGCTCACCGGCGACGCATTCGAGCGCGACCCGGCGTTCGACCTGGACCGGTACTCCCGGCGGTCGTTCGGGACCTTCCAGGAAGAGCCGGTCGCGGTGGTGCTGCGCTTCGCCGCCGAAGTCGCCGAGGACGTGGCCGAGTTCGTCTTCCACCCCGACCAGACCGTGGAGCCGAACGACGACGGCTCGACGACCGTCCGCTTCACCGCCGGCGGCGTCGAGGAGATGTGCTGGCACCTCGTCACCTGGGGAACCGCCGTCACCGTCGAGCAGCCCGCCCGCCTGCGCCGGCGCCTGCACGAGATGTCCGCCACCCTCGCCGCCCACCACGGAGCCGCATCCTGAGCGCCACTCCCCTTCCCGTTCACTTGCAGCGGTTCCCCTGCATGCAGCCCTGGATCGGCAGCCACTACCGCGACGCGCGTCACAAGCGCCTCCTGGTGAGAGCCACTACCTGCCGCCCGAGTCCACCATCCACCACGACCCCGACCGCTGGTACCGCAGCAGCCAGGCCGACCTGAGCGACGAGGAGATCCGCTGGGCCTCCACCATCGGCAACATCACCGGCCACTGGACCCGCGCGCACCGGATCTACCGAGCCATCCAGGACGAGATCGCCCCGATCCTGAAGGAAACCGGGATCGCGCCGGACCCCTTCCCGCTCAATCACATCGCCTATTGCAACCACTTCCTCCGCCCGGCGCCGACGGCCGGCGGCAGCATGCAAGGCAACGAACGTAAGCAGGATCTCGACGCAGCCGAGGAAGTGCTCGGCTGGTTCATCTTGAGCCACCACCCCGAGCTGTCGATCGTCACCTCACGCTCGCCGGCCGATTCGCCGAAAGCGTGTTCCGAGAGTACGGCATCCCCTGCATGAGTACTCCCCACCCGGGCACCCGCTGGTGGAATACTGCTTCCCGAAGCTACTGCAACACCAGAGGGCGAGACCTGTTCTCCAGCTTCCTCGAATACCGGCACTGGACCGACGTGCCCCGTTAGTGTCGTTGTCTCCGATGCCAACGGAGAATCTGCTGCGGCACCACCGCGATGTCGAACGATCGTACATCGTCGTCAAGCTGTTTATCCACTACTGGATCTCTTCTCGTCGAAAACGCTATCGATCACACGAGCCACTTCCTCAATCTCAATAACCGCATTTGTGAAGTGATGCATTGTACCCCATTATTTCACTAATATCGCGTGGACTTGGAGCATTTTGGCTCCAGTAACGTCGATCTCCATCGCAGTCGACGGACCTCCAACCAGGGGTTGCGATGCCTTTCGCGATGACGCCAATGTCAGTCTGGTAGAGATAGACGCAGTCGCCTATAGAAATCCTGCATATAGACTCTTTTCGGTGATAGTAGACGGAGGCTTTGCCCGTCGAGCTGTCGTTGAGCATGTCGCGCGTGCGAACGTAGGACAGACATCTCTTCGGGTGAGATGTATTGCCGGCCGAAGCGCTTCAGTGCCGTTGTAGCGTTCGCCTGGACGCGTGGTTCCGTCAGCCGCTCGTCGACGTACCTTGGCTCGTGCTCTCCTGGGACTTGTCCTCGATCTGCCCCATCTTCCGCTTCA
>JAPPKD010000098.1 GCA_028820215.1 Spirochaetaceae bacterium | reverse complement strand
TCAGGAGAACGAACGAATGGCTGCCTGACCTGTCACGCTGACGGAATGCACCCCCTGCAGCGTGATGGGTCGGCGGTACACGCGCGCGAGCTGGTGCTCCCACGTCTTGAACTCCTGCCGCTCATGAGGCATTGCCGCCTCGACACCGAGAATCGCCAATACTCTGGCCCGCAGTTCGCGCGCATCCGCCGAAGGGAAAGGTGTTTGGATCATCAGAGTATGACGCGACGATCCGAGCCGATCCCACAACTCCTGCGCCAAGCGCGTGCCCTCCGATATCTGCCCAGATGTCAGGATTTGGGCGGCGTATCCGTCTCGCGCCGCGGCGACAGGCTCTCCGCCCATGTCGGCATCAGGGTCTAGGGCTGCCGCAACGGCGAGCCACGCGTAGGCCTTCACAACTTCCTTTGGAACGCCCTCCCCTTTGTGGTAGTACCCAGCGATCAGGATCTGCGCTCTGACTTCGCCTCGCTCGGCCGCCCGACGGTACCACAAGACCGATTTGACGGCATCTTTCGGCACCCCGGTTCCGTGAGCGTACATGCCGGCGAGCCCAAGCTGCGCCACGACCAACCCCTGACCGGCGGCACGCTGATACCAGCGAGCTGCCTCGGCGAAGTCCTGCTTGAACGTGCCGAATCCTTCGTAGTACAGCGCGCCGACCATAGTTTGCGCGATCGCCAAACCTTGGTCAGCAGCTCGCCGTAACATGAGCGCCGCCGAATCGGCGTACTCGGCGTCGCTCTCGGCGAGGCCCAACATACTTATCGCGGCAATAAACTGAGCCACAGCGTCGCCTCCAGAAATGGCGGCATCGGTAAGCTCCGATACGTCGGCATCAGTAAGCTCCGAAACGCGACCGACAAGCCCAGAGCCCCAAGCGGCATCGGCGCGTTCCGGCTCCCCATCAGCGACAGCGAAACCGCATACTGCGAGCGCCCCGAAAAGCACTAGGCACTTCCTCACTCGCGCCCTTCTCCTTCGCGCCAGAAAGGTGCCGAGCGTCACCTCGCGCCAAGATCGACGGCCTTCTTGGCCGTTACGAATTTCTGACTTCCTGCGCTTCGTTGACATGCCGCCAGTATAGACCTAATAGTGTCTCCAGAGTCCCGGCCAAAGATCATCCAGCGACGCGCCGTCCAACGGGAGCCTCGCCCGCCGCGCCACCTCGCCCAGAATGGGGCGTATGGCTTCCGCTCGGTTCTCGCGGGTCGCCTGATCCGCTTCGACGTTCGCGTAGACGCAGCGGTAGGGCGCCCTCGTCACCGCCGTTCAACAGGTTACGGAGGGCCAACAGGGCGGATGTCTTGCCGGTCTGCCGGGGCGTATGGAGGACGAAATAGCGCTGCTTTGGGATCAGGGTGAGCGACTTCCTCTGATCCAGCCGACTCAACGGCGGAATGCAGTAGTGCTCGTCGGGGCGCATCGGACGGGCCGTATTGAACAAACCCATTCGGATCAGGCCGCAGGTGTCGCCGCGTCGCTGCGCGCCATCGCCGCCTGCACCTGCTTCAAGTCGGCGGCGCAGGCGTCGGCCCCAGCGCCGCTGGTGGGCGCGGCGGTTGCGAGCAGCCGCAGGTAGGCGATGTCTTCGGCGTACTCGGCGCACCGCCGCTCCCAGGCGCCGCGGGTCTTGGTGCACACCAGCGTGTAGGGGCGGCCCTTGCGTTCGGTCTCGTGGCGGATGTCGAGCCGGAGGCGGTCGATGACACCGTGGACGTGGCGGCGCAACTCCTTGCGCAACGGGAGCCGTAGCGTCGTGGCCGCCGGGTCGTCGCAGAACGCTTGCAGGCGCCGGCAATGGGGACAACTGCACGGGATCCTGGTCGCTATCACCCAGTCGGCGGGTTCCTCCGGCGGCCGTGCGCTGCGCGCCAGCAGGCTCGACGCCGCGTGCCGCCACAGCGTGACGAAACCGGCGGGCTCGGCGGTACCGCCGGACATGCCGCATACATCAGCCGTCTCCGCCAGCGCTTCTGGCAGGACCCGCTGCGGGGGCGCCGCCTGAGGGCGCTCCACGAGCTGCCTGCCCGCGGTCTCCGCCTCCTCGGCAAGCCCGTAGCGCCACGTCACCAGCAGCAGCAAGCTGACGGCTTGTGCGCTCAGCGGGCGGGCGCTGCCGCGCCGGGCCGCCGGCGTGCCTGCGGCAGCGGCGGCCAGTGCCGGCGGGAACGCGGCGCCGGCGGCACGCGCCGCGACCTCCAGTGCGGAGCTTCGTGGCGCTCCCCCGTCAGCCGGTGACTGCGCGCGCTCGCCCAGCCGCCATAGCAGGTCGAGTGCGGCCTCCGGCTGGAGCGGGACGTTCGCCGTCATGAACTCCGACAGCCACTCGTCGAGCGCATTCGGGTCGGTGGAAGCCGCCGTCGCCAGTAGCTCGTCGTTGTCGCCGCTCCGGTAGTGCGGCGTGGCGACCTCGTGCAGGAAGCGCCGGGTCGTGGCGTCGTCGCCCATCCGGCGCAGCAGGCGCAGCGCGGCCCTGCACGCCTTGCGCGACCCTCCCTGCGCCGGCGTCGGCCAGGCGTCGATGAGTTGCGCGGCCAGGCCCAGAAGGCGCCGGCCCGGGCGCGTCTCGGGTTCGGTGCGCTCAAGCTCTTCGGCGACGTAGGTGACCGCGCCGTCGATGCCGCCGCGGGCAAGCGTCGCCACGGTGCGCGCCGCGGGCCACAGCACCAGGGCTGCGCGCCGATAGGAGCGGGACAACTCCACGCCCTCGTTGCCGGTCACGGTCGCCTGCTGGTCGTCCGGCTGCGCGCCGTCCAGCGCCCCGGCCGGCAGCAGTTCTCCCGGCAGCAGCGGAAGCTCGCCATAATCGGGGCGCGACCCGTCGGGAGCGGCCCAGCCGTCCAGCACCTGGGAGGAGGAGAATACCTCCTCCATCTCCCAGTCGATGTCCGCATCGTCCCAACCGGGATACCCACCGGACTCGTCCGCGTAACCGAACTCCTCGATACGCAGGATCGCCGCAACGAGCGTATGCTGCGCCCGTCGAGCCGCCCGCCCCAGCGCGCCGGCCACCGCGGCGTCGGCGTTCTTCAGCGCGTCGAGCGACAGCCCCGCCTCGCTGTAGTCGTGCTCCAGGAGCCACACCAGCTTGTCGCCGGCGGCGGACGCCCCTTCCCAATCGGCGAGGAGTGAGCCGATCCTCTCCTCCTGGGCGCCGAAGTCCGGGGCGGTCGGCGGCGATGTGCCGCTGCCTCGCAGCGTCAGGTTGTAGACCAGGACGATTCGGTGGCCGGCAGTGACCGGACGCACCTCGTGGACGCAGTCCGCGTAGAATGCGGCGAAGGCGATCTCGGACGGCTCCTCGGCGCGCAGGTCGACGACGGTCTCGCGTTGCTGGTGGCGGATGATCAGCTCGCCTCCGGCGCCCGCCACCGGCAGGGACAGCACGAGGGTGGCGACCATGCCGTCCTCCTTCTCGGTGTCCCGGTGGGCGGCGAAGAACCCGCCACGCTCGTAAATCAGCAGCTTGTACAGATGCGCGCAGGTGCGCTCGGGCGGGCAGCCGAGTCCGGTGGCGGCGCGGTCGACGATCTGCTCCAGGGTGTCGCGCCATGCTCCGCCGGCTACGCGCACCTGGGCTGCGTCGATCTGCCGGCAGGCGCGGACGGAAGGATCCACCAGCGTCTGCTCGCCGCGGCCGTACGGCGCCGGCGCCGCGGCGGCGGTCAGCGCCTGCGCCTGCTGCGCGGTGATGGGAAAGGAGAGCGAGCCGGCTCCTTCGACCTCCACCCGCGGCATCGGCACGAACAGGCGGCCCTGCGTGCAGTAGTCCCCCGGCCGGTCGATCGAGCGCAGCAACGCCTCCAGAGGCGCTTGGTCCTCATTGTAGGCAACGTCCACGTCGGCCATTCGTCAGACCCTCCTCGTGTTGCTCGAGTTCATCGGTCCAGTGTGCCCGAACCGGACGACACAAACTACAGCCTCCGAGCCCGCGAGGTTACGCGGCCCAAACGTTACATGCCCCACACCGTGACCGGTGCGCCCGCACCGGGCGGTGCCGTGCGACGGAAGATCTTCTGCTCCCAGCTCCGCTCCGGCGACCGGTCGAACACGATCAGGTGGCCGGCCTCCGCCGTGCAGCGGTCGATGTACGCGAGTGTCTGCTCGATGCCCTCGGCGATGGCGCGCTCCAGGTCCCCGCGCCGCACCTTGCACTCCACCACCCAGCGCCGCTCGCGCCCGCCCTGCAGCCACACGATCAGCAGGTCGGTCCGTCCGCGGCCCAGCGCGTACTCCCGCTCGATCCGACCGCCGCCGTTCACCACCCGCTGCAGGTGAGCCTGCAGCAGCAGTTGCGGCCCGGCCTCATGGTACTGCTCGAATCGCTGCACCCAGTGCTCGGAGTGCTCCCGGAAGAACGCCTGGAACGCCTCGATCAGTCCCGTCACGTCCAGATTGCCGGCGGCGTCCACGTACCATGCCATCTCCTGCGGCAGCCCCGCCTGTACCGCGTAGTTCAGGTGGCGAGGCACCACCTGCGCGTAGATCGGGTTGGCGATACGCGGCCGGCCGCCCACGTCCTGCGTGATCAAGCCCAGGTCACGGACGTAGGCGAGGTCCTCGTCCGACCACGCCTGCTGGCCGGCGCCGGCCAGGATCGGCTCGATCACACGACGTACGCGCTCTTCGCGGAGCTTGTTGGCCAGGTCGTCGACGTGGGTGTCGCGGCGCAGGATCAGCCGCTCCTGCGCTTCCAGGATGGCGGACGCGGTGATCGGGCGCCCGCGGTCGCGGCCCGGCTTGTGGCGGAAGCAGGAGTCGTAGCACAGCGCGTTCACCAGCCACGGCTGGCCGGCGGTCCGCTCCCAGATCAACTGCAGCGCCTCTTCGGTGAACGGCTGCCCGGTCTGTGCCGTGTGCTGCGCGGTCAGCGCGCGGATCTCCTGCTCAGTGAAGTCGCCGAGCCGCAGCGACTCCGACTTGATGTTGAAGGCGCTGCCGCCGAGCACCAGCCGGTTCTCGGCGCTGGAGTGGATGCGGTAGTCGCGCACGTCGCGCAGCCCGCACAGGATGATGCTGTGCGGGAAGCCGTCGGGGCGCTGGTCGTAGCCGGCGCGAAGCTGCCGCAGCACCGACAGCAAGGTGTCGCCCACGAGCGAGTCGATCTCGTCGAGCAGCAGCACCAGCGGCGTGGCGTCGACCTCCGCCCAGCGCCCGAGCACCTCGATGAGCGCGCCGTCCGCCCCCTCCTGTTCGAGCGCGGCGTGCCGGATCAGGTTCGGGGTCTCGTCATCCAGGGTCCGGCGCGCCCGGCGCGCGAGCTCGCCCAGCATGGCGCGCATCGACCGCGCCGTGTCCTCGCGTCCGGCCTGGCCGACCTCGAAGTTGGCGTATACGCAGCGCCAGTCGCCCGCCTCGCCGGAGTTGAGGAGATCTCGGAGCGCCAGCAGCGCCGACGTCTTGCCGGTCTGGCGCGGCGCGTGCAGCACGAAGTACCGCTCGTCGCGAATCAGGCCGAGGACTTCGTCGAGGTCGATCCGCGACAGCGGTGCGATCTGGTAGTGCCGGTCAGCCCGGACCGGACCGGCAGTGTTGAACGTGCGCATCGGCGCGACGCATTGTTTCA
>JAPPKD010000034.1 GCA_028820215.1 Spirochaetaceae bacterium | reverse complement strand
CAGTCTCTGGGAGGGCTTCTCTTCCCCAGTCGTCACAGGAATGGAATGCACCCCCCGCACGATCAGCAGTGCCACCCGGCGACGAAGGTCCATCGCAAGGCTGGAGAAAGGCACCCCCGTGGAACATTATGGGCCGTCAGGAGCCGGAATCGACCTTGTGAAGGTTGACGGACGCCCTAGCGTCGATACATTGCCTCATGTGCTTCGAACGAGGGTCGCCCACGAGCAGCGAAGCACCCCCTGCCGGTCAAATCGAAGGAGCAGAAGACATGCACCGTGAACAAGGACCGTCCGTACTGACTCCGCCGGGGGAAGAGTGGCCGCTCCTGTTCAAACACACGTTCGACATCCGCGGATCGGGCTTCGAGGCAATGGTCGCCATCGACGGGGCGTTACTCGCCACCATCACTGAGGGGCACTGCTGGCTGGACGGCGTGTTCCCGTATCAGGTCTCGGAGGGGGATGAGTCCCTCCGCAAGGCGTACGAGAACCTCACGGTGTTCATGACCGGCACTCTGACCGACCTCGCCGGGGAGTCGGAGAACTTCGACGAGTTCGAGAAGAAGGTCCAGTTCTTCGCCAAGCACGCGGGCGATCCCGTGGCATTGTCGGCGTGGAAGAAGGCGCGCCGGAAGATACGCAATGGTGCCGAGAACGCTCCCGACATCAAGCACCGCGATTCGAGCGGGTGGAAACCCTCCGTCATTGCGGTCGACCTGACCGATCTCCGGCGCGATACGACGACGCTGCCCGCCGTACTCGCAGCCGTCCCACTGCGAGGGGAGCTCGCAGCTTGACCAGTGGCGCTCGTGACCTTCCGGGAGGTGGCGAAGGCGCTTGACGTCTGCGCTCCCGGACACACGTTGCGAGTGACGCCGCATCGCATCAAGGTTTACTACAAGGGACGCGAGGCCCTTCTACCGAACGGCGGCCACGGACCCCATGAGATCAAGGTCTATCAAGTGAGGAAGTGTGCCAACGTCCTCGGGATCTTCGAGTGCATGGAAAGAGAAATCAGTGGCCTCGGAAGGAACTTGAGGAAGTAGCACTCGTGCGGGCCGGCGCACCAGCCGCCGGAGACATCCTGCCGCTCAGTCGTCCGGGTAGAGCAGCGTCTTGATCGAGCGCTTGGCCATCACGCCGTCGAACGCTTCCTGCCAGCGGGTGAGCGGCAGGCGGGTAGAGATCAGCGGGGACAGGTCGATCGTGCCTGACGCCAGGAAGGCCATCGTGCGTTCCCAGGTCTGCCACGTGTGGCAGATGGAGCCCTGGACGCAGAGCTGCTTGATCACCACCGCGTCCAGGTTCACCCGGATCGGCACGCCGAAGATGCCCACCTGCGTGTACGAGCCCTCGCTCTTGAGCAGCTCCAGGCACTGCGCGGCGCCGCCGGCCGCCCCCGAGCACTCCAGGGCGACGTCGGCGCCGTAGCCGCCGGTCAGGTCGGCGACGACCTCGGCCGCGTCCTCCTGTTCCACATCGAGCACGATGTCTGCGCCGAGGCTGCGGGCGCAGTCGAGCCGGACGGCATCGGCGCCGGTGCCGAGCACCAGCACGCGCGCGCCGCGCACCTTGGCCAGCAGCAGCGCCATCAGCCCGATCGGGCCCGGACCGGTCACCACGACCAGCTCGCCCGCATTGATCCCGGTGAGCTCGACCACCGCCTGGTAGACGCATGCCAGCGGCTCGCTCAGCGCGGCCACGGTGGAGTCGAGGCTGTCCGGTACCCGGAAGAGGATCCCCTGGCGAGCCGCGCAGTAGCGGGCGAAGCCCCCGTCGATACCGCTGCCCAGCCCCGCGCGGTCGATGCAGAAGAACGGGGCGCCGGAGCGGCAGTAGCGACAGGTCCCGCACAGCTTGCCCGCGGTCGGATTGACGGTGACGCGGTCCCCAACGGCGAAGCCGGTGACGCCGGTCCCCGTCTCGACGATCTCGCCACATACCTCGTGGCCCATCACCACTGGTGGATGGATCACGTACTCGCTCTTCAGGATGTGGATGTCGGTGCCGCAGATGCCGGCGTTGTGGACCTGGATCACCACCTGGTCCGGACCGGCGGTCGGCTCCGGGACGTCCAGCAACTCGACGTTGCCCGGCTCCGGGCGGGTCTTGACGACGGCCTTCATGCCTCGTCGGGCAGCTCCTTCAGCACCTCGCGCATGGCCGCGAGCGCCCGGTCCAGGTCCTCGTCGGTGTGAGCCGTCGACAGGTAGATCTTCTCGTACGGGCTGACGAAAAAGCCTCGCCTGATCATGCCGACGCCGAAGCGGTACGCGCGCTCCTTGTCGGCGTACAGCATGCTCTCGTAGTTGACGATGTCGTCGGCCTCCGTGAACAGCACCTGCAGCACCGGTCCGTCGCCGCCGACCAGCAGCGGGATGGAGAATTCGCGCCCCATCGAAACGACCTCGGCACGGATGCGGTCAGCCATCGCGTCGAGCCGCTCGTAGGTGCCGGGCTCGGCCAGCACGTTCAGCGTGGCCAGGCCGGCCGCGGCCGAGAGCGGGTTGCCGTTGAAGGTCCCGGACACGAAGGTGCGCTGCGGGTCGTCGAGCGCCCGCCACGGATTGACGGTCTCCAGCACGTCGGCGCGGCCGCAGACCGCGGCGTTGGGGTGGCCGCCGGAGATCGTCTTGCCGTAGGCGGCCAGGTCCGGCACCACGCCGTAGCGCTCCTGCGCGCCGCCCCAGGCGATGCGAAAGCCGGTCACCACCTCGTCGAAGATGAGCATGATGCCGTGTCTGGCGGTGAGCTCGCGCAGGGTCTCGAGAAACGGCGGCTTGGGGCGGATGCAGCGCTGCAGCGGCTCCACGCAGACCGCGGCCAGGTCTTCGGCGTGCCGTTCGATCAGCCGGCGCGCCATCTCCGGGTCGTTGAACGGCGACAGCAGCAGGTCGTCGGGCATCGCCTTCGGCAGGCCGGCGGCGTCCGGCGTGGCGCGCGGATACGCGCTGGGCGCAAGCGGCTTGGCGCCGTGCAGGGCGAAGTCGCTGACGCCATGCCAGCCGCCCTCGAAGCGCAGGACACGCCTGCGCCCGGTGAAGGCGCGCGCCATGCGCACGGCGAAGGTGACGGCGTCGGAGCCGGTGGCCACGAAACGGATCTTCTCCCCGCATGGCGAGGCATCGACGATGCGCTCGCCCAGCTCGATGACCTTCCGGTTGACGCCGAAGTAGGTGGTGCCGCGCTGCACCTGCTCGGTCACCGCGGCCACCACCGCCGGGTGGCAGTGGCCGAGGATCATCGGCCCGCTGCCGTTCAGGAAGTCGACGTACTCGCGCCCGTCCGCGTCGTAGAGCTTGCTGCCCTGCGCACGAACGAACACCATGGAGGCGTCCTCCGGCAGGTGAAACTCTCCCATCGTGCCGCCGACGAAGATGCGCCCGGCACGCTTCAGTAGCTCCGCTTGAGACATGCCGCACCGTAGCACGGCCGGCAGGCCCGGGCGACGGCCAGCGGGATCGCTTCTCCCGCGCTATCTCCTCCGCCCACAGCCTCTTGGCCTCCTCCACCGTGACCTGCGTGCCGTCAAACACGAACGGCTTGCGGCGCCGCATCTTGGCGACCACGCCGTCCATGACCTCGCGCGCCGGGAAGGAGCCGCTCCGCTCGGCCAGCAGCATGCAGACCACGACAGTGAACAGCAGGTCGCCGAGCTCCTCCTTCACGTTCTGCCGATCGCCGTCTGCGACTGCCGCCACGAGCTCGTCCGCTTCACTGCGGATGTACTCCACGTATTCCTCCACGGTGCGCACCGTCGTCCATGGACAGCGGTCGATCACCTTGCGCGCCGCATCCGCCAGGGTCGCGAAGCTGTCGGTCACGATCGGTCGGCCGCCGAGCGCCTGGTAACCGTGATCGGCACCCCTTCGACGTGATACCGGCGCTCGGCGCCACTGTCGATGATCACGTCGGTGACCAGCACGGTGTCCGGGCCGGCCGGGATCAGATCCTGCATGCCGGCGTGGCGGTGGCCTTCTTCGGCGCGGTAATGGAACACCTCATCGGTCCAGAGCGAGCCGGCGCCGTCCGGGCTGAACACGACGCTGCCGTCAGGGCGCGCCCGGAACAGGGCCAGCACGCCGGAAACGGTGCGCTGCAGGCGCGGATAGATGCCCGTGATCAGTCGGTCTCCGACGTGGATGCGCTGCGGCTCGGTCCAGGTGCGGCCGGCGTCCGCGGACCAGGTCATCAGCACCGGCTGGTCCAGGAACTCGCGGCCGTGCGGATCGCGGGTGCCGTGGATGCCCGTGCGCATGACCGCGATCAGGTCGCCGTCCGGCAGGATCAGCAGGTCGCTCTCGTTCTGCCCCTCGCTGGTCAGGTCGGGGCGGTAGCTGACCGTCGACCGGTACCGCCAGCTCCGCCCGCCGTCGCTCGACTCGACCAGGATCACTCGCGTCTTGATCCACTCCGGATCCAGCTCGAAGGCGACCGGCGAGTCCTCGCGGATCAGGTCGCCGTCCAGGTACCCGTACATGGTCAGCAGCAGCCGGCCGTCGTCGAGCTCCACCAGGCCGCGCACGGGCAGGAACTGCCGGCCCAGCGGCACGTGCACGTCTGTGGCGATCTGCTCCACCGTGGCCCAGTCGTCGGTGGAGCGGCCGAGCATGATCCGTCCGTGACCGGACAGCGGGGCGTCGATGCGGCAGGGAACGCCGCCGGAATCGGGGCCGAGCACCGCGATCACCGTGCCGTCGCGGAGCTGGCACTTCGCCTCGCCGAGCTGCGGGCACGGCCGCCATGTCCGGCCGCCGTCGACGGAACGCTTGTCGTTGAGCACCCAGGTGCCGTCGCGAGTGGCCAGCATGTTCGCCGCGTTGGTCGCGACCGGCCCCAGGTCGATACGATCGCCGACCGTGACCTCCAGCGCCGGGATGACCGGTCCTTGACCGCCGCCCGCCGTCACCGGGGTGGGCCGTTCGGCCGGCTCCGATCCGCCGCGCCGTGCCGCCTCGCCGCCGTCGCACGCCAGGCGGAAGCCGGTGCTCAGCAGGCGCATCAGGTTCGGCCCCTGGTTGAAATTCCCCCACGCGTCGGCGCCGGTGAGTACCTGCGGGGAGTTGAACGCCGACCCCATGGCCATGAACCAATCGCGGTCGGCGCAGTACTCCCAGACGTTTCCGTGCAGGTCGTGAAACCCCCACGGGTTGGCCGGATAGGAGCCGGCAGGCAACGGATGGCCGATGCGAGACAGCGCGAAGTTCATGCGGCGCACGTCCGGATGAGGCCCCCACCAGAAGAGGGCGTCGGTGCCGGCGCGGTTGGCGTACTCGTACTCGTTGATGGTCGGCACGCGGTAGGTCCGGCCCTCGCACTCGGACAGCCAGGCGCAGAAGGCCGTGATGTCGCCGTCGTCCACGCCGGTCACCGGCAGGTCGTCGCCTGCGAACGCATCCAGGTCCCAGGTGTCCCCCTCGTGCAGGCGGCGGTGGATGTCCATCACCACGCCACCCGGCTGCCGGTGCCCGGTCGCGGCGACGAAGCGGCGGTAGACGGCGTTGGTGACCGGCAGCTCCGCCAGGTAGTACGGCCGGGCGAGGTCGGACGGCTCCGGGACGCGCGGCCGGTTCAGCGCGAACGCGGCGTCCGGCTTGCCGTCCCGCGCCTGCTGCTCGCCGCGGCGGCGCATGCTCGGCACCCAGGCGTCGAACGGGCGCGGCTCGACCCGCAAGAGCCGCAGCCCCACCGAGTTTACGAAGCCGGCCTGCGGCAGCGGTTCGCTCACGTCCGCCCCGAGCCCGCGCCGGCACCCACCGCTCCGGGCGTCTCCAGCCCGATGCGGTGCACGTCGATCGGCCGGAAGCCGAGCGCGAACGCCGGCGACTCGCGCCGCAGCCGCAAGTCGCCGTTCGCGTAGTCCACGAACAGCGGGTCGGCGAACACGGAGTGGCGGTCGAAGCCCAGCGCCCGCCACGCTTCGAACGATCCGTCCGGCACGCCATTGACCACGGGCGTCTGCCCCGCGGCCGGCCAGTACAGGTTGTGGTCACACTCGGCGAAGGCGGTACGGGTCTGCTCGGTCGTGTTCAGCAGGGCCGCATCGCGCGTCGTGTAGAAGACGACGTTGCGCACGAAGCGGTTGCCGGAAGCCCCCTCGCCCTTCGTCCGGCCGCCGCCGACCTGCAGGTCGGCTTGGCTGGCCAGCGCGTCCACGAAAACGTTGTTCTCGATCAGGATGTCCGTGGGGTTGCCCACCGGCAGCGACACGCCGCCGAGCACGGTGCCGGCGACGATGTTGCCGGAGATGAGGATGCTCATGCCGGTGTTGTCCGAGTAGATTCCCCAGTTGAAGTACGGCGTCCAGATCCTGCCGCCGGCCCTGGTGCCGCGCACGTAGTCGCGCTTCATCGGCGTGCCGTAGGCGGCGCAGCCGATCACGTCCCGGATCAGATTGTTGCGGATCACGAGGCCCTTGTTCAGATCCGGGTCGTCGGGCAGCACGAACCACGATTCCGACATCACCGCGGCGGTGTCCGCGCACTCCAGTCCCAGGCGCTCCATGCGGTTGTACTCGACGGTGATCCGCCCGAAGCCGTCCTTCATCATCACCGCCTTGTCGGAGGTGTCGTGGATGAAGTTGTGAGCGATCACGTTGTCGACGCTGTTCATGGCGAACACCTGGATCGCGCCGCAGCGCTTCTTGATGGCGCCGTTGTGGTGGATGTGGTTGTTGCGAACCACGTTGCCGGTGAAACGCGGGTACTCGCGGGTGCGCTCGGCCACCACCTCCCGGTCCATCCACGTGACGGTGTTCTGCTTCGAGTTGCTGGCGACCGACACGCCGCACGCGCCGGCGTAGGCGAACTCGTTGGAGGCGATGGTGTTGTGGGCGTTGGGTCCCTCCAGGTGGACGCCGTCGGCGCCGACCGCGCGGAAGGTGTTGCGCTCGATCCGGCAGCGCTCGGCGTGCTCCAGGTGGACGGTGCCGCCGCGCAGTCCGGGCGAATGGAAGGTCTCCCCGTGCTGGTGTTCGGGGAACGGCGAGCGGGTATGGGCGAAGGTGAAGCCGCTGATGGCGATGTCGTGCACGGGCTCCGCGGCGGTGCCGCGCAGCTCGAAGATGCGGTCGGTGACCGGCGCGACGACCTCGCCTTCCGCAAGCGGGCCCGGCGGCCAGAAGTAGACGGTGCCGGCCTCGGCGTCCAGGCACCACTGGCCGGGACCGCGCAGCTCCTCCAGCACGTTCTCGACGACGAACCGGTTGCCGACCGTGAGCTCGTGCTTGCCGTGGTGGGCGAATCGGGTCAGCGTGATCGTGCCCGACCCGTCCACGGACTCGACCGGGATGATGTCGTTCAGCCAGCACAGCCACGGGTGGATGAAGACGTCGGCCTGCCGCGGTCTGGCCCACCGCCGCGGCGGCCGCTCGGGACCGCAGCGGAACGTTCGCGGGTATTCGTCTCCTTCGGCTTTCGGCAGCACCTCGTCGATGAACGCCCAGCCGCCGTAGCGCGGATCGGCCGGATCGCGCGCCGGCCAGCGAGCCCGGACCTGGCGCCGGTCGCGATAGAACAACTGCCGGAACATCGTTCCGGGCGGCACCGCGCACCGCACGATCGCGGCGCGGTACGGCTCCCAGCCGGTCAGCGCCCGGCCGCCGCTCAGGACCGGCCGCTCGCCCGGAAACGCTGCGTACGTGACCGGATGGTCGGACGTACCGGAGTCGCGGGCGTCAAGCGTCAACGGCTCGCTGAACCGATAGGTACCGCCCAGCACCAGCACGTCGACGGGTCCGTCAATCCGTCCCTGGGCCCTGAGCGCCCGGATCCCGTCGCGCGCACGGGTGAGGGTGGCGAACGGCCCGTCGGCGTCCCGTCCCGCGCTTGCGGACGGCGCGGGGACGGCGCCGGACCAGCGGTCGTCGCCGCGGGGCGAGACGTAGAGGCACCGGCACGGCCGGCCGACGCTCGACGGGCTCATGGTTGCTGCGACGATACCAGCCGGCCCCAGAACTCCCATGCCAAGCTTTTCGCTTCGGCGATCTGTTCGTCGGTCAACCGCGTGGCTGCCAATTCGCGCTCGGGTTCGGCACCATCTTCTCCTTGCGCAGCGGCAAGGAGCAGCCACGCATACGCACGCACGCGATCATCCGAATCGCCCCACCGGTACGTGTTTGCAAGCTGATGCTGAGCATAGGCGTCCCCTTTCTCGGCCGCGAGCCTATACCACCGGGCAGCCTCAACGTGATCCTGCGCTACCCCTTCGCCGGTGGCATACAGGTACCCGATCCATGACTGCGCCCAAGTGTGCCCCTGCTCGGCAGCGCTCTCGAACAACTGGAACGCCCGGACATGGTTCTGCGCCGCTCCCTTGCCATGGTAGTACAGGTATGCGAGCAAGGCCTGTCCTTGAGCATTCCCGTGCGTGGCCGCGCGTCCGAACCATCGGACCGCCTGGTCGTAATCAGCCGGCACGGTGCAGAAACACGGGCTGACCCCTGCCGCGCGGTACGCCTCGACGAAGTCCTCGCGAAAGAGGAGCAGGTCGGTGGTGTACAGGCGGCCGAGCAGCACCTGTGCCATGGCGTTCCCCTGCTCCGCTGCGGTGCGGACATCGACGACGGCTGGCAACGCGGTTAACTCCTGCTCGGCGACAGCCTCGGCGTACGCTGCAGCGGACAAAGCCAAGGCCAGCGGTGGCGCCAGTACCATTGCGGCCACGATCCTAGGCAAGCGCACGATGACCTCCAGCGTCCAGTGAGGGCGATCCAACGTCACGGCGCGTCTGTCTCTTCGGGCTCGATCACCTCGATCCCTATCTTCCGACATGTCTCAGACAACGTAGATGTTCCATCGTGTTTGCGTCCATCCCGAGAACTTGACGCCGCCTCCCGTACGCTTACCTGACGATGACCTGCTCGCCGGCGTCCAGTCCGCGCAGGATCTCCGCCGGGCTTGCCGTCACCAGCCCGACCTCGACCGCCCGCTCCAGCTTCTCACCACCGTCCAGCACGTACAAGTAGTCGGCATCCAGGTAGCTGCGCACCAGGTTGCGCGGGATGACCACCACGTCCTCGCGGCGCTCTTCGGTCAGCGCTACCCGGACCGCCTGGCCGAGGTAGATCTCCGGCAGCGGTTCGAGCATGCGAATGCGGATCCGGTCACGCGCCGCGGGTTCCTCCGTCAGCCGCGCCGGCGGCACGGACGAGGGCGTTCGATCACGCGACCGCGGTGTTGCGCCGGCTCGGCGCCGACGGTCAGGTCGACCGACACGCCGAGCTCGAAGCGGTCGGCGTCGGCGCCGCGGTACTCGACCACCAGCGCGGCCGGGTCGGCAATCCGCACTACCGTCACGAACGGGTCGAGATGGTCGCCGAGCAGCCGGCAGCGTGTACCACGATGTGAAGCAGCTCATGCTCACCTTCGATGGCGGGGTCCGTGCCGGGGAGCGCGAGCGTCACCACCGGCTCGCTGTCCGGTTGGTGTGTCCCGGTGCGGCCGTATCCGGACTCCGACCACGGGGCGTACGTGCGAGCTCCGTTCGATAGCGCGTAATCAATTGAACTTTCCCGGGCCATGCAAGGAACCGAAATACGCTCAAGGAAGAGCCAATGAAGCGCACATCAACTCCGGGTAATCACGGACATCGGTCACGCTCTCGGCAGCCTTCTTGATACCGCACTCGCACTGCCTGGTTGCAACTTGCTACTCCGGAACCGGCGTTCATATATTGCCAACAGACATGAGTTGACGAACGACAGGAGGACTTCCGTGGAAGAAGTAACAGGTCCTTCGACGGAGCAGATACGCTCCGGGAAGCTCGCGATGTTCCCGGATGGCGCCGATCGACCGCAGGCTATGCGCTACGAGTACCGGGAACTCCTCACGCCGCGCATGATCCGGGACGTCCTTGCCGCCCTCACTGCGGTCGTGGCCGTGTTCACCATCATCGGCCCCATCAGCACCTTCGAGCAGCTGTCCACGCTCCGGCGACTAGGCTACTGGTCGCTGTGGTACTTCGTCGCCTGGCCCGTGTGCTTCTGCATGAGCGCCGTGGCGCTGTACTGGCTGCGCGACAGCACGCCGCGGACGGCTACCATCGGCCTGGCAGGCGCCACGCTGCTCGCGGCCGTTCCCGCGACCGGTGTCGTGTGCACGATCGATCAGTTGATCCGGCCCGAGTGCGTGGGAGGACTGCCGGTCACGTACCTTCGTGTCCTGGCCGTGCTGATGCCGGCGACGCTTCTGATCCACTTCATCGCCCTGCAGCGCGTCAAGCTGAACGGAACTCCGGATCGACCGGAAACGACCGAACGGCCTGCGGCTTCCAGCCGGGCCGACGATGCCGAAGTCGCCCGCCATCGCTGCGACCACGGCCATCTGCCAGCCGTCGTGCGCAACGCCGATGCGGCTGCTGCGCCGGAGGCCGGGTCGAGCCGCCAGCAACTCACCGGGAGCGCCGCACAGCCGGCAGCCGGCGCCGCCGCGACACCGCTGACGCGGCCACGTTCGATATTCGACCGGCTGCCGCGCAAGCTCGGCACCGACCTCATCTACGTCAAGGTCGAAGATCACTACGTCAAGGCATTCACGCCCGCCGGTTCGGGCCTCATCCTGATGAAATTCGCGGATGCGGTGGCCGAGCTCAGCGCCCACGGCCTGCAGGTGCACCGCTCGTACTGGGTATCACGGCGCTACATGAAACGCGTGATTCCGAAGGACGGGCGAACGATCCTGCGGCTCACCACCGGGCAGGAGATTCCGGTGAGCCGCACCTATCTGCGCGCCGTTCGCGCTGCGCTCGGCGACCCGGAACCGGACAGCGCCCGGTAGCGCCGAGTCGCCGCGCCGGCCCAACGGCGTGGGGGGGGGGGGGGGCGGGGCGGGGGCGCGGGGGGGCCGCCCCGCCCCCCCCGGGGCGCGCGCGGGGGGGCGGGGGCCCGCCCCCCCCCGCCCCCGCCCCGCCCCGGTTCCCCCCGGGCCGCCCCCCGCCCCCACGGGGGGGGTTTGGGGGGGGGGGGGGCGCGGGCCCCCGCCCCCCGGCCGCACTACCGGACGATGACCTGCTCTCCGGCGTCCAGTCCGCGCACGATCTCCACCCGGCTCGCCGTCACCAAGCCGACCTCGACGGCCCGTTCCTGCTTCTCGCCGCCGTCCAGCACGTACACGTAGTCGGCGTCCAGATAGCTGCGCACCAGGTTGCGCGGGATGACCACCACGTCCTCGCGCCGCTCCTCGGTCAGCACGACCCGGACCGACTGGCCGAAGGAGAACTCCGGCGGCGGTTCGAGCATCCGGATGCGGATCCGGTCACGCGCCGCGGGCTCCTGCGTCAGCCGCGCAGGCGGCATCGACGACGGCGTTTCGATCACGCGGCCGCGATGTTGCGCCTTCTCGGAGCCGACGGTCAACTCGACCTCCACGCCGAGCTCGAAGCGGTCGGCCTCGGCGCCGCGGTACTCGACCACCAGCACGGCCGGGTCGGCAAGCCGGACCACCGTCACGAACGGGTCGAGGTGATCGCCCGGAGCGGCCGGCAGCGTGTAGGTGACCACGCCGTCCATGGGAGCGCGCAGCTCGGTGCCGAGCAGATCCCGGCGCGCGGCCTCCAGGTGCAGCGCGGCCAACTCCACGTCCAGGGCCGCCAGCTCCGTCCCGATGCGGTCGGCGCCGGTCGCCCGCGCCCGCTCGTGGTGCAACTCCGCCTTGCGCAGCGCGATCTCCCGCTCTCGGAGTCGAACCCGCAGATCGTCGTTGCGCAGCTCGGCCAGCAGGTCCCCGGCGCGCACGCGCTCGTCGAACTCCACGGCTATGCGAAGCAGCCTGCCGCCGCCACGCTCGAAGGCGACCGCGCTCTGCGTGCGGTAGGTGACGTGCCCGGTCACCACCACGGTCTGCTCGATGGTTGTGCGCAGCGCCGGAACCGTCCGGTAGGTGATCACCGCCGGGCGGACCAGCGGCGGCGCCAGCGGCTCCTCCTCGCGCGGGAACAGGCATCCGGAAAACGCCGGCAGGAGGGCCAGCCATGCCGCCGCCATCCGCACCCTCGCCGCGCCCGACCGCATCACTCCTGTCCCAACCGGATGGCCTGGTGGATCCGGAGCCGCCCGATCAGGCTGCTCACCACCAGCGCGCCGACGATGAACGTCGCCGCCGCGATCGCATAGAGACGGATGAAGTCGCTTGAGAGGGCAACGACGCGCAGCGGCGGCACGCGTTCGGCGGCGGTTGCCACCACCTGCATCGTCGGCACGTAGATCCTGGCGGCAACCGCGCCCAGCACCACACCCACGACCACCGCTGACAGTGCCACCAGGAACTGCTCCCACGCCGCCATGGCAAACACGCGGCGGCGCGACAGTCCGATCGACCGGATCACGGCCAACTCCGCCTGCCGGGAGCGGAGCGAGATCGCCGCGGCGATGACGAAGGCGGCGGCGGCGACCCCCGTGACCAGCAGAAAGCCGATTGTGAGCGTGCCGTTGAGGCCGAGCATCGCAGGCTCCTGCCGCGCGGCGCTGACCTGAGCGCCGGTGTCGGTGAGCGCGCTGATGCGCACGCCCGCGCGGTCGATGCCGTCCAGGATGATGCGGTTGTCGACGCCCCTCGCACGCTCGGCCCACAGCTCATACGGCTCAATCTGCATCCTGGCATGCACGTACGCCAGGTTGGCGACCACCAGGTGGTCCCGGTGCGGGTCATACGCCGGCCAGAAGTCCACGAACGCGGCGGCATGGCCGGCAAGGGGCGCCTGGCCGGCCCAGGTCAGGCTGACCGGAGCGCCGAGCTCGATGCCGTACGCGCGCTGCAACGTGGTGGAGAGGAGCATGGCCCGCGGGTCGGCGGCCAACACGTTGAGGTAGTGGTGGCGGTGCGCGGGCAGCAGGCCGGCCCGGAACCAGGCGACCTCCGCGAAACCGTCCGGGACCACCGCCATCAGCTCGACCACCGTGCCGCGCCCGCCGCCGATCACGGCGGTCACCCCGGAGCGCCGCAGGACGCCGGTGACCCCTTCGATGCCGTCGATCCCGGCGTAGCGCCGCAGGTCCGGCTCCACGTACCGGTAGCCGGCGGGACCGCCCGCGGCTGCGGCGGGTTGCCTGCTCCACAGCGGCTCGATGACGAGATCGGCTCCCTCGCGATAACGGATGCGGTCCTCGACGGCGGCGTTGACGGTGCGCGCGGTGATGCTGAAGAACGCCCCGAACGCGAACGCCAGCGTCAGAAACAGCATCACGCTCATGCGCTCCCCGCCGCCACGGCCCAGGCGCGCCAGCGCTCCATACCACGCCGGGCTCCAGATGCGGCGGCCGGACGTGAAGACAAGACCGACCAGGTACGGAAAGAGCGCCACGAACAGCAGCGCGACGCCCAGAGTGAACAGCGTGGCGCCCGCGAACAGCAACGGATCGAGCGGGAGATCGGCGCCGGCGGTGCCGGTCCGCTCCAGGACGGCCTCTTGCGCCGAGGCGCGCAACAGGCCGTATAGCGCCACCGCGATCAGCGCTGCCCCGGCCGCGGCGGCCCGACCGTTGCGCCCGGCCTCCAGGGTCCCGGCCGCAACGGCGCGTTCCTGTTGGCTGACCCCGTGCACGATGGTACGTCGCGTATGTCGCAGCGTGGAGCCGAGCATGGCCAGGAGGAACAGCATTGCTCCGGCCGCTCCCGCACGGCAGGCGCCCGCGTCGACCGTCACCGGCAGCGCCTGGCGCTGCACGAAGTTCAGGAACCCCGCCGACGCGCCCACCAGCCGGCTGAGCACCAAGCCCGCCGGCAGGCCGATCAGCAGCGCCACCACCGCCAGCAGCGCGCCCTCGACCAGCGCGCGCTTCGCGAGCTGGCCGGCGTGCGCGCCGCGGCCGATGAAGGTGGCAAGCTCGACCCGTTCCGACTCTACCCGCGCGCGGGAGATCGCCTGCGTGAACAACAGCAGCACCACGAGCACTGGCACCTGCAGGAACCAGAGCGTCAAGCGCAGCCGGTACGCCCGCTCCCGATAGGCGGCGAGCGTGTCCCGGAACGCCACCCGCCACTGGAGACCGATATCGGCGGCGCGGCGGGCGTAGGCGTCGATCACGCGCTCCACCCGCGGCAGGTCGCCGACGGTCAGCTGGTGGTAGTCCATGGCGTAGTGCCACTGCGCCACCTTCAATCCCTCGGAGCCCGCGTGCAGCAACTCCCGCCGGAAGCGTCCGTCGTCGACCAGGAAGCTGTCGTCGTAGAAGCGAGGCGGCAGGAACCAGAACGGATCGCGCTCATCGGCCAGCGTGAACACGCCGACCACCGTGACCGCCAGCGGCCCCGCTCCGTCGGGCGACGGCCGATCGAGCTCGTACGTGGCGCCGAGCCGCAGGTCGAGCTGCGCGACGGCGCGCTCGGTCACGATCGCCTCGTACGGCCCGTCCGCCGCAGCGGTGGAGCCGGCACTGCCGAACATGCGGCCGCGGGTGATCCGCACGTGTTCGGCAAGGCCGGACAGCGTCTCAACCTTGATCAGCCGCCGCGCGCCCGGCCGCCCGCGGGGCTGGAAGAACACGGGGCCGAGGGTGAGTTGCTGCGTGCCGGCCAGCAGGCCCAGTCCCAAGTCGCCGACCAGCGGCCCGATCGCCGCATCGACGGCCTGGTACCGCGCGAAGCCGTCGCCGCCGCGCGCGGGGCGGGAGAAATCGAGCTCCGCGTGGATCCGTCCGGGGAACGTCCCTCCGGCGTGCTGCAGCCCCTCCAAATCGGCGCGCAGCAGCTTCTGCAGGACCCCGCGCGTGTAGATCGGGACACTCGCCACCGCGGCGACGCAGAGGACCGCCGCCAGCAGCAGCGACGCGCTCAGCGCCCCGCTGTGGACCAGCCGTCTGAGGGCGAAGCGGACCATCCTCGACCTGCCGATCGAATCCCGCGTCCGCGACGGGTCAGATCATCGGGGGCACTACTCGCCCAGCCGGAACGGCGGATAGCGGTCAGTCGTCAGCAGGAACGCGTAGGCGGCGACGCGGAGCCCCCAGCGCATGAGGCCCTCCAGGTACTGGAATATCCACGTCGGCAGCTTCCCCGTGATCAGAACGGCGAACCAGCCGAGCACGACTACCACGACGCTCACCGTACCCAGCACGCTCAGCACGATGTAGTGCGGGATGGCGAGGAACCACTTGAACAGCGGCAACACGCGGTTGAGATCGTTCTTCGCATCCGGGTAGTCGATGTCCACCGTCACCGCCTGCCGCTCGTCGGTGGACGGATAGTCGTCTCTCAGCAAGAGAAGGAAAGCGTTGATCCGGGTGGTGAACCGCGCCACCTCCAGGTTCCAGTCGAACCACCAGCGCGGGTACTTCTGGCGAAACAGGATCATCAGCGCCGTGGCCAGAAACAACCCGATCGCGCCCACCAGCGCCTCGGTCCGGCCGAAGTCCCAGCCGGCGTCCGCTTGGCCGGTCTGGGAGGATCCGGTCACGAGGGCGCCGATGATCAGGATCGGTATGGCAAGAAGGATCCGCACCAATACCGAGAGCCGGTCCCTCGAGCCGTCGGGGTACGCCACCGAGAGCCGCGCCGGATACGCCTGGGACGCGTTGTCAGCCACTTCTTCATCCTCCTGGAGCGATAGAGACCCGGGGCTGCGGCTTCCCTCGACTCGACCGCAACGCCTGACGTTACCGTACGTTCCGGTCGGGTGCCAGCCGTCAGCCCTTCTTGCGCACCGTGATCGGCAGCGCGCTGACGTGGCCGATCCGCTCGCCGCCCTGCACGGTGATCTCGTCCACGTACACCGCCAGCAGCGTGTCCGGCCCGATCATCGCCATGCCGTCCATGCTGCCGCCGCCCCGTTCCGTCCGGTAGACGACCTCTTCCGTCCACACCGTGCCGGTGCCGTCCGGGCTGAAGATGACACTGCCGTCGGGGCGCGAGCGCAGCACCGCCAGCACCCCCTGGGACGTGAGCACCGACCGCGGCCAGATGCCGGTGACCAGCCGGTCGCGCACGTGGATCCGCGACGGCTCGCTCCAGCTTCGCCCGTCGCAGCGCGACCAGGCGCACAGCAGCGGCTCGTCCAGATGCTCGCGCCCGTGGCGGTCGCGGTAGCCGTGCAGTCCGGTGCGCATGGCCGCGAACAGGTCGCCTGACGGCAGCGCGATGATGGTGGTCTCGTTGGCGCCCTCGCGCCCCATCTCCGGGTGGTTGCAGATCGTCGCCCGGTACCGCCAACTGCGCCCGCGATCCTCCGACACGACGGCGATCACGCGCGTCTTGTAGGCGCCGTCGACGATCGGGAACATAGGGTTGTCCTCGCGCACCTGGTCGCCGTCCATCCAGCCGTACAGGCCCATCAGCAGCGTACCGTCCTCCAGCTCCACCATGGCGGCGTCCGAGCCGAACTGCACCCCCAGGGGGATCTCGATCGGCGCGTCGAAGGTGCTGACCGTCTGCCAGTCGTCGGTCGAGACGGTGACCCGCATCGTCCCGAAGCCGCCGGACATGCCCTCGAAGTCCCAGCCGGAGGAGCGCGCGCCGGGGCCCGTGCATTGGATGATCGTGCCGTCGCGGAGCTGCAGGGCGTTGAACGCCAGCATCGTGCACGGCTCCCAGGTGGCGCCGCGGTCGTCGGAGCGGCGGTCGTTCATCAGCCAGCGGCCGGACCGGGTCACCAGGAACGAGTGGATCTGCGTGCCGGTTGTGCCGAAGTCGAGCGTCTCTCCGAGCGTGATCGAAAGTGGGGACAGCTCCGGTCCGGCACCTCCCGCCAGCACGATCGGCCTGCCCTCCGCGCTGCCCGGCGCCGGCACCTCACCGGCGTCGCAGCAGATGCGGAAGCCGATCTCCAGGGTGCGGCGGGTGATCGGCATGTGCGGCATGAAGGTGCCGCGCACGTCGACATAGATGTCGGCGCCGGTGAGCGTGGCCGGGTAGTTCCAGGCGGCGCCCTTCTGCACGCCGCCGGGCCGGCCGATCTGCTCGCAGCACTCGGCCACGTTGCCGTGCAGGTCGTGGAACTCCCACGGGTTCGGCGGATAGAAGCCGACCGGCGTCGGATGGCCGATGCGCGACACCGCGTAGTTCATGAAGCGCGGATCCGGCCGGTCGCCCCACCAGAACAGGGTGTCGGTGCCCGCGCGGCAGGCGTACTCCCACTCGTAGACCTCGGGCAGGCGGTAGGTGCGTCCCTCTGCCGCCGAAAGCCACGCGCAGAACGCGACCGCGTCCATGTAGTTGACGCCGGCGACCGGCTGCTCGTCGGACGTGAAGCCGTCGCGCTCCCAGGCCTCGACCCCCTCGCTGACCTGGATTACGCCGGAGAAGCCCCTGCCCGTCTTCACGCGGTCGATGTCGAAGAGCTCGCCGCCCGGCGTGCGGTGGCCGGTCTCCGCCACGAAGCGGCGATAGAGGCCATTGGTCACCGGCACCTGCGCCAGGTAGAAGTCGCCGGGGAGCTCCACCCGGTGCGGCAGCGGCGGCCGTTCCAGGCCGCCGGACACCTCGACCGAGGCGGTCTCGGCGTCGGCGAACGACGGGGTCCACGCGTCGAACGCGGCGGCGCCGACGCGGATCATCTTCAGTCCGAGCGTGTTGACGAAGTGCGGGGCCGGCTGCATGGGACCTCCTAGACACCTATAGGCTGAACGCCTTCACGCGGTTCAGGGTACAGGTGAACGCGGGAGCGTCCTCGTACTCCAGCGTCAGCTCCGAGCGGACCTGCTCGAAGCGTGCGGAGCCGGACCAGGAGTCCACCTCCAGCGTCAGCCGGTCTCCCTTCCGTTGATACGTCCCGCTGGACACGTTCCCCTCCGTGGACACGGTGACCTTGTCGTCCCTGAACGTGAGGCTGATCTCCGCGGTGGCGTCTCCGTCCCGAGCGGCGCAACTTCCCGACCACGTGCCGATCAGCGGGTTGGAGCACGCCGACACGACCAGCGACAGGCCGGCGAGAACCGGCAGCCACCGCGCCATCCACCGCGCCACGACGGGTCAGACTACCATCCGGAGAGAACGTGGTCATAATGCTCGCGATATGGATGCCCCCGTGACCGGCTGGCGGCAGCTCGACACGGAGTGGTACGCGACCGACATCGTGCACTGCGAGCTCTGCGGGCAGATGATCGCCGGCCGCGTCTGGGTGGTAGAGGAGCGCGGGCGCGTGAAGCGGTTCTGCGGCCCCGCCTGCGAGCGCATCCACGCCACCTACTGGGTGCCGCGGTACGGGCGGATCGGGAATCCGCCTCCCGAGCGCACGTAGGAGCCGGAGGAGCGGGGCGATGGCGTATCGCATGGGCATCGATACCGGCGGTACCTTCACCGACCTGGTCGCGGTCGACACGGACGGCCGCGGCCTGCTGCACATCGCCAAGGTGCCCTCGACGCCGGCGCAGCCGGGCCGCGCCGTGTTCGACGCGCTCGCGCGCTCCGGCGTTCCGGCCGAGGAGCTGTCGCTGCTGGTGCTTGGCACCACGCTCGGCATCAACGCCGTGCTGGAGCGGCGCGGCGCCCGCGTGCTCTACCTGACCACGGACGGCTTCCAGGACGTGCCGTTCATCCAGCGGATCGACAAGAAAGACCCGTACGACCTGCAGTGGCAGAAGCCGGTGCCGTTCGTCGCGCGCCGCGATTGCATCGGCGTGCGCGAGCGGGTGGCGGCCGGCGGCGAGGTGCTCGCGGAATTGACCGGCGGCGAGCTGGAGCGCGTCGCCGGCCTGGTCGCGGAGCGGCTCGCCGAGCATGGCGGGGCGCCCGCGCGCGGCGCGGCGCTGGCGGTGAACCTGCTGTTTTCCTACGTGAACCCCGAGCACGAGCGGCGGCTGGCCGAGTTCCTCCGCCGCCGCTTCCCCGAACTGCCGGTCTCGGCCGCCTGCGCCATCGCGCCGATGTGGCGCGAGTACGAGCGCGGCAGCACCGCCATCCTGGACGCCTACCTCAGACCGCGCATGTCGGGCTGGATCGAGGAGCTGGAGCAGGGCCTGGGCGAGCGCCGCTTCGACGGCGCCCTCACCATCATGAAGTCCAACGGCGGACAGGTGGCAGCGGCCGCGGCCAGGGAGTTGCCGGCCCACACCATGCTGTCCGGACTGGCCGGCGGCGTGATCGGCGGACGCTACTTCGGAGAGCAGGCCGGCCGCCGCGACCTGATCACCTTCGACATGGGCGGCACCAGCACCGACGTGGCCCTGGTGCTCGGCGGGCAGATCTCCTACACGACCGGCTACGAGGTGGACTTCAGCCTGCCCGTGTCGGCGCCCAGCGTCGACCTGCGCACCGTCGGCGCCGGCGGCGGCTCGATCGCCTGGATCGATGCGGGCGGCATGCTGCGGGTGGGGCCGCAGAGCGCCGGCGCGACGCCGGGCCCGGTCTGCTATGGCCAAGGCGGCGAGCAGGTGACCGTCACCGACGCCAACCTGGTGCTCGGCCGGATCGATCCCGGCTCCTTTCTGGGCGGCGAGATGCGGCTCGATGCCGCGGCCGCCCGTCACGCGATGGAAGAGCTGGGTGGCGCGCTGGACATGAGCATGGAAGAGACCGCTACGGCGATCGTCGATCTCGTGAACGAACAGATGGCGGACGCCATCCGCGTCCTGACCGTTGAGCGCGGCATCGACCCGCGCCGCTTCGCGCTGGTCGCCTTCGGTGGCGCCGGCCCCCTGCACGGCGCGGCGGTGGCCGCGGCTCTCGGGATGCGAGAGATGATCGTACCTCCGCACCCGGGACTCACTTCCGCGTTCGGGGCGCTGGCCGCCGATGTCCGCGTGGACAGGCGCGCGACACGCTTCCATCGGTCGGACCTGGCGGAGGCCGCCGAGATCGACGCCACCCTGAAGCGCCTGCAACGCGAGGCGGTGGCGGAGGCGCATGAGCAGGGATGCGCGGGCCAGCCGGTCGTGCAGCGCTCGATCAGCATGCGCTACGCCGGCCAGAACTACGAGCAGGACGTGCCCGTCCCCCCGGGACCGGTCGACGACGATGCCCTCAATGCCCTGCTCGACGACTTCGGCGAGGCGCACCGCCGCTTCTACGGCCACCACTTCCCCGGCGAGGTGGTGGAGATCATCCACTTCAACGTCACCGCGCTCGGCGCCACCGCCACACCCGCCCTGCCCGAGCTGGCGCCGGGTTCGCCGCCGGAGCCACGCGCGCGCCACGCGGTGCGGATCGGCGCCAGCGCCCATCCCGCCTGTCCCGTCTACCGGCGTGACACGGTGCCGGCCGGCTGCGCCCTGACGGGCCCGCTGATCGTCGAGGAACTGGACTCGACGACGCTGGTCCCGGCCGGCCACGCCCTGTCGGTGCTGCCCAACGGCATCTTCCGCGTGGCGCTGCCGGAAGGCGAGGCAGCGGCGTCCACCGCGGGCGCTGCCGGCACCGCCGCCGAAGCAGCCGCGCAAGGAGCCTCTCGGATTGGCGCTTCAGCGCCACATCCGAGAGACTCCGAAGCGGAAAGGGGGGGATGGGCCAAAAGCGGAGCCGCAGGCGACGGTTTTGGGGCGCTCGATCCGGTCACCCTGGCCATCATCGACAACCGCATGGTCAACATCACGCGCGAGATGGGCACCGCCATGATGCAGGCGGCCTACTCGCCCATCTTCAGCGAGTCCAAGGACTTCTCGTGTGCGGTCTTCGACGCCGAAGCGGAGCTGGTCGGCCAGGGCGAGTTCTGCCCGGCGCAGCTCGGCGCGATGACGCACACGGTGCGCTGGACGGTCCGCGAGATCGGCGCCGGGAACTTCGCCCCCGGCGACGTGGTCATCCACAACGACCCCTACCGCGCCGGCTGCCACCTGCCCGAGCACCTGCTCTTGAAGCCCGTGTTCGACGGCGAGGAGCTCCGCCTGTTCGTGGCGGTCATCGGCCACGTCGCCGAGATCGGCGCCATGGTGGTCGGCTCGTTCGCCAGCAACGCCACCGAGGTGTTCCAGGAAGGGCTGCGCCTGCCCCCCGTGAAGCTCATGAGCCGCGGCGAGCACAACCGCGACATCTGGCGCATCGTCATGGCCAACCACCGCACGCCGCGCGCCACCTGGGGCGACTTCCACGCCATGCTGGGCGCCCTGAACGTGGGCGAACGGCGCTGCCATGAGCTGTTCGCCCGCTACGGCGCCGCCGCCGTGCTGGCCGCGACCCGCCAGCTCATCGCCTACTCGGAGCGCCTGATGCGTGCCGAGATCGCCGCCATCCCCGACGGCGAGTACGAGGCCGAGGAAGTCCTGGAGGACGACGGCATCACCGACGACCCGTACGTCATCCGCGTCACCGTCGTGGTGCGCGACGGCGGCGTCCTGGTCGACTTCACCCGCTCCGACCCGCAGGCGCGCGGCCCGATCAACGCCACCTTCGGCGTCACCGCCTCGGCCACCTACAACGCCGTGCTGCAGATCACCGGCACCCACATCCCGCGCAACGCCGGCTGCTACCGGCCGATCACGATCATCGCGCCGCCCGGCTCGATCGTGAACGTGCGCTACCCGGGCCCGTCGGTGGGCGGCAACACCGAGACCCAGCCGCGCATCGTCGGCGTGATCCTGCGCGCGCTGGCCGCGGCCGTCCCGGAACGGACCATGGCCTCCGAGGGCGCCACCTCCTGCAACTTCCTCTTCGGCGGCGTCCACCCCGGCACCGGCGAGTACTACGCCCACTACCACTTCGAGGCGAGCGGCTGGGGCGGACGCGCGGCCACCGACGGCAACAGCGCCCAGAACCACATCCACGGCAACTGCCGCAACACGCCGGTGGAGATCTTCGAGACCCTGTTCCCGTTCCGGGTGCTCTCCTACGGCCTGAACCGCGACTCCGGCGGCGCCGGGCGCAGGCGAGGCGGCCTCGGCACCCGTCGCGACCTGTTGGTGACCGGTGGCGACGTCACGGTGAGCATGATGATGGACCACGTGAAGAACGGCGCCCTGGGCCTGTTCGGCGGCGCCACCGGCGGCTTGAGCGGCGTGTGGGTGCGGCGAGCCGGCGAGCGCAAGCTCCTGACCTTTCCGCAGGCTTTCGGCGTCGTCAGCCCCTCCAAGTTCGCGGACGTCGCGGTGCGGGAGGGCGACCGGATCCGCATCGATTCCGCCGGCGGCGCCGGCTACGGGGACCCGTCCGAGCGGGACGCCGAGCTGGTGCTCGCCGACGTACGCGAAGCGTTCGTGTCGGCCGAGGCCGCGGCGCACGAGTATGGCGTGGCGATCCGCATGGGGCCCGACGGGTTGCCCGCGGTCGATGAGACGGAGACCGCGCGCCTGCGGGCCGCGGACCGGCAGGGAGCGGGCTGATGGCGGACCCGCCCCGAGCCGGCGGCCGGCTGGCCGGCCGGACCGCGCTGATCACCGGCGCCGGCAGCGGCATGGGCCGGAGCGCCGCGGAGCTGTTCGCCGCCGAGGGTGCGCACGTCGTGGCCGGCGACCGCGACGCGGCAGCGGTCGACGCCACTGTGGCGTGTATCCGCGCCGCCGGCGGGTCGGCGCTCGGCGCCGTGGTCGACGTCACCCGCTCCGCGGAGGTGGAGGCCGCCGTGCAGTCGGCGGTGAGGACGTTCGGCGCGCTGCACGTCCTGTACAACAACGCCGGCGTCTGGCTGCCCGACGACGGCCCGGCCCCGGACCTGGAAGAGGAGGTCTGGGACCGCATCATCGCCGTCAACCTCAAGGGCGCGTACCTGGGCTGCAAGTTCGCGATCCCCCACCTGGTCTCCGCGGGAGGCGGCTCGATCATCAACGTCTCCTCGATCTCCGCCCTGCGCGCCGGCAAGGACATCTACGACGCCTACGCGGCCAGCAAGGGAGGCGTCATCACCTTCACCCGCAGCGTCGCCAGCACCTGGGGCCCGAAGCGGGTGCGCGCCAACGCCATCTGCCCCGGCTCCATCGACACGCCGATGACCCACGGCTCCTACGAGGACCCGTTCGTGGCGCGCTTCTGGCGCGAGCGCACCGCGCTCGGCCGCGTGGGCGCGGCGGAAGAGGTGGCGCAGACCGCCCTGTGGCTGGCCTCCGACGAGTCGTCCTACGTGACCGGCGCCGTCATCGTCGTCGACGGCGGCTACATGACCAGATGAGCGGGCAGCGGCTGGACGGCAAGACCGCGATCGTGACCGGCGGCGGCGTGGGCATCGGCCGCGGCATCAGCGAGCGCCTGGCCTCCGAAGGCGCCCGGGTGGTGATCGCCCAGCGGCGGCTCGACAAGGCGCAGGAGGCGGCCGCCGCGATCGCCGGCAGCGGCGGACAGGCCCTGGCGGTGCGAAGCGACGTGACCGACCGCACCCAGGTCGACGCGCTGGTGCGCTCGGCGCTCGACTGGACCGGCGGACTGGACATCCTGGTCAACAACGCCGGCCGTTCCGGAAGGGCCAAGTTCAGCTCCTTCATGGAGATGGGCGAGGATCTCTGGGACGACGTCCTGGACGCCAATCTCAAGGGCGTCTTCCTGGCCAGCCAGGCGGCAGCGCGCCACATGATCGAGCGCGGCACGGGCCGGATCATCCACATCTCCTCGGTCATGGGCCTGATCGGCGAGGAGTTCGCCGCCGCCTACTGCGCCGCCAAGGCCGGGGTGATCGGGCTGACGAAGGTCATGGCCCTGGAGCTCGCCCGCCACGACATCAAGGTCAACTGTATCGCCCCCGGATTCATCAAGACGGAGACCGTGCAACCCATCATCGACCTGATGGAAAGCCCTGAGAGCCCCTACACTTACACCCGCACGACGCCCCTCGGCCCCGGTACGCCTTCCGATGTCGGCGCCCTGGTCGTCTTCCTGGCATCCGACGAGGGACGCTTCTTCACCGGCTCCACCCTCACCCCCGACGGCGGCCTCCTCGCCTACTGATCGCCCGAATCCATCGCAACATTGGAACCGAACCACAAATGTGGCAATGTTGTCCGATGAAGACCACCATCGACCTACCCGACGGACTCTACCGGCGTGCAAAGATCCGCGCGGCTGAGCGCGGCACCACGCTGCGCTCACTGCTCATGGAGTCACTGGAGGTGTACCTGCTCGAACCGGCGGCGCCTGGTCCGGAGCTTCCGCAACGCGACCGCATCCGCACCGACGAGCGCGGGTGGCCGATTCTCCAACGGGCACCCGACGACACCCGAGTGATCACCGACGACTTCATCAACCACCTCCGGGAAGAGGAAGGGGTGTAGGCAGTCGTGCCGTTCCTTCTGGACGTGAGCGTCCTGATCGCACGGATCGACCCACGGCACGAGCACCACGAGCGGGTCGCCCGCTGGGAACGCGACAACGCGTCGGAACATCTCGTGACATGCCCGCTCACGCAGAACGGGTTCCTCAGGATCTATGGCCATCCGCGATACCCCGGCGGGCCGGGCTCGCCCGGCGAAGCGATGGTCGAGTTGCGCCACCTGCTCAGCCTGCGAACCCATCGCTTCATCTCCGATTCCCTCTCGCTGTCGGATGCTCGGGTGTTCAGGTCGCTGGCCGGGGTCACCCCGAAACAGCTCACCGACGTCTATCTGCTCGGTCTGGCGGCCAGCGAAGGCATCGACTTCGCCACCATGGACTCCCGGATTCACCCTGAAGCCGTCGTTCGCGGAAGGGAAAGGCTCCACGTAATTCCAAAGCCCTGAGGCTTCTTGCCACCGCAACCGGGGGGCGCTACGGTGGTCACGTGGCCGTTGACGGTCGCGGCCAACCCCTCTGCTCAATAATCGGGTGGTTGAGCGTGCTCTGCGTCGTCTTGGCCGGTTGCGGCGATCGCGCGGCACTTCGGGACGCCGCGGAGAACGCCGAGGACACCCGGGCGTATAGGATCGAGTGGTACGCGGGAAGCGTCGAATCGGCATTCGAGCTAGCGCGATCGCAGGGTACGCCGGTGCTGTTCCACTGGTGCGCGGACTGGTGTCCGCCCTGTAGCACCCTCAAGACCACGGTATTCAACCGCCGGGAGTTCATCGAGCGGACACGGCTGTTTGTCCCGGTACGCGTCGACGGGGACGAAACCGGCGCGCAGAAGCTGGGGGAACGGCTCGAAGTCGTGGGATATCCCACCACGATCGTGTTCTCCCCGGATGGCCAGGAGATCACACGCGTTCCGCTCGGGCTGGACCTCACGCGCCACGTGAAGGCGTTGAACATTGCACTTGAGGCCATCCGGCCGGTTGCAGCAGCTTACGATGCTGCGTTGAATGGCGCCGCGACCAGTGCCGACTATCGCCTGCTGGCGTACTACTCATGGGCACAGGACCACGAAAAGCTCGTGTCCAAGGAGCAACTGCCGAACGCGCTGAGGCACCTGCACGGCCGCATTCCCGAAGAGCTCGCGGTGGAGCGAGCGCTCCTGTTCGGTCACTACCTGAACGCGTACATGAGCGTGGTGAGCGAGAATGAAGTGAACCCGACGCTGCCCGCGGAGGAACGCCCGGCGGCACAGCAGCGGATGCTCGAAGTCCTCCAGGATCCCGCCCTGGCCGCGGCCGTTCAAAACGACATCATGTACGGGGCCTGTTGGCTGCTGCCGATGATCGCGCAGCCGGATGACGTCGGGCGAACGGACCTGGAGCGTGCGTGGGAAGCCGCGATCGAGCGTATCCGCAACGACCCCGAGACTTCTCCAGCCGATCGCGTCGGCACGTACCTCGGAGAGATCTGCCTCGCCAGCGTCCGGCAACCCGAGAAATCGCTGCCGGCCTCACTCGTACGGGAGGCGCGCGGAGCGGTGTTGACCGCCGCGCGAGACACCGTTGACCCCCATCCCCGGCTCGCTCTGTTCGGTAGTGCCTCGTTGGTGCTGGCGGCGGTGGGCACCACCGGTCAGATCTGGGGTTACGTCCTCGATGAGGTCGAAGACTCGCATGCTCCCGACTACGTCATGTCCGTCCTGGCTGCACTCTTTGAAAGCATGGATGCTGACGAAGAGGCGAGCGAAGGGAAGAGCCATACCGCCGATGTGGCGCTGGACTGGCGACAACGGGCGTGGAAGGCTGCGACCGGACCTGCCACCCGATTCGGCCTTGGCACAAGATACGTGCGGTCGTTGCTATCGCTGGCGCCTCACCGCTCGCGTCCCATCGAGCGGATAACGGTCAAGGTATTCCGGGAACTGCGCGGCGAACCGGACGCGTTCTTTCACAGCGTCACAGATTCGATGGAACGCCTGGAAACCGCGCTGCATGAGTGGAACGCCGACGGCGTACACAACGACAGCATGGCGACGATACGCGCCGAGGTCCTGAAGGTCTGCGCGACGATTCCGGCGGGCAACCAGTCCCGCACCAACTGCGAAGCCTTCCTCGCCTCGCACGACGGCGACGCAGCGCCTTGAGTGGCTCGCTCCTTGCCGCCTCGCTCAGGACATCCGACAGACTTCCGGGTTGACGTGCGCATGTTCAACACGGAAGGCCCGTCGTAGCGGAACGCCACTATCCCACCGCTGGAACGGCTCGATCTCGGCGAAGTCCTCGACTTGGTGCGGGACATACGGTACTCGCTGCACGCCCCGCGCCAGACGGGGAAACCTCCGTCCTCCGGGCGCTGCGGGATCTGCTGAACAGCGGCGACGCCGGCGACTTCCGGTGCGTGCACGTGAACGTCGAGGCTGCCCAGGCGGCTCGCGAAGACGCTGGCCGCACATCACCGTCTGGGGCTTGTGATCCGTCACGGCCAACCGACTATTCGTCTGGAATCGATTCGGCTCTCGTGAAGTTCATGAACTTCCCCGATGAAATCCGACGCGCGCGACGGCGCTCGAAGATACTGAGTGCGGCTCGTGTGCTAGCATCATCAAGTCTCTGATGCCCCAGGAGAGAACGAATCGTTGCAAGGCTAATCGACTCTCGCCAGATCGGCCACGTAAAGACGAAACTCCCGTCGACAACACGACTCCCCCCGATTACGTCCAGCCGAGCGACTCCTCCGCGGTTTCGAGGGACCACGGTCAGAACCGACAGACCCACGGCAGCGAGCCGGTTTGCACCATGTTGGGTCGTTTCCTTGGTCTTGGAATCAGTCGGATCGGTAGCACGCAGCGCGTAGCGTACGTCTTCGTGTGGGTCCCATCGGAACGAACGTGTAGCGTCCGGCCGGGTCCAGGGTACGAACAAAGCCTCGCACAAGCACTCCACCTCCGTGATCGCAGACTTCCTCCCGTTGACGCGCCGGAGGGGTGGCGTCGTCTCCTGTGGAACCGAACTCAGCCGCTCCAGAAAGTGCTGGTGACCTTGACCAAACAGCAAGCACAACGGAGTTGGCTCGACTTCCTCGGCTTTGTTCCGCTCCCGGACAGCCGCGTCGCTGACCAGGGCAGCCCACAGGTCCGCGGTGTACTGGTCGGCATGGGCGGCAGCGACTAGCTTCTCCGCGGTTTCTTCCCGGGACAGCTTGAGGTCTCTGAATGGCTCGAAGTCATGCCGACGGGCCAACTCCGTCAAGCCGGAAGCGACCGCCGTAGTGACTGTCTCTTTGGTGAGCGTGTCCGACAGCGTCAGCACCGGGCGCACGGGCGGCTCATCGACTGTCCAGCCAACCCGTGGCCGCCACGCGGGATGCACCTCCTCAAGCGCCCGAAGAAGACCAAGCAACGCCAGGAAGGCGAGCAGATTGTCAGGCTCCAGCCCATCCAAGCGATGCTTCGTAGTCGGATTCATCACCCGCGCTCCGCTTCGGACGCTCGATGGTCCGCAAGCCGTAGAATCGTCTCCAGGCGCACCAAACCCCAGATGCCATAGCGCTGCTTGAGTGCTTGGAACATGGCCGTCCAGTCCAGACCGTTGTGGGCAAATCCCAGTGACTGCGGGCCGGGGCCGGATCCGAGGTGCCACGCATCGACTCCCAGGCACCCCCGCAGTTCGTTCCCTGCCTCGTCCTCTTGGGGATCAGCAAAGTCAAAAAAGGGCCTCCCGAGCCCGTGATGCGTTCCGATCAGCCACAGCACGAGCTCAGGGTCCCGTGCCTGTGCGAACCGTGCGTGTACAAGCGCCATTCGGACCGACAGAGCTTCATGTCGCCATCCACTCGGAAGCCCGGACCGCACCCAAGCTCCCGGTGGAGAGGTCCTTCCGCTCTTGGCAAGTGGAGGACCGTCAGGACGATTCCACCGGTCGCCTCCAGCCAACATGGTCTGGAATCGGGCATCTGACTTCCCAGCATCGTGGAGGAACGCGGCGAGACTCACGTCGGCCGCGATCTTCGAAGAGAGCCCAAGCGTCCGCGCAAACGACTCCGCGTACGCTACAACGCTGTTGGTGTGGCATTGCAATGCGACGGGCCGTGATGACGTATGCGAAAGTGTGTCGTCCTCGGTAGCCGCCCTTTGATCCCCTCCCGCGTCATCACGAAGACCGTGTGGGGCGACCAGAATGACGCCAGCGTCATGCTGCGCATACGGGAAGTGACTCTCGATGCGGCTACCTTTGACGCGCTGGTTGAGTTCGGCGATCCTGAGCCGTTCCAGCTCCCTACGCACGTCCCGAACAGTGCCGTTAGAGTTAGCCGAAGGCTGGTCTTCGGGATACTCGGTTGGCTCTTTGGGGAGAACATCAAGCAACTCCTCCAGCAGCATCGCGCCGTCGCTTGCTGCGAGCACGGCGGTTATGCGCTTCCAGGAAGCGTCGGCATCGGGCGGGACCATGTCGCGCGCGACCCGTACGGCATACCGGCGGCCTCGGTGAGCCCACGCCGCCTCGTCGCCCACGTCTGCGACGTGATCCCGACTCTCGGGTGCCCATCCGAACCTGTCACAGCCACCGTAGTGCGCGGGCACGACCAGCACGTCTCCAGGGCGCAGTTCAGCATGGCTTACCAAGCCGGTCCGCGGATCTTGCGATCCAGCCCATCGGAACGCCTTCCGTTCCGGATGACTCCGCTCCACCTCAAGCGGCTCCGGTCGTTCCGGCACGTCCGCGACGTTCGCTAATCGGACATCGCGTTCTCCGCGCAGCCAGGCCGCCGCCGCCCAGATCGGGACGTCGATCATCTCGGCTGCTCGTGGAGGCACCAGTTCAAGGATCGCTTTGAGAACGTCGCTGCGATCCCCCATATCGGCATCCGTGATGTCGCTCCGCCACACGAGGGAAACCTCTGCCGGTGAACGCTCCGTACCGTGCAGGAACAGACCCACCTCAGGGTCACTGACCGGGGGCGGCGACGTCTGCGACCAGAGGTCCAAGTAAGCAGGCATCAGTGTCGGTGGCTGGGCTCGGGGAGCGGCGAGCTCGGCAAGCTCGACGTCGCTCACCTTGAGTTGCCGGTCCAGCGCCTCCACGCCGAAATCCACGACGACTGCTGTCGCCATCGCGTTCAGCGCTTCCCAGGTCTTGCGGATCCGGTCGCCATACACGGGGTCATCTGTCTTCTGGGCCAAGCTCTCGCTCGTCACCAGGATTGCGCCTTCCGCGGTGATGGGTCGGCCGGCGCGGTTCAGCCGACCGAAACGCTGCCGCAGGGCATCGAATGAGGCAGCCTGCGTCACCAGTCCGTCGAGGTCGAGGTCAACCCCAACCTCCAGGCACTGCGTAGCGACCAGCATCATTGGTTCGGCATCCGCACGGTCGACCGCGCCCGTCCGAAAGGGAGCGAGTTTTTCTACGATCTGGTCTCTGGTCACATCTCGTGAGCGTCCGATCATCAGCAGGCACTCAGAGCCGTGGTCTTTGCTCTCGCTCAGCTTCTGAAACACTTCTCGGGCAAGAGCGACTCGGTTGACTACAACCCCCACGGCGGGAGACGACACGCCCGCACGTCGCAGGCCCTCGGCCATCTCACACGCGGCGCGGGCAAATGCCTCGGCAGCATCGTTCCGAATCGGCTTCATCAGTCTGGCGCGCTTGGTGGCGTGCAGGCGTGCCTTTAGGACTGGGTCGGCTCGATCGCGAGGCCCCAGCGCGAATGGCCGCTTACCGGGTGCCCCAGGGGTGGCGGTCAGGACGACTGTCTTGATCCCGGCTCGGCCGACCTTGTGCACATCGCCCAGGGTCTTCCGGAAGGGCTCGGAGAGGTGGGCTTCGTCGAGCAGGATGAGACTGTCCTCACCGAGGAGCCCGGCATGGACTGGCTTCATGCGATCAGACACGCCGTATCCTCGAAATAACAATCGTGAACCTACTTGATCGACGGTGGAACAGAGGAGCGTTGGCTGGGTTGGTGTTCGCGCCCAGTCGTGTTCCAACGGTGCACCGCCACGGAGCCGGGCCGCTACCAGCGGTGGTGAGTCCGACCCGGAAAGCTGTTGCAGCCTCCGGGCTACCTCCTCCACCACGTTCCGTCCACTCGCCCGCGTGTGCGAAGGATCGGTCAGCGCGCGTTCTATCTTGTGGGCGCGTTCGTACGCATCGTCCACGACCAGGCGACGATCCACCACGAGGACGATCCGAAGCGCGGCAGCGGAGGGAGTATCCGCCCGCATAGCCAAATGGAAGACCGCCGCGTCCAAGGCCGCAGTCTTCCCCGCACCCGTCGGCAAGTCGAGAACATCTGGCCAACAGTCCTCCCGATCCAATCGCTCGACGAGAGACTGTTGCCAAGGGAATGGCGTATGACCGTGAATCGCCTGGAAGAACATGGCGAAGTCGGTCGAGCTCAACGTCATCGTCAAGCCCCGACTCGTCGGTAGAGTCCCAGCCCGGTGAACCGTCCGGCTCCAAGTAGTACGGGGCCGGAGACTCTTTCTCCGAAATCGATGACGGCATGGATCAGCGATCGGCTTGCCAGCGGTTCGGGGACTCGCCAGCGTGTCCAGGGCGGCCCTCCGGACGCGGGCCGAGCCGGTGGAGATCCCTCAACTGCGGAGTGCTTGCCCGCCTGGATGTTTCCGGGATCAGGCCGAGGAAGACCGGAATTGACGCACGATTCCGCGATCAGTTCGCGGACTTCGGCGTCGTCGTGGCGCTTCAGGTGCCTGTCCAGGACCATGGGCGTGACGCTGGCCCACATCCGCGCGGCCTGGAGATATGGATCGGTATCGAGCGACCGCTTCGTCAATTCTCCTGCCGGCGCGAGCCGCAACGGCCCACGAAGTGGCGCGGAACTCAGCTCCAGGACTCGCCGTTCCTGGCCCGGATCATACGGTGCCACCTCTTCGAACGCGGCACGGAAGCCGGCGATCTCATGCAACTCGGTGCTCCGGGGAGGTACGAGCGCGAAACCGAACACCCGACCGTCCGCGTTCGCAAACCCCGCGAACGGCATAGGGACGATCGCAAGGTGCGGAGCTCGGGTAGGTGTCCCGTCGAGCGTGTGTCCCGAAACGATCTCCGGGATCGCATCACCCTTGCCGCAGCCGCGATAACCGCTCATCAGTGTCCGCCTCAAGACGCGGCCAACCAGCGGCGCAGCGCGGATGTCGGGCATCACACCGTCAACCACCTCCAGGACCAACCAAGCAGGTAGACGAGGCTCCGGTTCTGGCGTGGGAGGGCCTGGGGCGGCGGCACCGGGCTGAATCATCGGCCGCGTCGGGTTCGCATCGTGAGCGCGCCGTAACTCCGCGAGCCGCCCGGGATACACCCGGCGCTTTGCGAGCGTGGGTGGATGGTTTACGGTCGAGGGTCCATCGCAACGGAAACGACAGCGCACCAAGCTCGCTGAATGGCCGAGGTAGCCGACATCCCGCGCCATCGCATCCAACTTCCCCAGCAACTCGGGCTCCGGCTCAGTGCTCCAGATCAGGGCTATTGTCGGATCTTCCAGGCAGGCGACAGGAAAGCGCCGCGCTTGGCGTGGCCGCATGTCGGGCATGACCCGCAGATAGGTCTTCTCCGCTCTGGACGACGTCGGATCGTTTGGGGGGACGAAAACGTCGGGTGCCGTCCGTGCCGCGCACTCCCCAGCGTGAATCGTCGGTGGCGCTTGCGCTTCAAGCCACTCCAATGCCGATCGCTCGTCGTGTCGTTCGCCACGCGCCGCCCAAGCGGAAACGAGCGCCGAGAAGACACGATCGGGCTGCGGCGGCCAGTCCGGCACGCCACTCGCGGGTCCTCGTGCCGCTCGGCACACACCAGCAAGGAATTCGATCTCAAGGATCAGACTCACTCGTCTTCGGCGTCCCCGCCAGCGGCATCCAACGCCAGTTCACGGCTGCGCCGCACGATCTCAACCAACTTGGGCTGCGGCTTCAAGCTCAGTGGCTCAAACTGAAAGCCGGCTTCCTCTGCAGCGGCAAACGCCTCCCGATAGAGGCTGCGCGCTCCTTCCCGGTCCAACTCAAGTCGCTCCGTGGAACCGTCGGCGCGGACGAGTTCCAGAGGAGCGCTCCCCTCACACACTAGGTCGCAACGCGATCTGAGCGCGTATCCGCTCACATCCTGCTCGGCAAGAGCGACCAGACCAAGAGCGGCGAGCAACGCACGGGCTGCAGGGTCACGATCGCCGCCTCCGAAGCGCAGCCTCCTGAGCCCGGCCAATGTCAATACCGCCCGGTGTTCAGCATGGGCGCAGGTGACCCCCAGCGGCTGGACGGATGGAGCAATGTTTCCGTGGTTGATCTCCGATGGCCGGACCTTCCTAGCACCCTTGCCGGCTTCTCTCTGATCGGGGCTCCAACCAGATGGGCTCTTGAATACGTCAACCTTCCGGAGCACGCCTAGCGGATCGATACGACTCCCTGTGCGGCGACCTCCGGTCTGCGGCTCGGTCCGTCCTGTGCGACGGTCTGCCAGCACCTCTTCGACCGGGGTGTCGATTCCCATGATCTCGGACACAAACGCACGTGGGAACTTCGCACCCAGCCCGCCGCCCTCGCCCTGACTATGCCATGCTCCGAAGAGCAGCGCCGATGGTGAAATCTCCAGTAGGGGCGTGGCGTCCGCAGGGGTTGCGGCTGCGAGGCGCCGGCCCTGCTCGCTCTGCATGAAGGGAATACCGTCTAGGAGACTGTCGCGGAGTATTGCGTCGTACACTCGATGCGGAGCCTCCAGGGACGTGATCTGCTCCAGGGGCTGGAGCCCCACATCGCGGAAGTCCACAGCCACGTAGGGCAATGGAATCCCGTCTTCCTCTGTGGCAGCCGCAAGCAGCGCCTCCTCCAACCGGTTCGCTTGGCTCTGCACGCTGTCGATAAGCACGCACCAGACTTCCCTGCCGTCCATCCGGCGGCGCTCGAACACATGGCGCGGCGGATCTTCCCGCCGGTCGCCTGGATAGGTCGGCGGGAAGATCTTGTCGCCCTCGCCGCCCACCGGCTGTAGGCGACGAAGCCGTCGGATGGCGGCATGTTCCTCGATTGCTTCTCTGAGTGCTGATGCTGGTATCACGGTTCTCTCCGAGTGTAGGCAGATGCATCCGGGCGCGGTGCGACAGACATGCCTTCCACGTGTCCGTCGGCTGGTGTCTCGACCTCTTCGGCGTATGACTCGCTTTCCACCCTTGTGGCTGACTCGGCGCGCATGGACTGCGAGCATCTCATCGACCTATGGAATAACGAAATACGGCTATGCATGGTACGTCTGACCGTCCGGCGATCCTCCATGTTGGCTTCTCCCTGCGTTGGTATAGATGCCTACGTCGTTGCTCAAACATACACGTTGCCTCAGTCTTGGCCAAGTTGATAGGGTCATGATGTCCGGTGCGAGCTTTCCCTCTGCTTCCTGGTGCCCGCCCGGCTGTCCGTACGAGCGCATCTGGAGCTCAAGCCTGAGACGAGCAAATGAGGCCGAGGCCGAAACCCCGGAATTGGCGCGCACCGCGTCTCATCTTGCCTACGGCGCTGCTCCCTGCAATGAAGGCCGTCGCCGCTCAGCGTGGGCGTGATGAAGATACAACCGTCGTTGCGGCAGGTCGAATCTCGATTGTCGCCGCACGTCACGCACGTCCCCTTGGCGCTGGGGTTACGGTCCCCAGGTGACCCGTGATGTCGGCGCGTGGCGCCAGGGGTCGCCAAGTCCGGAGGACCCTTAGAGGCTGGCGAAAGAGCTCAAGGCTATGGATCGGGCTACCGAGCGTGGGTCCTGCGCTCGGTTTTCCCGTGCCACACGAATCACAAGAGGCGCGCAACGCTCCTTGCGCGACTCGACGCTGGAATAGATTATGGTGAGGATCGCGTGGTACTGATGGATCTCGGCGTTGCCACCACGCCACCGTGTGTCGTCAGCTTCGGAAAGCCGTAAAGGACCAGCAGGCAATCGAACCAATGCACTCCCTGATTGAGCAGCACCGCAGCGAGATTCTGGCGATCGCCGCGCGGCACGGGATCCGGGATGTGCGCGTGTTCGGATCCATGGCGCGGGGCGATGCCGATGAGACCGGCGACGTCGACCTGCTCGTGTCGCTGCCTCCGCAGAGGACCGGCCTCAGCCTCGGCGCGCTGCTGATGGACGTACAGGAACTCCTTCAACGACGCGTGGACGTGGTCACTGAGAACAGTCTCCACCCAGCCCTTCGTGAGCGGATCCTGCTGGAGGCGCAGCCGCTATGAACCCCGGCATGGACTCTGACCGGGTATTCCTGGAGCACATTCGAGAGTGTATCGAACGTATTCGTGAGTATACCGGCGGCGACCGATCCACCTTCTACGCTTCCCGTCTGGTTCATGATGCCGTAGTACGGAATCTGCAAACGCTGGCCGAGTCGACACAGCACCTGAGCGCAGCGATCAAATCCACGGAGAACGACGTTCCATGGCAAGCCATAGCGGGATTCCGAAACGTGCTCGTGCATGGGTACCTCGGCATAGACCTCGATGCGGTCTGGAGCGTTGTGGACCGGGACCTCCCTGAATTGGCGACCGCAGCCGGGCGAATGGCTCGCTCCGTGGAGGCCTCGGGGTAGGTCTCAAGCCGACGCCGACGACACGAGGCGGCCGCATCGAGAGACTCGCATCCAGCGCCGTTTCCTGCGCTGGGACCGCACCAACTCCCCGACCGTCGCGAACACCGCTCTTAAGACTGTAGACCGACACGACCGACATTGCATTGAAGGGGCTTCACCGCAGAGGCCCCGTCCGTCGTGGTGGATCAGGCAATCAAGCAGAACGGCGAGACGCAGAACGGGCCGGCCCCCGACACGCCCCTCATGCCGGCGCGCATGGTCAACGAGTACCAGTACTGCCCCCGGCTCGCGTATCTGGAGTGGGTCCAGGGCGAGTGGGCGGAGTCGGAGGACACCGTGGAAGGCCGCTACGCCCATCGGCGCGTGAACCGGGACGGCGGGAAGCTGCCGCCGCCGAGCGAGGTGGCGGGCGATGTCAGGCTGCACGCACGCTCGGTCACACTGTCGTCCGACGCGTTGGGGCTGATCGCGAAGATGGACCTCATCGAGTCCGAGGACGGCTCCGTGATTCCCGTAGACTACAAGCGCGGCAGGCGGCCGCACGTCAAGGGCGGCGCCTACGATCCGGAGCGGGTCCAGCTCTGCGCGCAGGGGCTGCTCCTGCGCGAGCACGGCTACCAGTGCGACGAGGGAGTGCTGTACTTCGTCGCCAGTCGGGAGCGCGTTCGGATCCCGCTCGACGATGAGCTGATCCAGGCAACCGAAGCGGCGATCGCAGGTCTACGGAGCCTCGCGCAGAGCGGGACGATTCCCCCGCCTCTCAGGGACAGCCCGAAGTGTCCGCGCTGCTCGCTGGTGGGGATCTGCCTGCCGGACGAGATCAACCATCTGTCCCGATCCTCCCCCGAGCCTCGCCCGATCGCCGTCCCGAACACGGAGGCGCTGCCCCTCTACGTGCAGGCGCGCGGCGCCAAGATCGCCAAGTCCGGGGAGACCCTCGTGGTGACCATCGATGACGAGAAGGTGGCCACCGCCCGCCTCGCCGAGACCTCGCAGCAGGTCGTTCTCATGGGCAGCATCTACGTCACCGCACCGTGCCTGCAGGAATTGATGTGGCGCGGTATTCCGGTGACATGGCACAGCCACGGCGGCTGGTTCTACGGCCACACCGTCGGCAACGGCCACAAGAACGTGGAGCTCCGCACCGCGCAGTACCGGGCGAGCTTCGATGAGGCCACCTGCCTGCGCTTCGCCAAGGGCTTGGTGAGCGCCAAGATCCGGAACTGCCGCACGCTGCTCCGGCGCAACTGGAAGCGGTCGGACGACAACCGGGACGTGATGATCGAGCTCAAGGAGGACAGCCGCAGGGCCGACCGCTCGCAGTCGATACCCGAGCTGCTCGGAGTCGAAGGCACGGCGGCTGCGCGCTACTTTGGAGCGTTCCCGGCGATGATCAGCCCGAACGACTCGGAGTCGGCGGCGTTCGACTTCAAGAAGCGAAACCGCCGTCCGCCCACCGATCCGGTCAACGCCTTGCTGTCCTTCGCGTACTCGCTGCTGGTCCGTGCCTGGACGGTGACGCTGACGGCGGTCGGGTTCGATGCCTTCCGCGGCCTGTACCACCAGCCACGCTACGGCCGGCCGGCGCTGGCGCTCGACCTGATGGAGCCCTTTCGACCTATCGTCGCCGACTCTGTCGTGCTGCAGGTGATCAACAACGGCGAGGTGCGAACGACCGACTTCAAGTTCGCCGGGGAGAGCGTCGCGCTCACTCCCGACGGCCGGCGCAAGTTCATCGCCGCGTTCGAACGCCGCATGGATCACGAGGTCGTGCACCCGCTGTTCGGATACCGGGTGAGTTACCGCCGTCTCATGGAGATGCAGGCCCGCCTGTTCGGCCGCTTTCTGCTCGGTGAGCTCTCCTCCTACCCGAACTTCCTGACCCGCTGACCCCATGCCGGAACATCTCTACATCGTCGCCTACGACATCTCCGACCCCAAGCGCTGGCGCAAGGTGTTCAAGGTCATGAACGGCTACGGGGCATGGGTCCAGCTCTCGGTGTTCCAGTGCCGCATGAGCCGCCAGCGGCGGGCCGAGCTCCTTGCGCGGCTCGACGGTGTGATAGATCATGGCGAGGATCATGTGGTACTGATTGATCTCGGCGTTGCCGACCACGTTGAACCGCGTGTCGTCAGCCTCGGAAAGCCGTTCCACGTGATGCGACGCGAGCCGACGATCATATGATTCGGTTCGCCGCTGCGGAACGAGCGCTCCGGTGCCGCGCACATGCCGGGGAGGGCTCGCAAGCAGCGAGCTCTTTGACATACAGGAACTTACGTGATAGACTACGGCTCGGATGATGCGCTTGCTTCCCAATCTCGCCGGGCCGCACCCGACCTCTCGCATTGCAGCCAGCAACCGTCTGTACAGCTTGGACTTGGGCCCGGTCCGCTTCCGTCGGTAATATCCGACGGCCTCATTGAAGCTGAGCCATCTTCAACACCGTGTTCCAGGTGTCGGCCAGGCTTCCGTCGGTAATATCCGACGGCCTCATTGAAGCTCGTGGTCGATGATGCGCAGGAACAGCCGGTCGTAGTGCTTCCGTCGGTAATATCCGACGGCCTCATTGAAGCCTCGATGTGGGCGAGCGCGCCCTGCGTCGCCAGGTCCACGCTTCCGTCGGTAATATCCGACGGCCTCATTGAAGCACGAATCGACCGGACCAGTTCTTCGCGCGTCATCGCGCTTCCGTCGGTAATATCCGACGGCCTCATTGAAGCGTCGCTGGCGACGTGAAACGGGAGGCCGAACTTGACGGCTTCCGTCGGTAATATCCGACGGCCTCATTGAAGCCTCGGCCTCCGGGATTGCGGCCTCCGGGATTGCGGCGCGCTTCCGTCGGTAATATCCGACGGCCTCATTGAAGCCGATAAATCCAGACGGCACCGTGACGCACCACGCTCTGTGCTTCCGTCGGTAATATCCGACGGCCTCATTGAAGCCGGTCTCGGCTTGACGGTTGACTTGCCGCGAGACCGAGCTTCCGTCGGTAATATCCGACGGCCTCATTGAAGCACAATCACCCTGGAGCAGGTACGGACGGCCGAGGCGCTGCGCTTCCGTCGGTAATATCCGACGGCCTCATTGAAGCTGCCTACGTCCTTAGCTCTTGAAGAGCCAGTCCCAGGTCTGCTTCCGTCGGTAATATCCGACGGCCTCATTGAAGCGAGCACCATCCATCTCTCGTCCTCTCCGGCCCAGCGCTTCACGTGCTTCCGTCGGTAATATCCGACGGCCTCATTGAAGCATGATGGAGAGATGGAGATTCAAGACACCCTCATCGAGATGCTTCCGTCGGTAATATCCGACGGCCTCATTGAAGCAGGAATCCGTTCGACCAGGCGTTCTCCACTCGACGCGAGCTTCCGTCGGTAATATCCGACGGCCTCATTGAAGCACGCTGTCGTCCATCGCCGCCTCCAGGTGAGCGATCTTGCGATGCTTCCGTCGGTAATATCCGACGGCCTCATTGAAGCGGCTTCAATATGTCCGTCTACTCGGACGGTCACTGCGGGACGCTTCCGTCGGTAATATCCGACGGCCTCATTGAAGCTATTCATCCGACCGTCAGGACCTCCTCAGCGGACGAGCTTCCGTCGGTAATATCCGACGGCCTCATTGAAGCCGATAAAGCTCGTGCTATCCTCGGCCTGGGTGACGCCCCGGGCTTCCGTCGGTAATATCCGACGGCCTCATTGAAGCCCCAGGAAACTCCGACGTACCCGCACCTGGATCGCGTCCACGCTTCCGTCGGTAATATCCGACGGCCTCATTGAAGCCCGAAGTGCGCGGTACTCTCCGAGCGATGGTGAAGCATGCTTCCGTCGGTAATATCCGACGGCCTCATTGAAGCGATGTCTCCGACCGGGGTGCGCTCGATGCGTCTGACATCCAGCTTCCGTCGGTAATATCCGACGGCCTCATTGAAGCAACCATTGGTTGTCCGGCGGGGTGCTTTCGGGTGGCGGCGCTTCCGTCGGTAATATCCGACGGCCTCATTGAAGCCAGGCGAGGACCAGCTCAGCCTCCCCGAACAGGGTCGCCGCTTCCGTCGGTAATATCCGACGGCCTCATTGAAGCGCCTCGAATGAAATGTTCTTGGCGTCGATCACTCCGCTTCCGTCGGTAATATCCGACGGCCTCATTGAAGCGTGGTCCAGGCGTCCAGGGCCAGGCTCCCTGACCCGGGCTTCCGTCGGTAATATCCGACGGCCTCATTGAAGCCTGATCAACGAGGAGACGGTGCCGCTCAACAAGACCAGCGCTTCCGTCGGTAATATCCGACGGCCTCATTGAAGCGCATTTCTTACCGTCTCCTCTGAGCCGGGAGGAATGGTGCTTCCGTCGGTAATATCCGACGGCCTCATTGAAGCACATGCGTGTGCCAGCCGGCGTCGATCCGGCGAACGTGGTGCTTCCGTCGGTAATATCCGACGGCCTCATTGAAGCCCGTAGTAGTAGAGTCCCGGCGCGCCCTGCTGCGGATTGCTTCCGTCGGTAATATCCGACGGCCTCATTGAAGCTCGGCGAGCCCCGCGAGCACCCTCGCCCGCCGGCTCGGAGGCTTCCGTCGGTAATATCCGACGGCCTCATTGAAGCATAAGCTGCCGCCACGCGAACGGAACGGCGTCCACGGGCTTCCGTCGGTAATATCCGACGGCCTCATTGAAGCCCGATTCCGACATCGTTGAAGTGAGGCGAGTAGAGGCGGCTTCCGTCGGTAATATCCGACGGCCTCATTGAAGCTTGTTGTAGGTCTCGCGGGCTTCCTCGAACTCCGCTTCGCTTCCGTCGGTAATATCCGACGGCCTCATTGAAGCGGGTTTGGCGCCGGCGATCCGCCATCGAAGGGCGTGGTGCTTCCGTCGGTAATATCCGACGGCCTCATTGAAGCCCGAAGGAGGCGCTCGGCAAGCTCAGGGAGGAATGCCTGAGCTTCCGTCGGTAATATCCGACGGCCTCATTGAAGCCATTGTGTGCTCGTCGGCCAGCTCATGGTACGTGCCGTAGCTTCCGTCGGTAATATCCGACGGCCTCATTGAAGCCGCACGGTGTCCTGCAGGGAGAGAACCGCTACAACCTCCAGCTTCCGTCGGTAATATCCGACGGCCTCATTGAAGCAAGATCAGCGACTGGTTCGCGCACCTGTCGACGCGCGAGGCTTCCGTCGGTAATATCCGACGGCCTCATTGAAGCGTACTCAAGCTCCACTTCCAGGACCGGGGCGGAGGCGAAGCTTCCGTCGGTAATATCCGACGGCCTCATTGAAGCTCATGGCCGTCGAGTAGACGACCGACTTGTCCGTGCTTCCGTCGGTAATATCCGACGGCCTCATTGAAGCCCGAGGACCTGGCGGCGCCTGCTGTGGCGTCCGGTCAGCGCTTCCGTCGGTAATATCCGACGGCCTCATTGAAGCTCGACCTCGAATCTTCTGCCTACGCCGTCCTGGTTGCTCGCTTCCGTCGGTAATATCCGACGGCCTCATTGAAGCATGGACGAACACGCGCGCACGTTGCCGATCGGATCGAGCTTCCGTCGGTAATATCCGACGGCCTCATTGAAGCTTGCTCATGGTGGCTCCTCAGGTCCTCAGGAAGGCGGCGCTTCCGTCGGTAATATCCGACGGCCTCATTGAAGCGTCCGAGTCGTAATTCCCGTCCGCGTCAAGGACGGACAGGCGGAGCTTCCGTCGGTAATATCCGACGGCCTCATTGAAGCGAGATCCGACGAACGGCGCGATCGCCTCGTCACGCGGGAGGCTTCCGTCGGTAATATCCGACGGCCTCATTGAAGCGTCCCCAGTGATAGGCGGCGGTTGCAGGAGCGTGTGCCGTGCTTCCGTCGGTAATATCCGACGGCCTCATTGAAGCGGCGTGGTGTTCGGGGGGCGCGACGGCGACAGGACCGTGCTTCCGTCGGTAATATCCGACGGCCTCATTGAAGCCTGATTTGCTCACTAGCGCAATCAACGCGTGGGGGCCGGCGGCTTCCGTCGGTAATATCCGACGGCCTCATTGAAGCAGTCTTCATCGCATGCACGGCGCTGCCAAACCTTCGAGATGCTTCCGTCGGTAATATCCGACGGCCTCATTGAAGCAAGCAACGTCAGTTCGGGATTGCCGATCATCAGCGCCGTGCTTCCGTCGGTAATATCCGACGGCCTCATTGAAGCGTCATCATCGCCGCCGGTGTCGTCATCGATAGGCGGGCGCTTCCGTCGGTAATATCCGACGGCCTCATTGAAGCAAGTGCGTCCCTCGCGGCGTACAACGAGAAGTTCGGGCACGTGCTTCCGTCGGTAATATCCGACGGCCTCATTGAAGCCCGAAATACCTGTGCCACACGAAGGGCGAGTGGCACGGAGCTTCCGTCGGTAATATCCGACGGCCTCATTGAAGCGATCACAATACGATTCTCGTGCAGCACGTCGGTGACGCTTCCGTCGGTAATATCCGACGGCCTCATTGAAGCGGGCGCGATGCAGACCACCGCGTTCAGGCCGTCGAGGCGCTTCCGTCGGTAATATCCGACGGCCTCATTGAAGCGTCTCCAATTCCTCACGAGTGATGTCCGCGATGTCGCGGTGCTTCCGTCGGTAATATCCGACGGCCTCATTGAAGCGTCTGTCATCTCGTCACCAAGCAATACGTATTGCGTGGGCTTCCGTCGGTAATATCCGACGGCCTCATTGAAGCCCGCCAGACGGCCATCGGCGTATGTCTCTGTCACGGTGCCACGCTTCCGTCGGTAATATCCGACGGCCTCATTGAAGCGAGGCTGGTCGGATCTCCTACGAGACGCAGCAGGCGTTGCTTCCGTCGGTAATATCCGACGGCCTCATTGAAGCTGGCTCCTAGATTTGGACGTGTCGGGAGCGTGCGGGCTTCCGTCGGTAATATCCGACGGCCTCATTGAAGCGGCTGCATACGAGCGGCACAACGGGCATTGCCATTTGCTTCCGTCGGTAATATCCGACGGCCTCATTGAAGCTCGAAATGGCCGAGGTGGTCTATGCCGACTATGTGGCCGGCTTCCGTCGGTAATATCCGACGGCCTCATTGAAGCTTCGTCGTCGTCACCCTCCGCCTTCCAGTGCGCGATGCTTCCGTCGGTAATATCCGACGGCCTCATTGAAGCAGATTATGCCGCGCCGTATCCAACTGCGCCTTGTCCGCTTCCGTCGGGTAATATCCGACGGCCTCATTGAAGCAGAGTATGGCTGGCATGGGTGCGCATGCGGCCGCGTCTGGTAAGCTTCCGTCGGTAATATCCGACGGCCTCATTGAAGCAAATGGAATCGTCCATTCGGATCGCGTAGCGCAGCAAACACTTGCTTCCGTCGGTAATATCCGACGGCCTCATTGAAGCGGGTAGCGCGCCCACGCGTCGGCGAACCGCTGCCGCGTGCTTCCGTCGGTAATATCCGACGGCCTCATTGAAGCAGCATCGCTCGCTCGGTGTCGATGCCACGGCGCAGCGCCACGCTTCCGTCGGTAATATCCGACGGCCTCATTGAAGCCAGGTGCAAGCGTAGAGTCCCGGCATTCGCCGTACCTTGGCTTCCGTCGGTAATATCCGACGGCCTCATTGAAGCAAGAATTCATGATTCTTCCCGTCGGCGGGGTGGACACGGCTTCCGTCGGTAATATCCGACGGCCTCATTGAAGCCTGAAGCTCCGTGATGATACCGATTGTCGCGCGGCGGCCGGCTTCCGTCGGTAATATCCGACGGCCTCATTGAAGCGTTCCGCTCAACCCGATGCTCCGACGGCACGCGCATGCTTCCGTCGGTAATATCCGACGGCCTCATTGAAGCAGGTCTCCTATGGATCGGCACGTGGAGTCAGCTACTCGTGCTTCCGTCGGTAATATCCGACGGCCCCTGTTGTATCCCGAATTGAATCGTCGAGAGAGCGGGTGAATTGGTCAGAATGAT
>JAPPKD010000225.1:1610-42592 GCA_028820215.1 Spirochaetaceae bacterium | reverse complement strand
CAGCAAAGCGGGAATCTCAGCCTTTTTCCACCACCAGATCGCGGGCACTGACACCTGGACGGCACCTTCGATGAAGAGGGATCATCGCCATCGTCGCGCGCATGCCGCCGCCCCCGGCATGCGGGTATCGACGCCGTATCAGTCAGCCCCGGCTGCGGTCGCTCCGTCGGCGCCTCGGTGGTCGGAGCCATCCCGGATATCGACCGAGTGCCCGCAGGCTCGCGGTCGACTCCTGCCTGCGTGCAATTGCCCGCGGCTGCGACCCGACAGAGACTCCGGCGACCGCCAGCCCACGGCGGGAGTTCCGTGCGCCGCTTCCCCTGGTAGACGTTCTCTCGCCTCGCGGCCACCCACCAGACCTGTTCACCACCGACCCGACGACCACGAACGCTGCCATCAGCCACCGTGCTCACGGATGTCGCGCTCCGAGGCCGCGACCTGCGCGTCGAGCTGACGGCCATCCGCCGCGCGCCCACCGCCGCCGAGCCGGAGCACACGCTCTCCGCGCAGTCCACGGTGCGGTGGTGGACCCGGAACCTGACTACCGGCGACCGGGTGCCGTGCTCCGGGGGCCGAACGTGCGCGGCGTGAACTCCTGCCGGTTGGTGATGCTGGCGCTGCTGCCCGTGGCGCGAATCACGAACAGGCCCAGCCGCTCGGCGCGTACGTCCGACTCCTGATATGCCTTCAGGTAGGCGACCGCCCCGTAGATCCGGTGGCCGGCGTACTCGGGCATCAGTTCCGGGAACTCGTGCAAGCGCCCGATGAAACGATCGACATCGGGCACCCTGAGGGTGGTCTGGACCTCGACCACCACGACCTCTTCGCCGTTGATGGCCACGATGTCGAACTGCCAGCGCCGCTCGCCGTAGTCCTGCCGCGGGTTGGTGACGGTGTGATGTACCGTGATGTCCCGCTGCTGGAGGAGCCTGGCGAGGTCGCCTTCCACCAGCGCCTCCATCAGCTTGCCCCACTGGTCGTTGAACAGCTCATCGAGCCCGCGGAGGCACCGGTCGGCCTCCTGCGCGCGTCCGTCTGCCTCCGGCGCCTGGCGCTTCAGCAGTTGATCGGTCTCCTGCATGCGGCGCGCGGTCTCCTGCTGCGTTGCAGAGACATCGCGGAGGATCTCCCAGATTTCCTGCGGGGTCGCCGGTTCGCGGCGTCCGTTACCTTCGGTCACAGCTACGCTCGCTCATCCGATGGTAGTGACCGCTCCACGCTCCGGCAAACGTCCGCGTGGTCGCGTCCGTTAGCCGTAGACGGTCAGCCGGTCGGGCTTGTCCGGGTCCACGGCCCACAGTTCGTCGGCTTGGTAGACGCGCGGGGCCTGCGGCGGGCCGTCGGGGAGTTGCCAGTCCGGGTTGTACTGGCGGATCAACTCCAGGATGTTGCGGTAGGCGATGCGGTCCTTCAGGTCGTCGTCGATCGGCGCCTCCTCGATGATCCGCTGCAAGAGACGGTAGTCGTAGTAGGGCAGGTCGGCGCCGAAGATGATGCGCTCGCGGCCTACCTTGTCTGCCAGCTTGGCGAAGTCCCACAGGCTGCCGCGCTCGTCCGGGTACTGCACGATCTCGAACCAGACGTTGTCCATGCCGGCGAAGGACTCGGCGGCGTGGCTCGAGGCGTGGGTGATGAAGGTGGCGGACGGGAACATGCGCGCGACCTTCCCGAACACCGCGTCGTGCATGTGCACGTTGCACAGCCCGCCGCGGCCGGCGGCCATCTCCACGAACGGGATGCACGCCTCGCGCACCGGCGGGTGGGAAACGATGCCGTGCAGGCCCAGCTCGCTCATCGCCCACTCCGCCTCGTCCACGGCGACCGGTCCCAGGCAGGGCTCGACCAGGGCCAGGCCCAGCGGCACGTGCTCGGGGAAGTCGCGGCGCGCGCGGGCGATCACCCGGTTCTGGTCGCGGATGTCCTCCAGCCCGCGCAGGATCAGGCCGCCGGTGGCGGTCGGCATCGACAGGCAGGCGTACACGCTGGTCTCGGCGAAGCGGGCCAGGCACATGGCGGTGCTCTGGCCGGTGGGCGGTAGCCGGTTCAGGGTGCGGCCGATGTGGTTGTGGCAGTCGATATACGGTCTCATGGGGTTTCCTCTCTCCGTGATGGGGGGCTTCAGTCGTCGGTCGCGTGCAGGTCCACGGCGCGCCGCTCGGCGGTGGCGCGGCGGGCGGCCGCGACGATGCGCAGGTTGTGCAGGGCTTTTGCGCCGCCGATCGGCGGCGGGGCGCCGCGCGCCAGGGCGTCGAAGGTGGCGGCGAAGTAGCGCCCGTGGCCGCTCTCCGCCCAAGTCGGCTGCGCCGGCAGCGCCACTTCCTGCCACTGCGCGGTGCTGCGCGCGTACTGCCACAGCCCTCTCCCGCGGCGCATGACGCGCACGCCGCCCGCCGGTCCGTGCACCTCGGCCAGGTTGGCGGTCTCGCCGCCGTCGCCGCCAGGGACGCACCAGGAGGTGGACACCGTGGATAGCGCGCCGTTCTCGTGCTCCAGCAGCAGCAGCGCCAGGTCGTCCACGTCGAAGGCGAAGTGCGCGGTCGCCACCCGCGCCTCGACGTAGCGCACGGGTGAGCCGACCAGCGTCTCCAGCAGGTAGATCTCGTGGTAGGCGGTGTCGTTGATGGCGCCGCCGCCCGCGGCGCGCGAGGCGCGCCACTCCCGGTTTGGGTCGGCGCGGTCGTCGGTCTTGTTGAACAGCGACTTGGCGCGCCCGTAGAAGGGCGTGCCTGCGGCGCCTTCGGCGAGCAGCGCACGCGCCCGCTCCGAGCCCTGCGCGCACAGGAAGTTGTGTACCACCGCGTACGGCACGCCGTGGCGCTCCACCGCCGCCAGCACCTCCCGCGCCTGCTCCACCGAGGTGGCCATCGGCTTCTCGGAGATCACCGCCACGCCTGCAGCCGCCGCGTCCATCGCGTGTGCGGCGTGCATGTGGTGCGGCGTGGCAATGGTGACCGCGTCCAGCTCGGCGTGCTCGAGCATCTGCCGATGGTCGGCGTAGCGCCGCTCCGGCGGCACCGCCAGCATCTGTCCCATCTGCTGCAGGTTGTCGCCGACCGGATCGGCCAGCGCGGTGACCTGCACCAGCTCAGGGATCAACTGATACCCCGGCGCGTGCGCGATCCGCACGATGCCGCCGCAGCCGATCAGACCCAGGCGAACCGGTCTCTGCATCTCTGCCACCTCAGTCCAGCTCGACCACCCGCCGCTCCAGGCGGGACCGCTCCGCGGCGAACGCGATGCGGTGGGTGTCGAGGGACACCGCCACGTCGGTGACGACCGACGAGCGGTCGCCGGTATGGATGGCCCGCAGCCACGAGTCCACCACCCGGCGGTCTCCGCCGCCGTGGCCGCCCGACTCCGGCTCGATGATGATGCGATCGACCACGTTCTCGCCCAGGCGCCGCACCTCGATGCCGTCCTCGGAGAATTCGGCGACCCCCTCGGTGCCGTGCACGCGGGTGCGCCGGCCGCCGACGGCGGTGAAGCCGGTCATCGTGAACGTGGCGGTGGCGCCGCCATCGAACTCCAGCGCGACGACCTGGTTGTCGACGACGTCGTTGTCGCACCGCCACACGCAGCGGCCGTGCGGGCCGTCGGTGATGGCCTGCAACTGGGCCTCGCGGCTGTGGTCGAGGGTCAGCCAGCTCACCGGCCCGCCGTCCCGGTCGGTATCGGCGTAGAGCTTGACCGCCGAATAGACGCAGTCGGGCTCGATGTCGCAGTCCACGCAGCGTTCGCCGCTGCCGGCAGGGGCGTGCTCGGAACGGAAGTAGTTGAGCGACCCGAACGAGCTGACCGCCCGGCACGGCCGGTCCACCAAGTAGGCCAGGTAATCGACATCGTGGCAGCTCTTGGCCAGGAGCATGAAGGACGAGCGCCCCTCGTTGCCCCACTTGCCGCGCACGAAGCTGTGGGCTTGGTGCCACCACTGCACCTGCTCCAGGTGGTCCACGGTGACCACGCTGCCGATGCGGCCGGAGCTCACGACCTCCTTGAGGATCCGGAACGGGCGCCCGTAGCGCATCGAGTGGCATACCGCCGTGATCGCCTTCGAGTCGGCGGCGGCCGCCGCGATGCGCTCGCACTCTTCCAGCGACGGCGCCATGGGCTTCTCCATGAGCAGGTGGTGGCCGGCGGCCAGGGCGGCGAGCGACGGCTCGGTGTGGTCGCGGTCCATCGTCGTGACCAGCACCGCGTCCAGGGGCAGCGACGTGGCGAACAGGTCGCGCCAGTCGCGGAAGCGGTGGCGCTCCTCGATGCCGTGGGTGCGCGCGAAGTCTTCGCGGTAGTCGTCGCGCGGCTCCGCGACCGCCACGATGTCGGCCCACCGCGGACGGCTGGCGATCAGGTTGCCGAGCGACCGGCCCCGGCCGCCGGCGCCGATGACGGCTACGCGTTGAGAACTCATCGCCGCAGCGTAGTGGCGGTCGGCCCGAGGCGGCAAGGCGGAGCCGGCGCGCTGCATCTCTCCGCCAGCGCGCAACCCGCTCGCGCTATGATCGGGCGAGCCCCGCGTCCCATGACCGCCGACCCCCGCGAGATTGACCGCACCTGTCCGGACCTTGTCATCCACGACCCGACCGGAGGCACGGAGCGTCCGTGGGACGACGACGAGTTCTACTGGCTGAACGAGCACATCCTCGTGCACGCACTCGGCGACGGCTCCCTGCTGGCCACGTGGACGGCGGAGCGGCTCGACGCCCCGTGTTTCATGCGGATCGGGGTGAAGCGCAGCACGGACGGCGGAGACTCCTGGTCGCCGGTGGTGTGGGCGGACGGGCGAGGGGTGGGCGGACGGGCGAGGGGTGGGCGGCGACGGCGAGGCCGCGGCGTGGCAGGTGCCCCTGGAGTCGCCCGGCGGGCGGGTGTACCTGCTGTACACGCTGTGCACCCCGTCGGCGGGCTACACCGGCGGGATGTACTGCCGTTGCTCCGACGACCGGGGCACCTCCTGGTCGCGGCGCCACGAACTGCACGTCCCGCCTTCGGCCATCGACGGTCCCGACCCGGACCGTGAACCGGTGCGCTGGATCGGCTGCAGCGGGATGCATCGCACCGCCGCCGGGGAGGTCCTCATTCCGTTCACCCACTGGGCGTGCAGTCCACGGGTGCCCGCGGGCACGGCGCCATTCAAGGAACGGTACAGTCACATTGAGCTGATGCGGGTGGAGAACCTGCAGGACTCGCCGCCGCCCGACCGGCTGGAGCTCTCCTGGCTCAACCGGGACGCCCCGGTGACGGCGCCGCACGAACGCGTGGCCGGCGCCTCGTTCGCCCAGGAGCCGTACCTGGCGAACCTGCCCGACGGCAGGCTCTTCATGACCATCCGCACGAACCGAGGCGAGGTGTGGTACGCGGTCTCCCCGGACCAGGGGCGGACCTGGGACGAGGCGCGGCCCATGCGCAGGCGCGACGGCGGCCCGAAGCTCCGGCATCCCTGCTCACCGTGCCCGGTCTTCAGTCTCGGCGACCGGCGGTACCTGTTGCTCTTCCACGACAACGACGGTTACGCCTTCGGCGCCGACGACCGCTGGCACGTGCGCAACCGGCGTCCCACCTACGCCTGCGTCGGGGAGTTCCGTCCCGCCGCCGGGCAGCCGATCTGGTGGGACGAAGCGCGGCTGCTCATCGACAACGACGCCGTGCCGTGGGGTCCGCCCCGCCAAGGCCGCTTCGAGTCGGCCGCCTACGTGAGCATGACCTGCGTGGCGGGCCGGCGAGTGCTCTGGTACCCGGACCGCAAGGGGTTCCTGCTCGGCAAGCGGATGGACGACGACTCACTCGCAGGGTGAACGCGGTCCGCCTGCGCCGGCAGACGGCCGGTCACCAGGCGATGCGCCGGCGGTCCGCCTCCACCGCGTCGAACCAGGTCTCCAGCACCCGCTCCATGCGCGCGCGGCGCTCGGGATGCCGCTCCGAGAGGTCCACCCGCTCACCGGGGTCATCAGCCAGATTGAAGAGCTCCGGCCGCTCCGGGGCCGCACCGGGCGCTCCAGCATGGTCTGCTCGATCTCCATGGTGAAGTGGGGCTCCGTGAACATGTGCTCATACCAGCGCGCGTCCTCGTCGGATTTGTAGCGCGCCTCCGGCAGGTACGGCCAGACCAGCTTCCAGTCGCCGTCGCGCATCGCCGCGTTGCAGTTCCGGACCGGCCGGTTGCGGTTGTGCTGCCAGAGCAGCTTCGCGCGGGGTCCGTCTCCGGCATCGCCTTGTAGCGCCGGCAGCAGGTTCGACCCGTCCAGGGGCAGCTCCGGCCGCTCGCCGACGCCGCAGGCGGCCAGCAGCGTGGGCAGCCAGAAGGTGAAGTGGGCCATCCCATGAAATACGCGATCGCCGGGAATCGCCGCCGGCCAGTGTTAGCGTGGGTCGAGCTCACGAAGAGGCGCTGGACGCTCTACATTCCGTACAAGACGACCGAGAGATGAATGTTGAGTCGTCGAAGAAGTAGAATATCATCGGAGGTCTATCCTCCCAAGGATTCCCCAATCCGACCGTAACGTGGTTGTTGTCGTCAATCAAGAACCATCTACTATCAGACCGTCCCTCCACTATCAATTTCAGGGTGATCGGCTCGACGACCTCAAGGCCGTGTCGTCTCTTTAGTTCAGCCACTATTTCTGGGGCGAGGTCACGCAGGTTATTCGTCTGGCGGTGAGCCCAGGTATGCAACCGGTTCGTTCCGTATACATCCAACGTATTGTCTCCTGACGACATGATGCCACCGCCAACCATCACATAGGCAGTGCCGTCCCGCATTACATTTGCACCCATGTTGTAGCCGGCCCTTCTCATCTGGTCCCTCTGTTTACTCGTAAGATGGTCAGGAGCAACTGACCTGATGTTCGGGTTTTTCGATTTCTCCAATACCTCAGGCCAGTTGTCATGCAATATTTGGAGAAGTTCTGCCTCACCAAAGCTGTCATGGTCACCGATAACGATGAAGTAAGCAGATTGGTCGTCAAAGTACGCGAACAGCAACTTCGGCGTTCCTTCTATGAATCCTCTGTTCTTTTTCTTGGTAATCACGCTGATGCCAAGATGAAGATGTTGAATGCCCCAGTCGTTCAATAGCTCATCATTGGCACATAGGTTCCGCAACTTCCGGCTGAGATAGGGGTTGATGTTTTCGCCGCGCTCGATTTTCCGTTCGATCTCGGCGAGTGCGCTAACATACTCCTGTGGGCACATAAAGCCATTTGCCTTGAAGACAGTGCGCTTAACCATGGACACCATCCGACGAAGCGCTCCGAAATACGCCAATACAAGATTATAATCGTCCTTGATGCTGTCTATTGAACACTCTTCATAGCGTCTGATTCGGAGTCGTTCGCGAAGGATCTGGGCGTAGTCGCCGATGATGTTAAACTGCATTTCCATTATTTCCTCCTGCGCTCTATCCAATCGCCGCCAAAGTATGGATGTATTTGCTATTCCGGTCTACTACAGGAATTCATTGTCCATCGGGCGTCTGGGCCTGTAGTCTAAGATCCACCACTTGCTGAAAGCGTCTACCCAAGGACGAGACACTTGGCGTTCGATTGCCCGTTCCATCTGACGCATCACAAGCTCCTACCTGCGGGCGAGCCTCCATGTCGCGTTGGGCGTGCGCGGCCTGGAGGGCGTCGAGGGTGCCATGGACGAGGCGCTGCAGAAGGTCGGCCGGACCCTGGCGGCGGTCGGCGGGCACTAAGCCCATGGGCTCTCCGGTGGACAACTGTAGCGTCGCGATCGCCCGCGCGCTCATTCCCCACGCCGCGGCGTTCATTGCCGACAAGCCGGTGTCGATGGTGGACGCGTTGCTGCGGATTTCGATCGTCAACCTGCTGCGCCGGGCGACAGCTTCCGCGGGACGGCTATCTACATTACCAATGACCTCGCCACCGCTTACTACATATCCAACCGCATCGGGATCATGCAGAAGGGCCACATGGTGGAGATGGCCGCCGCCGAGGCGATCCCTCGAGGCACCGGAGCACCCGTACGCGCGGCTGCCGAAGAACTCGGTGCTCTCCATCGACGATGCCGGGCACGGCAAGGTCCAGCCCCGAGCGCAGCCTCGCCCCACGGCGCCCGGGGTGGTCGGGGAGCGGAATGCTGGTGGAGGGATCAGAGGGGAAGGTACGCGTTACGAAGTAAGTGGCGGTCAGCCTGGGCGGCAAGGCGCGCGTGGTGCGACAGCTACCCCTTGCCGGTCATGGCATAGGGATCGGCGGCGTCGCGCACCCCGTCGCCGACGAAGTTGTAGAGCAGCACCGTCACGATCACGAACAGCGCCGGCGTCAGCAGCCACGGGTAGATGGCGATGCTGGTTACGTTCTGCGCTCCCTGCAGCAGCGTTCCCCAGCTCACCGCCGGCGGCTGGATCCCCAGCCCCAGGAAGCTGAGCGCTGTCTCGCCCAGGATCATGCGGGGAACCGCCAGGGTGAGGCTCACGATCAGGTAGCTCAGGAAGCCGGGCAGGAGGTGGCCGGCGATGATCTTCCCCGCGCGCGTGCCTGCCAGCCGGGCGGCGGTCACGTACTCGTACTCGCGCAGCTCCAGCAGCTTGCCGCGCACCACGCGCGCCACGCCCGTCCAGCCCAGCACCGACAGGATGATGGTGATGGTGAAGTAGGTGCGCAGGATCGGCCAGTTCACGGGGATGACGGCGCTCAGCGCCATCCACAGCGGTATGCCGGGAATGGAGTTGAAGACCTCGATGAGGCGCTGGATGACCAGGTCGGGTACGCCGCCGAAGTAGCCGGAGATGCCGCCGAGCAGGCAGCCGAGCACGAAGCTGATCAGCACGCCCACCAGGCCGATGGTCAGACTGACCCGGCTGCCGGCCAGCACGCGCGAGAACACGTCGCGGCCCAGATCGTCGGTGCCCAGCAGGAACACGCGGCCGTCCCCGGCATCGAACAGGTGCAGGTCGGCGTCGATCACGCCCCAGAAGCGGTACGGTTCGCCGCGGACCAGCACGCGCACCGGGTGCATCACCGAGCGGTCCTCCACGAACTCGCGCTGGAAGGTCTCCATGTTCACCTGGCCCGTCAGTCCGTAGACGAACGGCAGCCGCAGCCGGCCGTCGGGGTCGATCACGCGGACGCGCGTCGGCGGCGCGTGGACGAAACCTGCGTGCTGGGTCAGCGAGCCGTAGGGGGCGCAGAACTCGTACGTGAAGGCCACCAGGTAGGCCGCCAGCAGTACGACGCCGGCAGCGACCGCCATGCGGTGCTTGCGGAACTTGCGCCACATGAGCTGCCGCTGCGAGGCGATGAAGTAGCGCTCCTCCGCGGTCACGGCCGCGCCGGCCCCCTGCAACGCGGCGGTGTCGGTGGCCACGTCAGCCCTTGCGTTCGTAGGTGATGCGCGGGTCCACGACCACCAGCAGGATGTCCGAGATCAGGACGCCGAGGACGGCCAGCGCGCTGATCACCATCAGTACGCTCCCGGACAGGTTGATGTCCTGGGCCCGCACGGCGGTGTACATCAGCGGGCCGAGCGTCGGCAGGCCCAGGACGATGGCGACGATGGTCTCGCCGCTGATCAGCTCCGGCAGGATGCCACCCACCCCGCTGACCATCGGGTTCAGCGCCAGCCGCACCGGGTACTTGAAGATCACGCGGGGCTCGGCGACCCCCTTGGCGCGGGCCGTGATCACGTACTGCTTGCCAAGCTCGTCGAGCAGCGTGCCGCGCATGACCCGGATCGTGCCCGCGGTGGCCGCCGTGCCGATCACGATGACCGGTATCCACAGGTGGCTCATCAGGTCCAGCAGCTTGGCCACGCTCCACGGCTCCACCTCCATGCCGGGCGAAAAGAAGCCGCCGATGCTGAGTCCGAAGAGCTTGTAGAACACGTACAGCAGGATCAGCCCCAGCAGGAAGTTCGGCATCGCCAGGCCGATGAAGCCCAGGGTCGTCAGGCCGTAGTCGGTCAGGCTGTATTGGTGGGTGGCGCTGTAGATGCCGATCGGGATCGCCACCAGGTAGGTGAACATGATGCTGATCAACGACAGCATGATGGTGCCGCCCAGGCGCTCGGAGATCAGGTCGTTCACCGGGACGCCACGGATCGAGCGCCCCATGTCGCCGGACAGGAACTTGACCATCCAGTCGGCGTACTGCACCGGCAGGGGCCGGTCCAGGCCGTACTGGTGGCGCAGCGCCGCCTGCTCGGACTCGGAGACCACGTCGCCTTCCGCCTCCCGCTGAGCGACGATCGTGTCCACGGCGTCGCCCGGCGGCAACTGGATGACGATGTAGATCACCACGGTGATGACCGCGAGGGTCGCCACCATGTAGAGCAGGCGGCGCAGCAGGTAGGTGGTGTAGTTCATGTGCGCGAAAAGGAAAAGGAGAATGAGCGGCGGGTCACGCCACCCATTCTCCCGTAGGTCACGTCCGGATCGGAGGCTCGCTTACTCCGCGATGTACCACTGTTCCGGCTTGTACGGGGCGTAGAAGTTGGTGTCGGAGCCCCAGAAGATGTTGTCGGAGGGAATGTTCCTCATGCGGTTGTGGATGATCACCGGATGCGGCGCCAGCCCGACGGTCGGGATGATCGGCAGCTCGTTGGCGAAGTACTCGTAGTACGCCTTGCCGCGCTCGACCGCTTCCGGCGTGCCGGTGGCGGCCTGCTTGAACGACTGCCAGCGCTCGTTGAGCGCCTTGATCTCGTCAGGGGGCTCGATGCCGATCTCGCCACCGGTGACGAACCACAGGCACCACTGGCGGCCCCAGCTGTTCGCCGTGCAGCGCTCGAAGGCGAACTCGTCCGGCGTGCCGCGCCCGAGCAGGGTGGTGCGGCCCAGGTGCCACGCCGCGATCGCCGTCTGGTTGGTGTCCAGCCGTTCGCGCAGCAGGGCGCCGTCGATCACCTTGCAGGCGCCGTCGATGCCCACCTGTCGCCAATCGTTGGAGATCAGCTCGCAGATCTGCTGCTTCGGCCCTTCCAGGACGCCGATCTCGATCACCAGGCTGAGACGCGCGCCGTCATCGGGGCGCACGCGGAAGCCGTCGGCGTCGCGCTTGGAGAGCCCGACGGAGTCGAGCAGCTCGTTGGCGCGGTCCGGATCGTAGACCAGGTTGTCGTTGTACCAGGCCGGATCGAAGAACTCCATGGTGTTCAGCGGCGTCGCCGGGTGCGGGTCGCCCATGCCGAAGAACACGATCTCGTTCATCTGGTCGCGGTTCAGGGACACCGACAGGGCGACGCGGAAGTCGCGGTTGTTGAACAGGTCGGTCAGCACCGGCTCGTCGATGTTGTGGTTGATGAACAGCACCAGCTCCGCCGTGCGCAGCGACTGCGCGATGATCGTCTGGTAATCGCCCTGCGCCTCGCCCGCCTTGTAGGTGGGCAGGCTGGGTGCGTTGGCGTAGTAGGCGGCGAAGTCGACCTCGCCAGCCGACGCCTTCAGGTGGTAGAGATCCAGGTCGCCGACGTGTCTGACCTCCAGCCGGTCGACGTAGGGAAGCTGGTTGCCGGCCGTGTCGACGTGGTGGTAGTAGGCGTTGCGCACCAGCAGCACTCGATCGCTCTCGATCAGCTCCGGCGTGTGCATGTCCATGTAGGGGCGGCCGATGATCACCGCGGACTGGGTGTAGCCCTGCGTGGCATGTGCCCGGAACATCGCCACCCAGTCCTCGTAACCGAGCTCGGATGCCAGCGCGGCGGCGTCCTCGTTGAAGCCGGCGTGGAACCGCTTCAGGTAGTGCGCGGGCTGGAACAGCACGTTGTCTCCGGAGAAGTGGGTGCGCCCGAAGCGGTCCATGGCGACCGGGTTGGGGGCGGCCCAGGTGATGCTCAGCGTCTGGTCGTCCAGCGCCTCCCAGACAGCGGGTGCTCCGCCCAGCGTGAAGAACGCGTCGATGCCGCGCGTCGAGAGCTCCTCGTTGAGGATGTCCTGCTCCCACTTGAACAGCATGTCGGCGGTCGTGAACGGCTCGCCGTCCGACCAGCGCAGCCCTTCGCGCAGCTTCAGGGTGAGGGTGCGGTTCTCGTTCGACCACGCATGGCTCTCGGCCAGGTCGGCCTCGAACGCGCTCGCGGTCTGGTTGTAGCGGAACAGGCCGGTGTGGCGTACCCGCAGGCCGATCGACATGCGGTCCGACACGTCCATCATCCGGATCGGGCCGGCGCTGTAGGTGCCGATCGAGTCGAACGGCTCCACCACCAGCGGATTGGACGGCAGCCGCTCCGACACGGGCGGCAGATCGCCGGCCTCGACCATGGCGGCCAGCATCGGCGCTTCCTGGTACGTCATCTGTGCGAAGGCCGCGCCCCCGGCGAACAGCGACAGCGCCAGAGCCGCGAGCACGCTCCGTACTACGGTGACTTTCATCGTTACTCCTTGTGCATGGGCCGGCCCGGGAGCCTGCCCGATGGAATCGACGCGCAGGGTATCGCAGCCGGGCGCACCAGGCAAGCCGGACGACGGCGGTCGGCGACGGTGATACATATAAATATGTAAATTAGTAAGGATAGATACGGTTGAACGATATGGGTCATCAGGCTTAGGATAGCCGTATGAAGACCACGATCAACCTCGACGACGACCTGGTTCGCGAGGCGATGGCGATCCATCCCGGCAAGACGAAGACGGCGGTGCTGGAGCTCGGTCTGACGGAGCTGATCAACGCCGAGCGGCGCAGCAGGCTGACCGCGGCGTTCGGGTCTCAGCCCGAGCTGCAGACCGTAACGCGCCAGCGGCCGGCACGCGGCCGGCAGTGACCGTACTCATCGACACGAGCGTGTGGCTGGGGTTCCTGCGGGGGGAGGAGTCGGGGCTGGCCGCGAGGGACTGGATCACGAGCGGGCAGGCCCTCGTGCACCCGTACGTGGTGGGTGAGCTGCTGCTCGGCGGCCTGTCCGCCGAGAACGAGGCGCTGATGCGCTCGCTGGACTGGTGCGAACCGGCCGCCGCCGGCGAGTTGCACGACTTCATTCGCCGTTTCCGCCTGGCCGGCAGCGGCATGGGCTGGGTGGACGCCGCGCTGATCTTCGCTGTCCAGTCCGCCGGCGCCTGGCTCGCCACGTACGACACCACCCTTGCCCGCTGCGCTCGCCGGCTCGACATCGGCACATCCCTGCCTCTGCCCGCGCAGGACTAGCGCCGTCCCGCACGGGTGTGCGCCGACCGCTGTCAGTCGCTGGCGTTCGCGCGGCGCTCCGCCTCCACCGATGCGAACCAGTTCTCCGCCGCGATCCGCATGCGGGAGAGACGGTCGGGGTGGGCCGCCGCCAGGTCGCGCGCCTCGCAGGGATCGTCGGCGATGTGGTACAGCTCCGGCTGCCCCGGCGCCGACAGCGTGCGCTCGACCGGCGGGTTGCGCACCGCCATCTCGAAGTGCCCGCGCGACATCAACTCGCGCACCGCCACGTTGTCCTCCTGCAGCTTGACCATCGCCTCCGGGATGCGCGGCCAGTAGAGCTTCCAGGGGCCGTCGCGCATCGCCAGGTTGCAGCACGGCACCGGGTCGTAGCGGTTGAACTGCCAGAAGCGCGGCGCCGCGCCGGCTGAGGAAGTGCCGCGCAGCCGGGGGAGCTGATCGCGGCCGTCGAGCGGCAATCCGTCCGCGGTGACGCCCGCGGCGGCGGCCAGCGTCGGCAGCCAGTCGCAGAAGTGGATCATCTCGTCGCACGCGGCGCCGGCCGGCAGGCCGTCCGGCCAGCGGACGATCGCCGGCACGCGGATGCCGCCCTCCAGCACGTCCTGCTTCTGGCCGCGGAACGGGCCGTTGTAGCGGTTCATGCTGAAGCGCCGCCCGCCGTAGCGGTCGAGGCCGAGCCAGGGCCCGTTGTCGCTGGTCAGCATCACCACGGTGTCGTCGGCGCAGCCGGCGGCATCGAGCGCATCGAGGACCTGCCCGATGCCCTCATCCATGCGCGCCACCATGCCGTACAGGGTGGCAAGCGCGGGGTTCAGGTCGCCGCGTTGCAGGAACGGCGCGCAACTCTCCACGGGCGCCTGAAGGGGCGCGTGCGGCGCGTGGTAGGCGACCACCAGGAAGAACGGCTGCCGGGCGGAGGCACCGGGCGCCGCCGCGCATCGCCGGATGAAGTCGACCGCCTCGAAGGTGAGCACGTCGGTCTGGTAGCGGCCGTCGGCGCGGCGCGGACTTCCGTTGTAGTTCAGGAACCAGTTCCAGTAGTCCATGATGCCGCCCAGGAAGCCGGCGAACTCCGCGAAGCCGCGCCGGTTCGGGTGGTAGCTCGGATCGTGCAGGCCGCTGTGCCACTTGCCCACGTAGCCGGTGCGGTAGCCGGCGGCGGCGAATGCGTCGCCGACGGTGCGCTCCCGCAGGGCGATGCGGTCCAGGCCGCGGTTCGATTCCACGCTCAGCGCGCCAGAGCGGTGATGGTAGCGCCCGGTGAGCAGCGCGGCCCGCGCCGGCGCGCAGATCGGGGCGCCGCTGTAGTGCTGGGAGCAGCGCACGCCCTCGGCGGCCAGCCGGTCGACGTGGGGCGTGGACAGGACGGTGTTGCCGGAGCAGCTCAGGTCGCCGTAGCCCAGGTCGTCGGCCAGGAAGAGGACGACGTTGGGACGCGTCCGCGACGGTGCGGCAGCCACGCGGCGGGGAGGATCGCTCAGGTGCCCGCGCTACGCGCGCGCCGGCTGCTTCTTGAGGTGCTGCTCCTGGCCCTGGCCCACCACCTTGTAGGTCAGGCCCTTCTGCTTGCCGCGGCGCTTCAGGCCGGACACCACGAAGTTGTTGTAGGGCTCGTTCGGCTCCACGAAGGTCGGCCGCATGCCGGCCTCGTGAAAGCCGATCCGCACCGAGCGGCGCCAGCGGTCGGTGGTGTTCATGTCCGACCAGTGGATGGTCAGGTAGCTGAAGAAGATCACGTCACCGGCCATGGCCGGCACCGCCACCGACGGTGTCTTGTCGGGATGGTACTGCTCCGGCGGCAGGTAGGGCCGGGTATGGTCTCCGGTGATGTGCTCCAGGGGGCCCTGCTTGTGGCTCCCGCGAACGACCTGCAGGCAGCCCGAGGCCTCGGGCGAGTCGTCCAGGTGCAGCAGGCAGTCGACGAAGTCCGGCCCGTCGTGGGGATAGAACGGGTAGTCCTGGTGCATGGGAAACGGCGTGCCGCGCTCCGGCGGCTTGGCGTGCAGGATCGTGCCGTGCCACTGCACGGCGGGGCCGACCAGGGCGCGCACGCACTCGGTCAGCCGTTGGTGGAAGATGATCCGCCCCCAGGCCGCCGAGTAGAACTGCGGATTGGCGATGAACACGGCGCGGGTGTTCTCCTGCTCGCCGTCCGGCAGGTAGTGGTCTCGCCACGGCCCCTTCCAGCCGATGCTGTCCTCTCCCCACCACTCCTCGACGATGAAGTCCATCTCCCGCTCCAGCTCGCGAAGCTCCTCGTCCGTGAAGATGTTGGAGACCCGGAGATAGCCGTCGTTGCGGTACGCCTCTACCTGTTCCTGCGTCAGCATGGGAGACGACCGTAGTCCACCCCGCGTCCTGTGTCGAGTTATAGGGGTCGCGCCGCTGCCATGCTGCGGGTGCCAAGCCAGTCCATCGAACCCACCGTGTCCGGCCTCAATCGCGGGACTCCCGCTCGGCGATGCCGGACAGCTCGACCGGCGGACGGTCGGGGAACGTGGCGATGAGCGCGAGGCGTCCGCCCATGGCCTCGACCGTCCTGCGCAATGTCGAGAGCAGCAAGTCGCTGCGCTGCTCCAGCCGAGAGACGCCGTCCTGGCTGATGCCGAGCTGGCGCGCGACACTGACTTGGGTGAGTTGCCGAGCTTGGCGAAGCTCGCGCAGGGTCATCTCCTCGGCGATGAGCTCCGCCGCGCGTTCCTCGATCTTGCGCCGTCGCGCGGGGTCGAGCCCTGCGATCACCTCATTCACGTTCACAGCCGTCACGGTGTTGCTACTTGAACGGCTACGGCGTGCCGACGCCCGGGACGTCCACCTCGACCATGCGTATGCGCCCGTCGCCGGGACTGCGAGGCTGCCCCAGCACCGTCGACTCGCACAGGAACAGCGTGATCGCGTCAGGTCCGCCGAGCGTGCAGGCGAAAGCGCTGTAGCCGGCCACGTCGATCCGGTCGCGCAGCTCGCCGCCCTCGGCGATGCGCAGGTAGCCGCCGGTCTCTCCGTAGCGGTAGTAGGGCACGGCGACCCACAGGCAGCCGTCCCGGTCCAGGGTGATGCCGTCCGGGGGCACGCCGAGATCGGCCCACGCGCGCCGGTTGACGAGCGAGCCGTCCGGTTCGATGTCGAACGCGGTCAGGCGCCCGGCGAACGTCTCCGCCACGATCAGGGTGGCGCCGTCGGGGGTCACCACCATGCCGTTGGGGAAGGTCACGCGGTCGGCGACGATGCGCGCCGCACGCGGGGCGTCCCAGGCGGCGCCGGGCGCCGGCGGCTCCACGAGCGCGATGCTGCTCTGGCGCGGCATGTTGCCGGGCATAGGCAACCGCTCCTCGTCGAAGTCGGTGTCGTCACTGCCGACGTAGGCGCGGCCGGCGCGGTCGATCACCATGTCGTTGCAGGGGAACCCCGTGATCCGCCGCATCTCGGCGACGGCGGCAGAGCGCCCGTCCCGGCAGGCGAGCAGCCTGCCGTCCTGCAGCGAAACCACCTGCAGGGTGCCGTCCGGCAGCCAGCCGAGCCCTGAGGGCAGCTCGCCGATCTCGGCGATCGTCTCCTGGGTTCCATCCAGGCCCAGACGGTGAACGGTGCCGGCCAGGACATCGGAGAAGTACAGCCTGTCTCCCCGCCAGCGCGGCCCTTCCGGGAAGTAAAGACCATCCTTGAGGATGGTCGGTTCGCGGCGTGCCATGGTGCCGCCATCGTACACCGGCCTCGCTGTCAGGGGCCGCGCGGTATGATCGGTGCTATGACCGGCTGCGTGGGGTCGACTACCCTCCCGACGTGGTCTGGGATGTCGTTGGAGGCCGCCCACGTCGAGGCATCCCCGTGACGGCTCCGCGCACTGGGGGGGCCGCGGATGACCCGTGAGGAGCTATTGGAGCTGATCGAGGCGGGGGAGAACTCGGGCGTCGAGTTCAAGCGGGACGAGCTGCGGCCCGAGCAACTGGCGCGAGAGGTGGCAGCGCTGGCCAACTTCCAAGGTGGACGCGTGCTGCTGGGCGTGGAGGACGACGGGACCATCACCGGGATACGCCGCGAGGGCCTGGAGCGATGGGTCATGGACACGGTGTTCGGCCATATGGTCCATCCGCTGTTGCTGCCGTTCTACGAAGAGGTGCCGGTCGCCCCCGATCGCCGCGTCGCCGTCGTCACGGTCACGCAGGGTCCCGTCAAGCCGTACGTGGTCCGGCAGCGCGGCCGCGAGGACATCTACGTGCGCGTCGGCAGCACCTCTCGGCTGGCCACGCGGGAGCAGCAGGCGCGGCTGTTCGCCACGGGCGGTCTGCTGCACACGGAGATGCTGCCGGTTTCGGGCAGCGGCTTGGCCCATCTCAGTCGGGAACGCCTGGCAGACTACCTCACCACGATCGTGGGAGAACCGAGCGAGCCGCAGGATGAAACGGCGTGGCACGAACGCCTGTGCGCCTTGGGCTTCATGGTGGAACGCGACGCCGGCCCGCCCGCGTGCACGATCGCGGGGCTGCTACTGTTCGGGTACCGTCCGCGCCGCCTGCTGCGCCATGCCGGCGCACGCTGGATGTGCTTCAAGGGGCGGGAAAAGGCGTACGACGCGCTGGATGATCAGGTGATCGAGGGGCCGCTCACCGGCCTGTGGCGGGACTTGCCAGGAGGCCGTGAACTGGTCGAGAAGGGACTCATCGAGCGTCTCGCGGACGCCATGCGCCCGTTCGTCTCCGAGGAGCCCGGCGCGGTGGATGAGTCGATGCGCCGGGAACGGCGCTGGCACTACCCGCTCGAAGCGCTGCGCGAGGGCGTCGTCAACGCGCTGACCCATCGCGACTGGACGCGCTATGAGGAAGTGGAGGTCGTCCGCTACGTCGATCGGATGGAGATCGTCAGCCCCGGTGCCCTGCAGAACGGCATGACGGTCGCCAAGATGATCGCCGGCCAGCGTGCGCCGCGGAATCTGCTCATCTCCGAGGTGCTGCGCGACTACAACTATGCCGACGCGCGCGGCATGGGCGTGCGCAACAGGATCATGCCGCTGATGCGAGCCCGCAACGGCGTGGACCCCGAGTTCGAAGCGACCGAGGACTACCTGCGGCTGACGCTGCGCCGCGGCTCAGAACGCTGAAACCATGACCGGGGCATGTCCCGACTGCCCCGTGGTCGGTGTCTATCGCAAGCGAGGGGTGCTCCGCCCCACGGGTGCGAGTCAGTGGGGTGACCGGGTCAGGCGATGCTCGGAATCGCTTCCAGTTCGTCGGCGATCAGCGTCTGTTGCTCCTCCAGATCGTAGTCATCCTGGAGCCCCAGCCAGAACCCGCTCGTGTTCATGGGTCAAGGCGACGAGCATCGAAACCGATCGCCCGCGGCCTGTGTCCCGCGCCGGCGCGTCCCGCCGCAAGCGACGACAGGCTCCCGGCCGTACCAACGTGAAAGCCGTCACAATGGGCGGGGTGTCCGGCAGGGAACGGCTCCGCTGCCTGGCGGCCGACGGCATCTGCACGGAACAACGGTTGTAAGCCTCCCGAGCAGCACCGCTTGACCCTCTTCGAGGCGATGCTTGATCGTCGCGACCATGTCGGAGAGGGCGATGGATGAGCGGGTGCTGTGTTTCTACCCCCTCGGGATGCCCGAGCCGAGGGTCCTGAGCGCGGCGCAGGTCAGACAGTTCAACGAGTTGGGCTACCTGTTTCCTCTGGACGTGTTCGACGCCCGGGAGGTGGCGGCCCTGCGCGCCTACTGCGACGACCTGTTCGCCAGGGCGGTGGCCGCCGGGCACGGCAGCTACGACATCAACGGCTGGCACTGCCACTGCGCCGGCCTCTACGACCTGTGCATGGAACCGCGTATGCTGGATCCGGTGCAGGACCTTCTGGGCGAGGACCTGGTCCTGTGGGGCACCCACTTCTTCCTCAAGGAACCGGGCGACAGCAAGCGGGTGAGCTGGCACCAGGACGCCTCCTACTGGCCGCTGTCACCGAGCAAGACCGTCACCGTGTGGCTGGCGATCGACGACGCCGACGCCGGCAACGGCGCCATGCGGGTCATCCCGCGCTCCCACGTGAACGCCCAACTCGCCTACCGGAACAGCACCGAGGCGGAGAACAACGTGCTGTCGCAGACCACCCTGGCGGCGGAGGAACAGGGCGACCCGCCGGTGACCATCGCGCTGCGCGCCGGCCAGATGTCGCTGCACACCGACTGGCTGATCCACGGCTCGGAGCCAAACCGCTCGGCGCGCCGCCGCTGCGGGCTGACCCTGCGCTTCACGGCCGCCGGCGTGCGCGCCCTGGACCCGGGTTGGGCCACCCGCAGCATCATCTGCCGCGGCCGCGACGACGCCGGCCACTGGGCCGATATCCCCCGACCCGCCGGCGAACACATCCCGCCCCGCTCCGCGCCTGACCGTTGAGGCTTTGACCCGCCGCCGCCTCCATTACAGATCCCGTATGACCCGGACCGTGGAGGAGCCTTGGTGTCTGGTTACCTGGATCTGCTGGGAGAACTCGGAGCGCAGGTCCGGGATGTGGGTGATGACGCCGACCATGCGGCCGGCGACCTGAAGGCCCTGGATGGTCTCGGAGACCGTCGCGAGCGTATCCGGGTCGAGCGTGCCGAAGCCCTCGTCGATGAACAGGCTGTCGAGGTTCACGGCCCCTGCCGCATCCTGCACCTGCCTGCTGAGCTCCAGGGCCAGGGACAGTGAGGTGAGGAAGGTCTCTCCGCCGCTCAGCGTGTCGCTGATGCGCGTCTCGTCCGCGTTGTCGTGGTCGACGACCAGGATCTGGTCTTCCTGAAACGTCAACGAGTAGCGTTCGCCGGACAGCGTGAACAGCCGGTCCGATGCGCCTTGCACCAGCTTCGTGAAACTGTCCTCCAGGACGTAGGCCTGGAACCGGTCGCTGCGGAGATCGGTGGCAAGGCCGCTGAACAGGCGATGGTCGTCTCTCATGGCCCGCAACTGCTCGTGGAGTGCCTGCGCGCGCGCAAGGCGCTCGGTCATCGTCTCCACCTGCTGCCCGAGATGCGCGTTCCTCGTGACGAGCTCCTCGACTTCGCCCTTGATCCGTCGGTCGTTGGCGCTCGCATCATCGAGCTGTTCGACCGAGATCCGCTCGGCTCCCAGGTCGTTCTGCAGGTCGCGGACGCGCAGCCCGGTGGCGTGCAGATCGCGCTCGTGGCCGGCGACGGACTCGCTCAATCGGGCCTGTGCCGTCTCGTCCCGCACGGCGTTGCGAACGTCGCCCACGCTGTCGAAGCGTGCCTGGGCGACGTGTCGATCACGCTGCTCGATCCGGGCCGCCGCTTCCCGGTCAGCGTCCCCGGCGGCTCGCTCGCGGTCCTCACGGGCCTGCTGGGTCGTCGCCAACTCGCGGCGGGCTTCCGCCTCGGCTGACAGGGCTTCCCGGTGTCCGGCTTCCAGATCATCGATGCGAGAGGACAGATCGGTCCGTTCCTGTCCGGGGTCGGTGGATTGGGTGACCCCTGCGATCTCGGCTTGCACGGCCCGGAGGCGCTCCTCGTCCGCGGTCACTTCCTCAATCCGTTCGCGCCGCTCGCTCCGCATTCGGTCGAGTTCGCCGTGCGTCGTCTGCTCGCTGCGGCCCAAGTCGGTCAAGTGGAGCTCTGCCGTCTCAAGACGACCTTGGGCGTCCTCGAAGGAGCTGCGGGCAGTCGCGGTCGTCTCGATCCGTTCCTGAAACCAGGCCACGACGGCATCGTCGTCGACCGGCACGCTGCCGCCGATGGCCTCCCGGATGTCGGCTGTCAGTTGGCGGATGTCCGCACGCGCCTTGTCCGTGGTGCTGTCCGCTTCGGTCAACGCCTCCTGAGCGGCGCGCACGTCGCCTTGGGTCCCCACCAGCGCGTTGCGAGCGTCCTGCGCATCGTCGCGAGCGCGCCGCAGCGTGGTGCTGGCCTCGTCGCGGCCGGAGCGGGCGGCTGCGACGTCAGGGTGCAGATCGGCCGCCGGCGGATCTGCCACGAGTTGCGCACAGACCGGGCACGGGGCCCCCGCTGCCAATGATCCGCGCAAGTCGTTGGCCGCGTCCTGACGGTGGGCCGCGTGCAGTGCCTCCTCCGCAGCCTCCACGGCTTGCTCCGCGTCGTGCAGGGCATCGTCTCTGTCTCGCGCTTGGCCCGTGAGCCGCTCGACTTCGACGGCCAGACCATCCAGCGTCTTGCGCCGCCGCTCCTGTTCCGGCTTCGCATCCTGGAGCTGCCTGCGGGCGATCGCGAGTTTCGTCGCCGTCTCGCGGACCTTGTCGAGCGCGGCGTCGAGATCGGCGTCGTACCCGATGGCGTCGAGCTCGGCGCGGGCTGTTCCCACGGAGGCCTGCTGTCGCGTGGCTTCATCCGCCAACTGCTCCAGGCGCTCGCGACCCTGTTCGAGCTCCTGATCGAGCTGTTCGATCCGGGTGCGTCTCCTGCCGACCTCGGTTTCGAGCCTCGTGAGCTCGGGGAGCCGTCCGAGTATCCGGTCGAGGTTGGCAAGGCGGTCACGCAGGGCGGGAATCTCCTCCGCCTGTTCCCGGGCATTTGCCAGCTCCCGCTCGCGTTCCTCGTGGACACACCCGGCCGCCTCATTCGCGTGCCTGGCTTCCTGCGCGGCGTTTCTTGCGTGGTCGGCCTCCTGCCCGGCCCGGTCGGCCTCCTCGATCAGTGGAACCAGCGCCGCGGCCCGGCGCGCGGCGTCAAGCTCACTCCGCGCTTCCTCGATCTGCGGGGTGATGCCGTGGAGCTCCGCCAGCCGTGCCTCGCTCTTGGCGAGGTCGACCGTCTTCGCGTGGCGATGCCGGATCTCGATCAGCCGGGACTCGGCGGCTTCGCTCTCCTTGCGTCGCTCTTCGAGTTTCGTTGCCGCCTGCTGCAACTCACCCTGCAAGGCTGACAGCGCCGCCGCGGAGACGCCGCCGTACTCCTCGCGGAGGCGTTGCTCCAGCGCGTCGAGCCCGTGCTTCTTTCGGGTCGACGTGTCCTGGGCCGCCTGTCGCATCCGCTCGTACACGTCGAGCCGCAGCAGCGTGCGCAGCATTTCGCGGCGTTTGCGCGGATCGGCCTTCAGGAACTTCGCGAATTCCCCTTGCGGAAGGATCACGGCCTGGGTGAACGCGTCGACGTCCAGGCCGAGCAGGCGCGTCACTTCCGCGGACGCCGGGCGGACCTGATCGGCGAGGACGGTGTTGAAGTCCGTCCCGTCGTGCTCTTCCAGGCGGACGGCAGCCGCGCCCTTGCGGCGCAGCGCGCGGGCCACTCGGAATCGCCGCTTCCCGACCGCGAAGTCGAAGCGGACGCTCACGCGCTCCCGTGCCGCCGAGATCATCTCCTTCAGGTCCTGCTTGCTGACGCGCGGGACCTCGCCGTAGAGCGCGAACAGGATGGCGTCCAGCAGCGTCGACTTGCCCGCGCCGGTGGGACCGGAGATCGCGAACAGGTCCAGGCTGGAGAAGTCGATCTCCTGCTTCTCCTTGAAGCAGGTCAGTCCTTCGACGGTGAGCTGGATCGGGCGCATCGATCACGCGTCCTCGCGGGCCCGCTCGTGAAGGTGCCCGAACGTGTCGAGGATCATCGGCTCGGGCTCCCGTTCGTGAGCGCGCCGGTGGTAGGCGGCATACAGCTCGGCCGCCGGCGCCCCGGCGTCGGGCCGGTCGCTGTCCGGTATCTCGGACTCGGGCAGGTCCACGCGTACGACCAGCGCGGTCGGCAGGAGCTCGCGCACCTTGCGGTTGATGTCCGGGTCCTTCTCGCCGAGCTTGACCGTGACCCGCAGCCAACCGTCGCCGTTCGCGCCGGCATGGTCTTCCATCTCGTCCAGCGTCCCCTCGATGTCCCGCAGCGGCCGTCCGCCTTCGTACGGCACGTGCTTGACCCGCGCCGGGCGGCGCGGTGCGGCTTCGATGACCGCGAAGGTCTTCTCCTGGCCGACCTCGCCGAAGTCGAGCTGCAGCGGCGATCCGGCGTACCAGGCGGGCAGGGTGCCGGCCACCTTCTGCGGCTTGTGGATGTGGCCGAGTGCGATGTAGGTCGCGGTCGGCGGCAGCGTCTGCGGCGTCGCGGCCCAGTCCTCGGACAGGTGGACGCGGCGCTCCGAGTCGCCGAAGGCCGCTCCCTCCAGGTGCGTGTGGGCCACCAGCAGGTTCACGGCGTCGTCGCGGTACCCGGCGCAGAGGTTCTCCACCGCTCGCTGGAACAGGTGCGCGTAGCGGGTTCGCGCGGACGCCTCGTCCCCGGCGAGATCCAGGGCTGACACCCACATCCCGGGCGAGGCGAACGGCAGCGCCGCGACCACGGCCTGCTCGCCGCCGCGGGTTTCGAGCAGGAACGTCCCGCCGCGGCTCGCGCTCCGGGGGCGGCCGAAAATGTGCACGTTGGCGCCCGCCGCCAGCAGCGCGCGCGCGTCGAACCGAAGCGGATCGTCGTGATTGCCGGCGATCACGACGGTGCGGGCGCCGGCACGGCCGACGCGCACCAGGAACTCGTTGACCAGGCGCTCCGAGTCGCCCGCCGGGTTGCGGCTGTCGAACACGTCGCCGGAGTGGAGGACAAGGTCGATCGACTCCCGCTCGATGAACCGGGCCAGGTTGTCGATGACCGCCTCCATCTCGTCCAGCCGCTGGATGCCCTTCCAGCGGCGGCCGACGTGCCAGTCGCTGGTGTGCACGATCCTCACGAGGAGATCCTCACGCGCGCAGGAACGGGTCCTCGTCCCCGGCGTCGTCACTGACCTCGCTCTGGCGCGTCGCCCAGGAGGGGAACGGGAAGTTCAGCAGGATCGGGGTCGGCAGCTCCGGCTGGGTGACGATCATCGTGCCCGGCGACAGCATCGTGGCGCGCTTGCGGGCGACCTGGGTGAGGAACCCGTACTCGCCCCGTTCCGCTTCCGCGGCGTCGAGGCGTCCGACCACCTTGAGGGCGGCGTTGGCCACCACGCGGCGTTCCACCTCGCTCGCCGTCTGCTGGGCGCCGAACAGGGAGACGCCGAGCGAGCGGCCGCGCTCGGCGATGTCGAGCAGGACGTCCTGAATAGGACTCCACCCGGACCGCGGCGCGTACTTGTTGAGCTCGTCGAGCACGACGAACACCAGCGGGCGGGCCGTGCCCTGCTGCTCCTTGTCCTGCAGCATCCGCTTGAGCAGGACGCCGACCACGAACATCTGCGCGGTCTGGTGCAGCGTGTGGATGTCCACCACCGTGACCTGGTGCGCCTGCCAGTCGATGCGGTGGCGCGCCGCCTCCCGGTCGCCGCGCACCAGGTGTCCCATGTGCTGCGCGGCGGCGTGCAGCCGCCGGCGGAACGCGTCCAGCGTGCCGGACGCGGCGGCCGGCGCCATCTGGTCCAGCGCTTCCGTGTCGAGCAGCTCGATCAGGTCGTCGAAGCTGGCGACGTGCGCCTCGTCCACGGTGATGCCCGGATCGTTCCGGTCGCCCGCGCGGGCGGCGCGCTCCAGCACGCGCTCGACCCGGTAGATCAGGAACGAGAGCTGCGAGCGGGCGTCCTCGCCCTCGGCGAAGATGAAGCGCAGCAGGCGGTTGCGGGCGAACTCGCGGAGCGTCCAGGCGTACGCCCGCACGCCCTCGTGGCGGCTGCCGACCTCGGGGATGAGCACCTCGCCGTGGCGACGCGTCGGGGCGAAGAAGCCGACGTCCTCGAACGGTCCCGCGCTCAGGCCGAGGGCGCGGTAGCTGGCCGCTGCATCCTCGTCGATCTTGGCGTTCTGCTTGTCCAGCCACAGCAGGTCCTCGCCCTTGACGTTGAAGATGATCGCCCGCGCGTTGGCGGCGTCCCGGCCGAGGGCGTCGGAGTGGAAGAGCGAGTAGAGGAGGAAGGTGGCGTAGCTGGTCTTGGTGGCCACGCCGGAGATGCCGCTGATCGAGGCGTGCGCGCCCCGTTCGCCGTCGAGGAAGTCGAGGTTGGCGTAGACCGTCTCGCCGGCGCGCGTGGCGCCGACGGCGACCTTGCGCTCCATCCGGTCGATGAACAGGGCGCGCCGGAACTGCTCGCCGCCGACGATGCGCACCTCGCTGCCGGGGTGCGGCGGGACGAACACCTCCGGGTCGATGCGGGTGACCTGCACGTGCGCGGCGTAGGAGACGTCCACCGGCAGAATCCCCTCCGAGGCCCGGAACGCGTCCGAGTCGAACTGCGCGCCTTCGTAGCGCTTGCGGGCGACGTCGACGATGCCGAAGAAGCTGACGCTCTCGCCATCGACGACCGCCTCCACGGTCACCAGGTCGTCGAGCTGCAGGAAGCGCCCTTCGCTGACGCCGACCCAGAACTCGAGCGGACCGGCGTCCTCCGATCCGAGCACCACGCCGACCGGGGACTCCCAGCGTTCCCGCTCACTCATGCGCGGCCTCCCGTGCCACCAGGGCTTCGATCCAGCGCCGGATCAGGCGCGCGTCGCCGAGACGGGCACGGAGATGCTGCTCCAGCGCGCCGATGGGCAGGAGATTCTGCGGCGACCGCGGGTCCCTGGATCGTTGCGGCGCGACTCCGGGCAGCCAGGCGGTGGCGGCATCGGCCAGGTGGCGGGCCGCGTCGACGCCCGCGGACGCACCCACTTCCAGGCGGACCAGGCCGTGCAGCTCGACGGCGCCGTGCGCGGGGTCGCCGAGGCGCTGGAACCAGGAGTACCGGGCGAACCCGGACCGGTCGCCGCGAATCGCGAACAGCGGCGTGCGGGAGCCCGCCGGCAGGGTCGCCATGAGCGGCAGGAACCGGCCCGGAAGGTAGAGGTCGTGCAGCCGCTTGATGTAGCCGACGGCCTGCTCCGGCCGCTCGGGCACGAAGCTGAGCGGGCCGTCGACGATGACCAGCGTGTCGGGGTCTGCGAGATCGGCGGCCAGCGCCGCTTCGGCGGTTCGCATCGAGTCCTGGATGTGCCGCAACGGCCCGTCCACCTCCGTCCTGGGGGTGCTCTCGGGCTGATACACCAGATCGTCGCGAACCTGCACGGGAGCCGGCAGGGGGCATCCACCCCCGAGCACCATGGTGCGGGACACGCGGGTCTCGCCGAAGTCGGCCGCCGAGTCATGGAGGATGGCAGCGCCGACCGCATGGCTGCCGAAGCCGCCGAAGATCAGGGTCTCGTCCTGCCGGACCTGCACCCGGGCGTCGAGCCTGCGGACCCCGTCGACGAACACGACGCGGTCGCGAAACGAGCCGGGAGCCGGGGGCACGATCGCCTCCCATGCGTCATCGGGCACTTCGACCTCGTGGTCGACGTGCTCGCGCGGCCGATCGTTCCGGGACTCCAGCGGCGTCTGGTCCCCGTAGTCGACCTCCCACGGATCGATGCGGACGTGGTAGTCGCCGAAGACCCGTGACATGGCGGCGCCGGTCACGGGGCGCCGCGCACCGGCTCGTAGTGCTCGACCTCGGGAAACGGGTCGTAGAAGTGGTGCAGCAGCCTGCGCCACTCCTGGTACCGGTCGGATCCGCGGAACCCGACGGTGTGGTCTTCCAGGGTGCGCCACGTCACCAGCAGGAGGTAGCGGCTGCGCTTCTCCAGGCACTTCCGGAGCTCGTGGGACACGTAGCCGTCCATGCCGGAGATGATCGCCTGCGCCTCGGCGAAGGCCGCCTCGAAGTCGGCCTCCAGTCCGGGCTTCACGTCCAGTATCGCGACCTCCAGGACCATGCCGGGCGGGTCACCAGCGATAGGAGGGGTCTTCCCGGTCGAGGATCTCGCGCAGCGCCCGGAAGTGGTCCTCGCTCAGGTCGGGGTAGTTTCGCCACTGGAGCTCGGTCTTGGCCGCGACGCGGTCGGGGACGGCGCGCACCTTCATGCCGGTCTGCAGGGCGATGAGGTACGTGCAGCAGGCGCGCTCGTAGTAGTAGAGGTCGTCGAACGCCTGCGCGACGGTCGGGCCGAACACCATGACGCCGTGGTGGCGCATGAGCAGGATCGGGTTGTCGCCGACCAGGCGGCCGACGCGTTCGGCCTCGTCGTCCAGGCCCATGCCGTCGAACTGGTCGTCGATGGTCACCCGCCCCCAGAAGCGCATGGCGTTCTGCTCGACCGGCGGCAGCGTGGGGTCGTCCAGGCAGGCCAGCGCCGTGGCGTACTTCGAGTGCACGTGCAGGACGCAGCGGGCGCCCGGCACGTTGCGGTGGATGCTGCCGTGCAGGGCCCAGGCGGTCGGGTCGGGCGCGTCCGGGCGCTCCATGGTCGTCGGGTCGCCCGCATCGAGGAGCAGCAGCTCGCTGGCCCTGACGCGCGAGAAGTGGCGGCCGCGCGGGTTCATCAGGAACTTCGTGCCGGCATCGTCGACCGCCAGGCTGAAGTGGTTGGCGACCGATTCGTGCAGGTCGTAGCGTGCCGCCCATCGGAACGCGCACGCCAGGGCGATGCGCTCCTCGGCGAAGTCCATGCCCGGGTTGCCGTCGACCGCCGGCTCGGTGGCGATGACCTGGGTTTGTGCCATGCCGGCCACGGTACCTTCCGCCGCTTGTCCCGGCAACGGCGCGGGACCTATGATCTGTGGGGCCAGGAGGGGGCAGCGATGGGAACGCGGCAGACGGCACGGCCGAAGCAGCGCCTGATGTACATCCACGCGCAGACGCCCAATATCCTGTCGCCGATCCTGGGCTTCACGATCTACGAGCCGGTGCCCGGCTTCGCGGTCGAGTTGCAGGTCGATCCGCCGCCGTGTCCGTACGAATCCGTGCACGACGCGGTGTGCGACGGCTGGCAGGTCGTGCAGTTCCCGCTGCACCAGGCCGACTACGACGACGACGACCTGGACATGATCGGCTACGAGTTCGTGCTGCAGAAGATGGAGGTGGTCGAATGAGCACGATGGCAGCGGCGCCGCCGGATACGCTCCTGGACGACCGGGCGGTGGTCGACTTCATCATCCGCGGCCATCTCCTGCTGGAGCTGGACCTGCCGGCCGGCGTGAACGAACGGATCGCCGCGACCCTGGACGGCATGGACGGCAACCCCGGTGACGCCATCACCGACGCGGTCCCGGAGCTCCACCAGGTGCTGGACCATCCGCTGGTGCATGGCGCGCTGACCAGCCTGGCGGGAGAGGACTACCAGGTCATGGCGCACCGCCACTGGCACTGCAAGGAGCCCGGCACCGCGTACATGCACTGGCACCAGGACGGCAAGAACCGGCGTGGCGTCGGCCTGGACCGGTTCCTGGGGCTCTACTATCCCGCCGACGTCACCGCCGACATGGGGCCGACGATCATCGTGCCCGGCACCCACTTCCGCAACGCGCCCACCGACCGCATGCGGACCTACACCAACATCCGCGGCCAGGTGCCGCTGGTGGTGAAGGCGGGCACCTTCGCGCTGACCCACTACGACCTCTGGCACGGCACGGCCGCCAACCGCTCGGGCCGGCGGCGGCACATGATCAAGTTCCTGTTCAACCGCACCCGGCCCAACGAGCGGCCGACCTGGAACCACGACCCGGAGGCCATGAACGGACTGCGGGACTGGAACCGGCGCTCGGCGTCCGAGCAGCCGCTCGACATGCTGACGTTCACCAATCCGCTGAACGTGTCGCAGACCGACCACTACAAGGAGGTCGCCAGGCGGCGCGCCGTCTGGGACGAGCTCTCGGGGGCGGCGTCGCCGTGAGCGGCACCGGCGTTCGTGCCGGGCCCCTGCTGGGCGCGGTCGCGGTCGCGGCCGCGCTGACGGTCGCCGGGCTGGGGGTGGGCATGCTGATCGCCCGCCACACGCAGGGCGTGCCGGCGGAGCCTCGCGTGCCGCCGCCGTGGGCGGATTCCGCTCCGGCGCAGCCGGTGCAGTGGACGGAAGGCGTCGCAGGCGGGCGCTACTACTCGGCCGACGAGCGCAACAACATCGCCATCTACGACGCCCTCAACGAGGGGGTGGTCAACGTCTCGGCCGAGGGCAGCGTGGTCTTCCGCTATCGCCCCATTCCCCGCTCCGACTCGGGCTCCGGCGTGATCATCGACGCCGACGGCCACGTGCTGACCAGCCACCACGTGATCAGGAACGCCACGCGCCTGACGGTCACGCTCTGGGACGGCAGCGAGCACGACGCGGCGCTCGTCGGCGCCGATTCCGAGAACGACCTGGCGGTGATCCGCTTCGAGCCGGGCGACACGCCGCTGACGGTCATCCCGTTCGGGGACTCGACCGACCTGCGTGTCGGCCAGAAGGTGCTGGCGATCGGCAACCCGTTCGGCCAGGACCGGTCGTTGACCACCGGCATCGTCTCCGGGCTCGGCCGGCCGGTGGAGACGGACGACGGCCGCATCATCCAGCAGATGATCCAGACCGACGCCTCCATCAATCCCGGCAACTCCGGCGGGCCGCTGCTGGACGCCGGCGGCCTCATGATCGGCATCAACACCATGATCTTCTCGCCCACCGGCGCCTCGGTCGGCATCGGCTTCGCCGTGCCGGTCGCCACCGCCCGCCGCGTGCTGCCCGAGCTCCTGGAGAACGGTATGGTGCGGCGCGGCTGGATAGACATGCGGGCCGTGCCGGTCTCGCCGCGCCTGGCGCGGGCGCTGGACCTGACGCGCCGCGACGGGTTGCTGGTGCATGTGGTCGAGCCCGACTCGCCCGCGGCGCGGGCCGGCCTGCGCGGCGGCACCAACCCGGTACGCTGGAACCAGAGGGTGTTCTATGCCGGCGGCGACATCATCGTCGAGGTGGACGGTCACCAGATCAGCGGTTATCGCGAGCTGCTGGCCGCGCTGGAGGACAACAAGCCGGGCGAGGAGGTGACGGTGGTCGTGGAGCGCGACGGCCGCCTGCGGGAGCTGTCGGTCACGTTAAGTGAGCGCTCTCGTGAGTAACGATCGCCTGAGTAGAGGCGCGCCCTACCCCTGCGAGCGGCGGAAATTCGTCACGTTGAGCGAACGCTCCCGGTGAACCGGTTCGCCGTCCACGCGCCGTTCCAGCCGGCCGGCGATCAGGGGCAGGCCACCGCCGCCATCGTCGCCGGCCTGTCCGGCGACAGCCGCTTCCACACCCTCAAGGGCGTCACCGGTTCGGGCAAGACCTTCACGATGGCCAAGATCGTGGAGGCGCTGCAGCGGCCGACGCTGGTCCTGTCGCACAACAAGACGCTCGCCGCGCAGCTCTTCCGCGAGTTCAAGGACTTCTTCCCCGAGAACGCGGTCGAGTACTTCGTGTCCTACTACGACTACTACCAGCCGGAGGCGTACGTCGCCTCCCGCGACCTCTACATCGAGAAGGACGCGTCGATCAACGACGAGATCGAGCGCATGCGCCTGTCTGCCACCACCTCGCTGGTCGAGCGCCGCGACACGATCGTCGTCGCCACCGTGTCGTGCATCTACGGGCTGGGCAACCCGCGCGATTTCCGCGAGATGCGCCTGCAGGTGCGCCTGGGTGACACCGTGGACCTGCGCGGGGTGCTGCGCGACCTGGTCGCCGTGCAGTACGAGCGCAACGATGCCGTGCTGGCCCCGTCCACCTTCCGGGTGCGCGGCGACGTGCTGGAGATCTTCCCCTCCTACTCCGAGCAGGCGGTCCGAATCGAGTTCTTCGGGGACGAGGTGGAGCGCATCCGCCGGGTCGATCCGCTGAACGGCACCGCTCTCGGCGAGCTGGACTACTGCGCCATCTATCCGGCCAAGCACTTCGTCACCCCGCAGGAGCGCATCCGCGCCGCCACCGCGCAGATCCGCCAGGAGCTGCAGGAGCGGCTGGCCGAGTTGCGCGCCGCCGAGCGCATGGTGGAGGCACAGCGTCTTTCGACCCGCACCGAGTACGACCTGGAGATGCTGCAGGAGATGGGCTACTGCCCCGGCATCGAGAACTACTCCCGGCACCTGAGCGGCCGCGAGCCCGGCGAGCGCCCGGGCGTCCTGATCGACTTCCTCCCCGAGGGGTTCCTGACCATCGTCGACGAGTCGCACGCGACCCTGCCGCAGCTCCGCGGCATGTTCGAGGGCGACCGCTCGCGCAAGCAGGCGCTGGTCGAGCACGGCTTCCGCCTGCCGTCGGCGCTCGACAACCGCCCGCTCACCTACGACGAGTTCGAGGCGCTGGTCGGCCGCGTGCTGTTCGTCTCCGCCACCCCCGGGCCGCTGGAGCTGAAGCTCTCGGACCGCGTCGCCGAGCAGGTCATCCGGCCGACCGGGCTGCTCGACCCCGAGATCCACGTCCGGCCGAGCGAGGGCCAGATCGACGACCTGTACGGGGAGATCCGCGCCCGCGTCGATGCCGGCGAGCGCTGCCTGGTCACCACCCTCACCAAGCGCATGTCGGAGGACCTGTCGTCGTACCTGGCTGAGATCGGGCTGCGCGTGCGGTATCTCCACTCCGAGGTGGAGACGGTGGAGCGCGTGGAGCTGCTGCGCGACCTGCGCGCCGGCGAGTACGACGTGCTGGTCGGCGTGAACCTGCTGCGCGAGGGGCTGGACCTGCCCGAGGTGTCGCTGATCGCGATCCTGGACGCCGACAAGATCGGCTTCCTGCGCTCGGCGACCTCGCTGATCCAGATCATCGGCCGCGCCGCCCGCCACGTGAACGGCACCGTGCTGATGTACGCGGACGCCGAGTCGGAGGCGATGCGCGAGGCGATCGCGGAGACCGAGCGGCGCCGCGCGATCCAGACGGACCACAACCGCCGCCACGGCATCACGCCGACCAGCGTCAGGAAGGAGATCCAGCAGCTCCTGGTGCGCAAGTCGGAAGAGAAGCGCGATGCCGCCGCGCGCGACCTGGAGATCCACCGGGGCGAGTACGACGTGGAGGTTCCCGAGCAGCGGGACGACCTGATCCGGACGCTGGAGCGGGAGATGCTGAAGCTGGCCGAGGAACTGGAGTTCGAACGGGCCGCCGTGCTGCGCGACGAGATCGATCGCCTCAAGGACGGTGGGCCCGCGAGGCAGCGGCAGGCGGAGACGGGCGCGGGGCGCGCCGGATCCGGCGGGCGCCGGCGCCGCGGGTCGCGACGATGAGGATGCGCCCGGCGGGCGTGGCGGCGTTGCTGTTGTCTCTGACCCTCGGGCTCGGCGCGTGCGGATCGCCGAAGATCGAGCCGGCGCTGGTGCTGCCGCCGACGCCGGTGCTGGCGATGTCCACCCGATGGGCGGTGGTCGACGTGGACGGCCTGCGGCTGCGGGAGCAGCCGGATCAGAGCGGCCGCATCCTGCTGTCGCTGACGGAGGGAGCCCGCGTGGAGATCCTCGCGCGGACGCCCGATGCGATGGAGATCGACGGGCAGACCGATTACTGGTACCAGATCAACCACAACGGCCTGCGCGGCTGGACGTTCGGGGCCTTCCTCACCGAGGTGCCCGGCCTCACCGAGGCGTCCGGCCTCAACGAGGGGAGTGCGCACGCGGAGACGGGCTCTGCCGGAAGCGATCGTTGAACATTCCGTTCGATGAGGTCGTCGCCTGGCTTCGCATCTGGGCGGTGCCGCCGCTCATGGGTGCGGCTATCGGCTACGCGACGAACTTCGTGGCGATCCGGATGCTCTTTCGACCGCTGACCCGCAAGCGCGTCCTCGGCATCCCGGTGCCGCTGACACCGGGCGTGATCCCCCGTCAGCGGGGACAGCTCGCGCGGAGCATCGCCAGCGTGGTGTCGCGTGAGCTGCTCACGCCGGACGCGATCCGCGCTCATCTGCAACGGCCCGAGTTCACCGCGCGCCTGCGCGTTCAGCTTGCGTCACTCTCGGGTGAGCTGCTCGCCATGCCGGTGCGGAAGCTGGCGGGCGCGGTGCAGGGCGCTCGGCCGCAGATCGAGCACGGGCTTGCGGCGCTGCTGCACCGGCTGTTCGGCTCGCGCGGCTTCATCTACGCGCTGCGGGGACTGGTCGGGCGCGCGGTGGAGAGCGCCGGCGGCAAGCGCCTGAGCGAGGTGGCGGATGATCTGACGCTGTCGGCCTTCGTGAGCGGCCGACTCGTTCCGAGGCTGGCCGAGCCGGAGGTGGGACGGCACATCGGCCGCGCCGTCTCAGGCGTCGCCGAGCGGCCGCAGGCGACGGTGGGCGATCTGCTGCCGCCGGCCGCCGCGGAGCGCGTGGCCGCCATGCTGCCTGCGATCGTGCCGACGCTGATGCGCGAGCTGGTCCGATGGTTGCGGCGGCCCGCCATGCGCGGCGAGCTGGAGACGCGCGGGAGGCTGCTGCTGCGCGACATCCTGGATCGGCTCAACCTGATGCAGAAGCTGTTCATCGGGGCCGCTCAGTACGACCGCACGCTCGCCGAACGCATGCCGGAGATCGTCGAAGACGCGCTGCGCCAACTGGAGCACACCGCTGACGATCCGGAGGTGGTGGCGCACATGCAGGAGTCGCTCCGCGAGTGGCTGGCATCGGCCGGCGAGCGGCCGCTGGCCGACGTGCTCCCGGATGCGGCCGAGCAGCGGATCGGCGAGCTCTGGGGCGCCGTGGCCTCGGGACCGGTCGCCGCGCTGATCGACGCCGTGCTGCAGCGGTTCCTGGAGGAGCACGGACAGACGCCGATCGCCGAGCTCGCGGCCCGCTTCCTCGGCGTGTCGGCGAGCGATACGGTGGACGAGATCTCGCAACGGTTGCTGCGCTACCTGTCCGACGAGCGGACCGCCCGGTCGGTCGCGGCGCAGATCGCGGGCGCCATCGACCGGCTGGCCGACTCCGGGGACGTGACCCTGGCGGAGCTGCTCGCCCTCGACGCGGGCGCCAAGGCCGCCCTGGACGACGCCGTCGCCAGCCGCGCGGAGCGCCTGCTGGTGGAGCAGGTCCCGGCGATGGTGGCCGCGCTGGACGTGGAGCGGCTGGTGATCGATCGGATCGATCGCCTGGAGGTGCGCGACGTGGAGCGCATCCTGCTGACCGTCATCGCCAGGCACCTGAAGTGGATCAACCTGTTCGGCGCGTTGATCGGATCGCTGATCGGGCTGTCGCAGCTAGCCTTGCGCGGCGCCGGCGCCGCCGGCGCCGGCCTCTGAGCCGGTGCCGCTCCCCGGCCGGGCGACCGCGGCCGCCCTGGCGACGATCCAGTCCTGCATGGCGGCCAGGCGGCTGCGCAGCGACGCCTCCACGAAGCTCTTGAGGAACGATCCCTGCCGCGCCTGCGCGGCTACCAGTCCGTACACCGTCCACGCCCCGGTGCCGCCGGCTTCCGGGTCCGCGGCGGCGTGCCCGGTGCCGGCGGAACCGGCGGAGGCGATCAGCAGCGCGATCAGTAGCCGGTCGGAGTCGATCAGGGGAATTCTCAGGACGGTGAGCGGCAACGGGTTGCTGACGATGAGCAGGATGGCGTCGTCGGCGGTGCGGTACTCCAGCCGGTATGGCGCCCGGCCGAACGAGGCGTCGTCGACCAGGGCGTACGCGATGCCGTGGCCGCCGGCCGCCGGGACCGGGTCGGCCAGGGCGGCGCCGTGGGTGTCGATGGCATGCGCGGTCTTGAACAGCACCCGCTCGCCCCGGTGCAGGACCGAGAAGTACCGGATGCCCTGCAGGGTGCTGATCGCGTGCAGCGCCTCGTACAGGTCGGCGGTCGTGGCGCCGTTGGCCGGCAGCTCGCCACGGGTCTCGAACGCATGGCTGGGGAGGAGCGCGGCGAACCGTTCGTGCACTTCCCGGCCGAGCGCGGTGTCGGCCGGCATGCAGGCGAGCGCGCCATCCGCGCGCTGCACGGCGGGGAACTCCCGTCCGTCGTCGGCGACCATCCGGCCCGACGGGAGACACGCCGAGGCCGGGTCCGCCCCGATGACGGCCGGCAGCAGCAGGCACAGCGCCGTGCCCAGAAGCACTCGGCGCGGGCGGCGGTGGGGGAACGGACGATGCGGGCGGAGACGGTAGCGGCCGCTACGGTAGCGGGCGCTACGGTAGCGCTGGCCGGCGGCGGCACCGCCGGGCACGTCAATCCCGGCCTGGAGGTGGCGCGGATGCTGCGCGCGCACGGCCTGCGCGTGTTCTGGCTCGGCACCCACGGCGCCCTGGAGGCGCGGCTGGTGCGTGCGGCCGGCATCGAGTTCCATGCGCTCCCCGCTGGTAAGTTGCGACGGTATGCCTCGCTGCGCAACGTCACCGACATCGGACGCACCGGCGCGGGCGTCCTGGGCGCGGTGCGGATCCTGCGCCGCGAGCGGGCCGGCGTGCTGTTCGCCAAGGGCGGCTTCGCCAGCGTGCCGCCGGCGGCGGCTGCGGCCCTGCTCGGAATCCCGGTCGTCACCCACGAGTCGGACAGCACGGCCGGTCTGGCGACGAGGATCATCTCGCTGGTCGCCAGGCGGGTGCTGCTGTCCTGGCCGTCGTCGTCGGCCACGCTGCCGTTGCCCGCGCGCGCCCGGCTCACGGGTTTGCCGGTGCGCACCGAGATGCGCGCGGGCGACCCGGGGCGCGGGCGGCGGTATCTTGGGGTCGGAGACCGGACCCGGATCATGCTGGTAGTCGGAGGCAGCCTGGGCGCGGCAACGCTGAATCACATGGTCGGCGAAGCAAGGGCGGAGCTGGCGCGCGACTGGATGGTCGTCCACCAGACCGGCGGGCAGAACGGCGGGCAGGCCGTGGACGACCCGGGCTACCGCGCGCAGCCCTACTTCGATGAGGAGTTTCCCGACGTGCTGGCGGCCGCGGACGTCGTCGTGAGTCGAGCCGGGGCGACTTCCCTTGCCGAGTTCGCGGCGACCGGGACGGCCGCCGTGCTTGTGCCGCTGCCGCGTTCCTCGAGCCGGGGCGAACAGATCGTCAACGCCCGCTTGCTGGCGGACGCGGGCGCGGCCCTAGTCCTGCAGCCCGGCGCGCAGACCGCGTCCGGGCTGGTGCGGTGCGCGCGCCGCCTGGCGGACGATCGGCTCCGCGCCCGCATGTCAGCCGCGATACGCTCGCTGGATCGGCCGGGCGCCACCGCCGAGGTCGTCCGGCACACGCTGCGGGCGGCCGGGCTGGCGTTGCCCGGCCTGCAGTACCGGATCACGGAGTGATGGCCGATCAAGGAGTGATCGAGGATCACCGAGTGATGAGGGCATGACCGAGTTCCTGCAGGACCTCCGCGATCAGATTCCGGTCTTCATGGACCGGCTGGCCGTCGTCCTGGCCGGGCTGGGCACCCTGGACGTGGTGCTGATCCTGGTCACCCTGATCCTGGCGATCCGCGCCGCGATCCGCGGCTTCGTGGCGGAGGCGTTCGGCGTCGCCGCGGTGGTCGCCGGCATCGCCGTGGCCGCCGTCCTGGTGGTGCCGGCCAGCGCCTACGTCGACGTCGCTACCGGCAGTGAATCGTTCTGGAACAAGGTGGTCGCCTTCCTGGTACTGTTCCTCATCACCTACCTGGTGCTCAAGCTCCTGGAGCACATTCTCCAGCGCGTATCGCGGACCCTGCGCCTGCAACAGCTCGACCACCTGTTCGGCCTGGCGCTGGGCGTCGCCGAAGGGGCGGTGATCGGCGCCCTGGCGATCGCCGGGATGCACGCTCAGCCGTGGTTCCCCGAGGCCGCCGGCTTGCTCGAGGCGAGCGTGGCAGCGCAGTTCGCCGAGCAGATGCTCGGCATCGGCCCGCCCGCGATCGGGAGCGCAGCCGATGTTCGCTGACCTGATCGGCCACGCAGGCACCGCCGACCGCCTGCGCCGGGCGGTGAGGGAGGGAACACTGGCGCCGGCGGTGCTGTTCGAAGGGCCACCGGCGGCCGGCAAGCTGACCGCGGCGCTGGAGCTGGGGCGCGTGCTGAACTGCCGGTCGGACGGCGAGCCGGGCTGTCGCTGCCCGTCGTGCGGGAGCCACCGGGCGGGTCAGGACCCGCACGTCCTGATGCTGGGAGGGCGCGACTTCGCCGCGGAGATCGCCGCCGCCGCGGCGGCGCTCGCCAGGGCCGACACGGCCGCGACGCGGGCGCTGTTCGTGCGCTCGGTGCGCACCCTGACCCGCCGCTTCGACGAGCTGCTGTGGGCCGGCTCCGAGCCGCGGCTGCGACGGCTGCGCCCGCGCGTGGCGGAGCTGGAAGAGCGGCTGGAGGCGCTGCGCACCGACGGCACGGCGGAGGTGGCGGGCGACCTGGCGCGTAGCGCGAACCTGGAGGCGGTGCCCGTGAACGCCGTGCGCGCGATCGAGACCTGGGCGCGGGTGGCGACCCCCGGCGTCAAGGTGATCATCGTCGAGGTACGGCGCTGGCTGCCGGAGCCGGCCTCCAACGCCTTGCTGCGCACGGTGGAAGAACCGCCGGCCCGCACGCACTTCATCTTCACCGCGCCGTCGCCGCAGGCATTGATCCCGACCCTGCTGTCGCGGCTGTCCCGCTACCGGTTCGCGGAGCGCAGCGCGGCCGAGCAGCGCCGCGTGATCGCGGAGGTGTTCGGCGACCCGGAGGCGGACGCCGCGTCGGTGGCCGACTACCTGGCCGGCCGGCGTGCGGCAGCCACAGCAGCGGCTGGCACATCCGCGGCCGGCGCAGCCGACCTGCAGCGCGCGGCGGCGCAGTTCTGCGATACTGCCCTGGCCGGCGGCGCCTGGGATGACGCCGGCATCGCCGTGCCGGCCGACCGCGATGAGAGCTTCGCGTTCCTGCAGTCCTGTGCCGAGCACCTGCGTTCCCTGCTCAGGTCGCCCGAACGCGTCGCCGAGGTGCAGCGCATCGAGCGCTGGTACCGGTTCCTCGATGACGCGGCATGGAGGGTGAAGACCATGAACATGAACCCCGAGGCCACCGTCGCCGACATCGCCCGCGGCATGGCCGTCGGCGCCGAACCGCCGATGAGGCGCACATGAGCCGCTTCTACCAGAAGGCGATCGAACGGCTCGACCGCCTGGATCCGATGCAGGCCGGCACGCTGCTGCGCGGCCTGTCGGCCGAGAACGACCTGCTGGCCATGGTCCTGGAGGCGATGACCGACGGCATCATCGTCCTCGACGAGGCGCACGGCATCCGCCTGATCAACAAGGCGGTGGAGCGCATGCTGCCGTTCGTCGACGACGAGCTGACCGGCCGCGCGGTCTGGCAGGTCGTCGACGACGAGCAGGTGGCGGAGTTCCTGCGCGACACGCTGATCGGCTCCGACCGGGTCCTGGACGGCGAGTTCACGCTGGAAGGCGCGCACGCGGCGACACTGGAGATCACCATCGTTCCCCTGGTGCGCGACCGCCGGATCGACGGCAGCCTCGTGCACGTGGACGACATCACCGAGCGCCGCTCGGAAGAGGCGAGGCTGCGGCGGGCAGAGAGCCTGGCGTCGATGACGACGCTGGCGGCCGGCGTCGCGCACGAGATCCGCAACCCGCTCACGTCCATGAGCATCCACCTGCAGCTCATTCAGCGATCGCTGGGCGGCGGCCAGGAAGTGCCGGCCGAGATCGACGAGAGCCTGAGCACGATGACCGAGGAGATTCAGCGCCTCAACAAGATCGTCGTCGACTTCCTGTTCGCCGTGCGGCCGATGAACTCGGAGTTGCGCGAGGGGGACATCAACGACGTCCTGCATCCGCTGCTGGCGTTCCTGCGCCCGGAGCTGAGCGCGAGCGGCATCGAGGTCGTCGAGAAGCTGGCGTCGCGGCTGCCGCCCGCCCATATCGACGAGCGGCTGCTGCGCGAGGCGCTTCTGAACATCGTCAAGAACGCCAAGGCGGCGATGCCGGCCGGCGGGACGCTCACCGTGGGCACGATGCTGGACGGCGAGCGCATCTGCATCACCGTGCAGGACAACGGCACCGGCATTCCCGACGACATCGCCGACAAGATCTTCGAACCGTATTTCACGACGCGCGAGTTCGGGTCCGGACTCGGTCTGACGCTCACCTACAAGATCATCAAGGAGCACGCCGGCGACATCGAAGTGTCCTCCAGGCCCGGCGCCGGTACGACGTTCCGGGTCTGCATTCCGGTCTCGCCCCGCGCCCGGCGTATGGTGGAGTATCAGGCGGTCGCGAAATGAAAGCCACGATTCTGGTCGTCGACGACGAGCGGAACATCCGCGAAGGGCTGCGCAGGGCGCTGGAGTTCGACGGTCACGCCGTGATGACGGCGGCGGACGGCAGGGAGGCGCTGAGCGTGCTGGCCAACGAGGAGATCGACCTCGTGATCGCCGATCTGCGCATGCCGCGCCTGTCCGGCGACCAGCTTCTCAAGCAGGTCGCCGAACGCCACCCGACCGTGCGGGTGATCATCCTCACCGGCCACGCGACCGTGGAGGTCGCCGTGCAGGCGATGCGCGACGGCGCCTACGACTTCCTGGAGAAGCCGGTCAACCTGGAGCGGCTGGGCCTGCTGGTCGAGCGCGCGCTGGCCGAGCGCAAGCTGACCCTTTCCAACCGCGAGCTGCGCCGCGAGCTGGAGCGGCAGCAGGCGTCGCGCGGCCTGCTCGGAAACACCGCCGCCATGCACCGGGTGTTCGAGATGGTCGAGCAGGTGGCGCCCAGCCGCGCCTCGGTGTTGATCACGGGCGAGAGCGGCGCCGGCAAGGAGGTGGTGGCGGAGGCGATCCACCGCCTGTCGCCGCGCGCGGAGCAGCCGCTGATCAAGGTGCACTGCGCGGCGCTTGCTGAGACCCTGCTGGAGAGCGAGCTGTTCGGCCACGAGAAGGGCGCCTTCACCGGGGCCGCCGGCCTCAAGCGGGGGCGTTTCGAGCTGGCGCACACCGGCACCATCTTCCTGGACGAGATCGGTGAGATCAGCCCGGCCGTGCAGATCAAGCTGCTGCGTGTCCTGCAGGATCGGGCGTTCGAGCGCGTCGGCGGCGAGCAGACGATCGAGGCGGACGTGCGCGTCATCGCCGCCACCAACCGCGACCTGGCGGCGGAGACCGCCGCCGGCCGGTTCCGGGACGACCTGTTCTATCGGTTGAACGTGGTGAACATCCGCGTGCCGCCGCTGCGCGAGCGGCGCGAGGACATCCCGATCCTGGCGGCCGCCCTGCTGAAGACGCTGGCGGCCGAGAACGGCAAGGAGATCGAGGGCTTCGACGCGGATGCCAACCAGCGGCTTTGGGACTACGAATGGCCCGGTAACGTCCGGGAGCTGCAGAACGCCATCGAGAGCGCTGTGGTGATGACTCGCGGATCCGTGATCACCGCGGCCGACCTGCCGCCGCACGTTCGCGAAGACGCGACGAACGCGTTCGTGAGGACGGCGGCCGGCAGCGCCGCCCGGTTGATCCCGGGCCAACCGGATCAGCCGGCCGGCGATGCGTACGTGCGCCTGCCGATCGGCAGCACCGTCGAGGACGCCGAGCGTGAGCTGATCCGCTACACGCTCGCAGCCCACCGGGGCAACAAGACCAAGGCCGCCGCGGTGCTCGGCATCGGCCGCAAGACCCTGCACCGCAAGCTGGCCGAGTACGGGATCGAAGCCGAGCCGTAGGACGGCCCCGGCCGGCGGTTACGAGGCTTCGGATGCCTCGCGGATGCGGTTGAAGGATGCGTTGAGCTTCGCGGAGATCTGGGTCGCGACCCGTTGCCGCTCCGGATCGTCGGCGTAGCGGTCGGGGTGGTAGGTGCGCATCAGCCGCCGGTATGCCTGCTTGACCGTGGCGAAGTCGGTGCCCGGCTCCAGCTCCAGGTTGCGGTAGTCCTGTGCGGCCGCCTGCGGCCGTTGCCGGTACCCGGCCGATTCCCCCGCGCCGCCCGTGCCGGCTGCGCCGTCGCCGCCACGGGGGCGCTCCGCTCCGGTGCGCAGATACTCCTCCAGCTCCTCCCACGCCTCAGAGTAGAATCCGTCCGTCCTCCGCCGGTCCGAGTCCTCGTCGGGCTTCAGGAGCGTCTTGATGACCCGCTCGACGCGAGAGAAGAACGCATCCATCCCCGAGCCGTGCATGCCTGTGCCTCCCACCTGCCGGATCGATCCTATCGGTGTGCCGGGCCGGGGACAACGTCCGCGAACGGACAGCACGGACTCGGGCACGAAAAAAGCCCGCTTCCCGAAAGAAGCGGGCCTTGGCGCGTGAAGGGCCGCGCGGTTAGCCGGGCCGCGCGGTCAACAGGGCCGCGCGGTCAACAGGGCCGCGCGGTCAACAGGGCCGCGCGGTCAACAGGGC
>JAPPKD010000225.1:0-1510 GCA_028820215.1 Spirochaetaceae bacterium | reverse complement strand
CGCGCGGTCAACAGGCTGCGCGGTCTAGCTGACGACCGCGAGCACGTCGGCGGCCTTGATGATGAGCTGTTCCTCACCCTCCACCTTGATCGTGGTCCCGGCGTACTTGTCGTAGATGATCTTGTCGTCCGTCTTGACCTTGATCTCTTCGTCGTCGCCGATTGCCAGCACGACCCCTTCCTGAGTCTTTTCCTGGGCGGTCTCCGGAATGTAGATACCGCCCGAGGTCTGCGTCTCCGCGTCGACAGTCTTGACCAGGATTCTGTCACCGATGGGCTGAATCTTCATGAATTCCTCGCTGTATTGATGAGTGGTGTAGCGCCGGCCGGGGCCTCAGCGCGTTGTGATTGTGATCGCTGCCGAATATACGGACGCCCCTCGGGGGCGTCAAGACCGATCGAGGGATTGCGCCTGCCCCGCCGGTGCAGGGTAAATCTGACACGAACTGATGCCGATTCCTTGGACAAGCGGGTCATTGTGACCCATGGGACTGTCGTGCCGATCGACCGTCTTGACTGCAAAGATCATGCCTGAAAGCAAATAACCATTTCAGGGCGAACCGGTCGGATTGGCACGCATCTTGCTCCATTGGTGACGAGGTAAGAGAAGATGGCAAGAGAAACATCCAGCGATGACAGCGTTCTCGCGCGGTACCTGCGCGAGATCAATCGCATTCCGCTGCTCACCAGAGAAGAGGAAGAGCACCTGGCCCGCAAGGTTGCGGCGGGCGACAATGACGCCAAGGAAGCGCTGGCGCGCGCCAACCTCCGGTTCGTGGTGAACGTCGCCAAGCGGTACCAGAATCAGGGCCTGCCGCTGCTGGACCTGATCAGCGAAGGGAACATCGGACTCCTGCACGCGATCGACCGATTCGACGTGGACAAGGGCTATCACTTCATCTCCTACGCCGTATGGTGGATCAAGCAGGCGATCCTGAAGGCGGTGTGCGAGCAGTCCCGCCTGATCCGGCTCCCGCTGAACCGCGCCAACGAGCTGGTGCAGATCGACCGCGCGCGCAAGGAAGTGCAGAGCGAGACCGGCAAGGAAGGGACGGCCGAGCAGATCGGCAAGCGTCTGCAACTCAAGCCGGAGCTGGTCGAGGAGCTGACCTCGATCTCCCGCGAGCTGGTTTCGCTCGACGCGCCGATGTACGCCGACTCCGAATCCGCCAATCGGTCGGAGTTCGTCGAGGATCCGAGGGGCGAAGCCCCGGACGACAGCACCCTGATGCGGTCCCTGCGCGAGGACATCGCCACGGTGCTGCGCTCGCTCACCAACCGTGAGGCCGACATCATCAAGCACCGCTTCGGGCTGGAGGGGCGCCGGCCGCTCTCCCTGAAGGAGATCGGGCTGCGCTACCACCTGACCAAGGAGCGCATCCGCCAGATCGAGAAGAAGGCGCTGCGCCAGCTTCGCCATCCTTCCCGTGCGCAATACCTGGAAGCCTACGTAGCCTCACTACACAACTCAACATGATCTCTCACTCTTCATTGTTGGGTTATGCTAACGT
>JAPPKD010000032.1 GCA_028820215.1 Spirochaetaceae bacterium | reverse complement strand
CACTCGGCTTCAACTTGGTCCCGGAGACTGCCTGATTCTGCTTGTTTCTAAGGAGTATGCCCAACATCCTGCTGATCGTCGCCGACGAGCTGCGCGCAGACGCGCTGTCCTGCTACGGCAACCCGATCTGCGCGACGCCACATCTCGATCGGCTTGCGGCTGCCGGCACGCGCTTCGCCGACTGTGTCGTCACCCAGCCTACCTGCACGCCCAGTCGAGCCTCCCTGCTCAGCGGCTGCTTTCCTTCGGTGCTGAAGTCGCGGATGGTGGGCTGTCACACGCCGGATGATCCGCGGTTCCTGGGACACGTGCTGCAAGCCGCCGGACACCGGAGCGTGTCGATCGGCAAGGTCCACCTGCGGCCGCAAGGGGCCGAGCCCGTGGCGGTGGCGGCGGCCATGGCGGACGAATCGGGCGACGGGTACTTCGGCTTCACGGAGGTGGACCTGGTCAACGGCCACGGCGACCTCTGTTTCGGCCGCGACTACGAGGCCCGCGCGGCCGATCTCGGCGTCGAGCTGACCGCTGTTCGGCGAAACCAGCGGGCGCACGACCGGCAGCTCTCGCCGGGCCTTGGGCCGTACCGCTTTCGCCTGCCCGCCGAGCTGCATTCGTCGCAGTACATCGCGGACCGCGCCATCGAGATGCTGAAGGCCGCCCGGCATGACGAGGCGCCGTTCTTCGCTCACGTCAGCTTCCCCGATCCGCACCACCCCTTCACGGTGCCGGAGCCGTGGGATGCGGCGTACGACCCGGCCGACGTTCCGGCGCCGATCCCGCACGGCGGCACCGACATGCCGTCGTGGTACGACCCGATCTACCGCGCTGAAGGGACCGAAATCAACCGCATCACGGGCACGACGCCGCTGGACTACTCGCGCGTCGATGAGGCCACCTGGCGGGCGGTGCGCGCCGCGTACTACGGCATGACGACCTGCCTGGACCACCACATCGGACGTATCCTCGATCAGCTCGAAGCGAGCGGGCTCGCCGAGTCGACGATCGTGTGCTTCGTCGCAGACCACGGCGAATACCTGGGCGACCACGGCTTCGTGGGCAAGGGCATGCACTTCGACTCGGCTCTGCGCGTCCCGCTGCTGATCAGGGGGCCGGGGATCGACGCCGGGCGCCTCATCGACCCGCCGGCATCGACGCTCGACGTCGCGCCGACCCTCCTGGACCTTGCCGGCGTCCCCGAGCCGGAAGGAGTGCAGGGCATCTCCTGCGCGGGTGCCCTCCGCGGCACGGGTGCCTACACGCGCAGCGCCGCACTCACCGAGAACGACGACGACCGGCTGCCGGTGCGGATGCGCACCCTGACCACCGCGGACTGGCGCCTGACCGCCTACGCCGGCGGCGCGGACGGCGAGCTGTACGATCGCGCCGCCGACCCGGAGGAGACCCACAACCGATACGGTGACGCCGCGTTCGCACCGATCAGGCGCGAGCTGGAGGCGATGCTGTTCGAGGAGGTGCTCTGCGCGTGCGACCACGCCAACGGCAGCCGACAGGAGCCAGCGCCGGCGGCCACTCACTGGATCCCGCGCCACAACCGGGCGTCTTAGTACGCCGACCTTGTCCCGGCACGAGGCGGCGGAATAGCGTTGGGTCCGTGGAATCGCCGCTGGTCGCAAAAGGGTCAGCTACCACCTGTTTCGACGCGGGGAAACTGCTGTGGCAGCTCAATCACCCGAAGACGGGCGTACACCCGTGGTTCCACCCCCTGGCGACCCCGTCCGGTGTCGAGATTACCCGCAACCGTCCCTGGGACCACCCATGGCATCGCGGGCTGTGGTTCTCATGGAAATACCTCAACGGCTTCAACTTCTGGAACGAGGATCCGCATACCGGAGAGCAGGCCGGGCGCGTGGACCTGGAGTTCACGGGCGCGGCGCCGACGCCCGCCGGCGGCACGACCGCCGACCTGCGACTCACTTGGCGCGATGCGGCCGGCAATGACCTGCTGCATGAACGCCGCTACCTGACGATCGGGCGGGTGGAGTCCGCCCGTTACCGCGTCTGGTGGGACAGCGAATTCACGGCCACCTCCGATGTGGAGCTGGCGCGCACGCCGCGGCTGGACGAGCCCGGCGGCTATGCCCATGGCGGCTATGCCGGGCTGTGCCTTCGCGTCGTCCCGTCGCTGGCCCGGCCGGCATGGCGATAAATCCGGCGCCCTTGTTCGATGGCGGCTGGCAGCTCACGGCAGGAGATCGGCTGCGGTTCCGCTACGCGATCGTCGTCGCAAGCGGGCCGCTCGGCGGACGGATGGACGCGCTCTACACCGAGTACGCCGACGACGCCGCAAGGGAACGGCGGTCTTGAGCGTTCCGCTGCCCGAGGTCGACTTCCGCCCGCCCCCGCTGAGCACGAATCCCCCATCCGTCGGGCTCATCGGATGCGGCGGGATCTCCCGGACGCACCTGCGCGCCTACGGGTCCATCGGACTGGAGGTCGTCGCACTGTGCGACCTTGATACCCAACGTGCCGAGCGGCGGCGCGCGGAGTACTGCCCCGATGCCGTGGTCTACGCCGATGCCGAGGAGCTGCTCGCCACGGGCGTCGAGGTCGTGGACGTGGCGACGCAGCCGGCCGAGCGCGCGCCGATCATCGAGCAGGCGATTGCCGCCGGCTGCCACGTCCTCAGCCAGAAGCCGTTCGCGGCCGATCTGGCGACCGCCCGCCGCCTGGTCGCCGCGGCGGGTGCGCGGGGGGTCAGGCTCGCGGTCAACCAGAACGGACGCTGGGCGCCGCACTGGGCGTACGCGCGCCGGCTCGTCGCCACTGGAGCGCTCGGCGCGGTACGGTCGGTGCATCTCGACTTCCACTGGCACTGGAAGCCGAGCCACGCCGGAGGGCTCGATGAACGCACTGCGGCCGCCTTCCTGCTGCTCGACTACGGAATCCACTTGTTCGACTTCGTGCACTGTCTGGTCGGTGACGCCCGGCCCCGCGCCGTTGCGACCGTCGTGTCGCAGGAGCGGACGCTGAACGGCAGCGCCGTGCCGGCTCTGGCGTCGACGATCATCGACTTCGGCGCATCGCAGGCCACGGTTTCCATGAACGCCGCCGCGGAGGGCTTCTTTGGCCATGGTACCCGGATCGTCGCCGAGCGTGGCGTGATCAGCGCCGTCCGCGACACGCCGCGCTCGCAGTCGGTCGTGGTACGCACGGACGCGGGCGATTACTCGCCTCGCCTCGCAGGCTCCTGGGCGCCCGACGGCTTCATCGGTGCGATGACGGAGCTCCTGGCCGCGATCGAGGAGGACCGCGAGCCCGAGCACGGCGGACGCGACAACCTCGTCACCCTCGACCTGACGCTGCAGGCCATCGCGGCGGCCCGGGGAGCCCAGGCGCCATGAAGGACGACACCGGACCATCCGGCCGACTGACCGGCAAGGTCGCGATCGTCGCCGGCGGCGGCACCCGCAGCGATACGGAAGAGCTCGGCATCGGACGCGCCACCGCCCTGCTGTTCGCCCGGGCCGGCGCCAGGGTGGTGGTGGCCGACGTGTCCGCCGAGAATGCAGAGCGCACCTGCCGTGACATCATCGCCGAAGGCGGCGAGGCAACGATGGTAGCGGCCGACGTCAGTGATGCGGCCGCGTGTCAGGCGATGGTCGCGGCGGCTGTCGAGCGGTTCGGCGCGCTGCACGTGCTGTTCAACAACGCGGCCGTAGTCGGCAAGGGTACCGTGGTGACCTTCGAGGACGAGAACTTCGACCGCAACGTGGCGGTGAACCTCAAGGGACCGGCGCTCGCCACCAGGTACGCCATTCCCGCGATGGAGCGATCCGGGGGAGGGTCGATCATCTACGTCTCCTCCATCGACGGCATCGCCGCGCCTTACTCGCAGACCGTGCCCTACTCCCTCACCAAGGGTGCGCTGCACATGCTGACCAAGACCACGGCATCCAATCACGGACGCCAGGGCATCCGCGCCAACTGTATCGCGCCAGGCCACGTCCACGGCGCTTTCCCCACCCGGCTGATGAGGCCGGGGGCGCGGGAACTCCGCAGGAACGCATCGCCCCTGGGCACCGAGGGCACGCCCTGGGACGTGGCGTGGCTGGCCGTGTTCCTGGCCAGCCACGAGTCGCGCTGGATATCCGGCGTGACGATACCGGTCGACGGCGGCCTGCTGGCGGTGGCTCCGCTGCGAGCCTACTCCTATCTGACCGACACGACGGTGTAGAGCTGACCGGTCGGAGCCGCCGCGAACGAACCGTAGAACACCACGGCCACCACGTGCTGATCGACCGAACTTGAATTATTTTCCTTATCATGCTATATTTAATTCATGTCAAACGCGTCGATGACATCTCCCCTGACCGCCGTTGCCGGCCTCCCGGACGACCAGCTACTGGCGCAGACCGGCACCTTGGCGCAGCTCGACCGTCAGCTCCAGGTCTTCGTGATCGACCACCTGCTGGAGATCGAGGCGCGCGCGCTGCACCTGCGCCGCGGCTTCTCCAGCCTGTTCGACTACGTCAAGCACGGGCTCGGCTACAGCGACGGCGCCACGTATCGGCGGATCGGCGCCATGAAGCTGTGCGCGCAGGTGGCAGGCACCCGTGAGCGGTTGCGGGACGGCTCGCTGACGCTGGACGCGGCGGCGCAGTTGCAGTCAGCGTTCGATCGCCGCGATCGTCAGCAAGGGCGGGCCGCGCGCGGTGCCCCCGCGACCAGTACCGGTCCGGCGCCGAAGGCCGTGGTGGCGGCGGGGCCGGCCAGGCAGCCAAGCGGCTCGCCTCCGGCGGCTCCTGCGAAGGCGCCGCCGCCGGAGCTGGACCTCTCGGCACGGAAGGCGCTGGTGGACGAGGCGGTCGGCAAGAGCTCACGGGAGGTCATGCGGATGCTGGCCGGGGTGGACCCCGATCTGGCGGCGCCGGCCGACCGGCTGCGGCCGCTGGACGCGGAGCGCTGGGAGCTGAAGACGGTCATCGACACCGAGTGCCAGCGTGGCCTGGAGCAGCTCAAGGGGCTGCTGTCACACGTCGACCCACACATGACGATCGGGCAACTCGTGGGGCGGCTGGTCAAGGAGGGACTCGACCGCCACGACCCCGCCCGGCCGCCGCGGCGCGCCCGGCGTCCTGCCGGCAGCCGATCGGCCGGCGACGAGCGAACTCCGGCGCCGAAGCAGGAGGCGCGCCCAGCCGGCGATGCCGACCCGGCGCGGAGCCGGTCAGCCATCCATGCCCGCGATGCGGCCTCGCCCGCGAAGCCGCAGACAGCATCGGCCGGCAACAGCACTTCGGCGCCGGAGCCGCGAGATACGCCGGCGCACGCGCCTTCGTTGGCACGGCGGCCCGACAAGCCTGCCGGCTCTCCTGCTCCGGCGCCGAAGCCGCTGCGAGACTCGGAGGCGCCGGCGCCGTCGAGCAGCGAGCGTTCCGCGCGGCCGGCGGGCGTCATCGCTTCGGCGGTCACGCCGCCGCCCCTCGGGCAGGGCGATCCGGGCGGCGGTGCGGGGCGCGCCAACCTCAGGCTCCTCTGCGGGGACCCTCACCGCCACCGCCACGCCGAGCATCGGTTAGCGCGACAGCCTGCCGGCGGTTCGTCGATGACTGTCAAGCGGTCCCCACCGGCCGGGTCGGACCGGCGTTGGCATGGGAGAAACACGGACGCGGGCG
>JAPPKD010000166.1 GCA_028820215.1 Spirochaetaceae bacterium | reverse complement strand
GGACGGGACTCGCACCCGCTAGGGAATGACGCCTTCTCACGGCGCACCGAATAATGTTCTGCCTAGCGGGCTTCCCTCCCTCTCGGACGAACGAGCTTATCTCTCGAAGAACCAAGCTCTTCCCAGAGTTGTTTGGGCCGACGAATACTGTAAGTGACGTTGCAGGAAACTCCAGGTTATTCTGTACCGGAGTACGACCCACACGTAGACTCACCCTGACAACGATAGGTTTGGTAATGCCGGCGTCTCCGGGAGCTTCAACTGGGATCGGCCAAGACACCGGCATAGTATGCTTCGCAGCGCGATACCGATGCAAGTCGATCGCATGGGCTTGGTCCCAAGGCGGTGCGGGGAAGCAAGCTAAGCTATGGTTCAATTTCGGACGCTATAGCTCTCGCGGACGGTCAAGTATTCGACAGTGGGTTGGAAGGTGAGGATAAAGCAACGAAAGGGCGGGGTCACTCGGCGAGCCAAGCGGCACGCCGCTGGTGGGCGGCGACGTACTGGTAGTCGTAGTCTGGGTCCTCCTCGACCGGGATGGCGTTGCCCTGCGGCGGGTAACGCTTGATCGCTTCCTCGTCCAGGTCGACGCCGAGTCCGGGGCGGTCCGGCACCAGGATGTAGCCGTCCTCGATCACCGGCTGCCCGGTCATCACCTCGTAGCGCTGCGGGACGTCGTTCACCAGGTACTCGTGGATGAGGTAGTTCGGAAGCGTCGCGAGCAGGTGGATGGCCGCCATCTCCGCCACCGGGCCGAGGGAACCCTGGTGCGGCGCGACCATCACCTGGTGCGCCTCCGCGATGGCGGCCAGCTTCTTCATCTGCCACAGCCCGCCGTAGCGGCCGGTGTCCGGCTGCGCGACGTCGAGGATGCCGCGCTCGATCAGCGGGCGGAGCGCGAAAAGGTTGGGATATGCCTCGCCGATCGCGATCGGCAGGTCGACCGCCTCCGCCACCCGCGCCAGACCGTCGATGTCCACTGCCGACACCGGATCCTCGTAGAACAGCAGGCCGTAGCGCTCCAGCCGCCGGCCCAGCGAGATCGCGTCCGCCGGCGTCTGCCACGGCCCGCCGCCGGCATCGACCATCAGGTCGATCTCCGGCCCGTACTCCCCGCGCAGCTTCGCCACGCGGCTGATCGCATCCCGCCAGCCGAACAGCTTCATCGCCGTGAAGCCCCGGTCGACCAGCACGCGCGCACGCTCCTCGTCGAAGGCATGGCCGTAGAGACGGATACGGTCGCGCATCTTGCCGCCCAGCAGGTTCCAGACCGGCGTGTCCAGGGCCTTGCCCTTCAGGTCCCAGAGCGCCAGCTCGATGCCGGTGATGGCGCCCGAGCCGACCACGCCGGTCATGCCGTGGCCCTGCGTGGAGGCGAACAGCTTCTGCCAGATCCGCTCGATCAGGAACGGGTGCTCGCCGACGACCAGCGGCTTCAGGTCCTCGATCGCGGTCTGCACGACGCGTGGCCAGCCCCAGCATTCGCCGACGCCGTACAGGCCCGTGTCGGTATGGACCTTCACGAACAGCCAGTGGCGCCAGCCGGCCCGCTCGGGCGTGCCGCCGTACACCAGGAACGTGCGGACATCGGTGATGCGCATGGCGATTCCACTATAGGCAATGCCCACCGGCAGGTAGCGCAACGCTCCATGCAGAGCGGCCGAGTGAGAAATCAAGGATGATGGCACGGCGATGAACAAGCAGGACCGAACGGAAACACGGTGAGCGGCTTCGTCGGCTACCTCCTCAACGCGACCTACGTCACCACCGGCGCCGATGGGCGCGCAGTCGTCCACCTGTACGGCAAGCTACAGGACGGCCGCCCGTTCCTCGTGCGCGAAGGCCGCGCGGTGCCCTACTTCTACGTCGAGCACTCGGACCGGGTGCGGGCGGCAGCCGCAGGCGCCCGGCTCGTGCCGACCGAGCTGCGCACGCTGCACGGCGCCCGCGTCTGCCGCGTGGAGCTGACTCACCCCAAGGAGGCTCCGCCGCTGCGTGAGTGGCTGCACCGCGCCGGCCTGCCCACGTACGAGGCGGACGTCCGCTTCGCCTATCGCCACCTCATCGATCGAGGAATCCGCAGCGCCGTGCGCATCGACGGCAATCCCGCTCCCCTGGGCGGAGGTTTTTCCCGGACGGTGGTGTTCCACGAGCCGCGGCTGCAGCCGGCGGACTGGACCCCGGAGCTGAACACGCTCTCACTCGACATCGAGACCGATCCCAAGGCGCAGCAGCTCTACTCGGTGTCGCTCTGGGGATGCGGGGCGCGGGAGGTGCTGCTGTGTTGTCCGGATGAGGCCGCGCGCGCCGCGTGCCCGAGCGACGCGACGCCGTGCGCGGACGAAAAGGAGCTGCTCACCTTCCTCTGCCGGCGGATCCGCGAGCTCGATCCCGACGTGCTGACCGGCTGGAGCATCATCGACTTCGACGTGCCGGTGCTGATCCGGCGGGCGGCGGCGGCCGGCGTGCCGCTGGAGCTGGGCCGCGCGCCGGGCGAGCTCAGACAGCGCAGCGCCGGCGCCCGCCGGTTCAGCGACTCGGTGTTCATCCCGGGCAGGACGGTGCTCGACGGCATCCGCCTGCTGCGCGCCGTCGGGGTGCGCCTGCCGGACTTCAGCCTTGAGACCGCCTCCCGCCACATCCTGGGCGAGGGCAAGACCTTCCACGCCGCCGATCACGCCGCCGAGATCCAGCGCGCGTTCGAGCAGGATCCGGAGCGTTTCGTGCGCTACAACCTCACCGACGCGCGGCTTGCCTTCGACATCCTGGAGAAGCTGAAGCTGGTGCCGTTCACCGTGCAGCGCAGCCTGCTCACCGGCATGCCGCCCGACCGCGCCGGCGCCTCCATCGCCTCCTTCGACTTCCTGTACCTTTCGCGCCTGCGGGAGCGGGGCGTGGTGGCGCCCACCGTCGGCGTCACGCAAGGCGAGAACGGGACGGAAGCCCGGCAGGGCCAGCAGGGCGGCCACGTCCTGCCCTCGCAACCGGGGCTGCACCGGAACGTGATGGTGTTCGACTTCCGCAGCCTGTACCCCAGCATCATCCGCACCTTCCAGATCGATCCGCTGGGGCTGATCCGGGAGCCCGTTTCCGACGGCGAGGAGAACGAGGTCATCCGCGCACCGAACGGAGCCTGCTTCCGCCGTGAGCGCGGCATCCTGACCGAGCTGCTGGACGGGCTGTTCGAGAGCCGCGCACGAGCCAGGGAATCGGGCGACGCCGTGGCCGGCAACGCCATCAAGCTGCTGATGAACTCCTTCTATGGCGTGCTGGGGACGCCGAGCTGCCGGTTCCACGACCACCGGCTGGCGAACGCGATCACGGGCTTCGGCCAGCACTTCCTGCTCTGGGCCAAGGAGTGGATGGAGCAGCGCGGCCTCCCGGCGCTGTACGGCGATACCGACAGCCTGTTCGTCGCGGCGGACGAAGACGATGCAGCGGCGCAGGGAGAGCGGCTGGCGGAGGAGTTGACCGCGGACCTGGCTCGCTACATCGCGGAGACCTGGCGCGTGCGGAGCGCACTGCAGATGGAGTTCGAGACCCTGTTCGAACAGCTGTTCCTGCCTCCCCTGCGTTCCGGCGAGCGCGGCGCCACAAAGCGGTACGTGGGCATGTCCGGCGGCCGATTGCACTTCACCGGCATGGAGGTCGTGCGCAGCGACTGGACGGAGCTCGCCCACGAGGTCCAGCGCGAGCTCTACACCCGCCTGTTCGCCGGCGATCAGGTCGACGACTACCTGCGGCAGGTGATCCACGAGGTTTCAGCGGGTCAGCGCGACCGGCAACTGGTCTACCGCAAGTCCCTCCGCAAGGAGGCGGGCGAGTACCGGGCACTGCCGCCGCACGTGGTCGCCGCGCGCAAGCGAGGCGCCCCCGCCGCGGGAGAGCTGCGCGGCGTGATCGAGTACGTCATCACCGTCGAGGGCCCGGAGCCGGCCGGCAGGCAGGACAATCTCCTGAACTACGAGCACTACATCGAGCGGCAGATCCGCCCGGTCGCCGAACCGGTGCTGCGCATCCTGCAGCGTGACTTCGACGAGATCCGCCGCAACCAGCGCCAGTTGGAGCTGTTTCCCGCGTAGGGCGGCATTTGCACAAAGGGGAGCAGGGAACCAGCCACTGCCGTCGACTACCATTGCGTTCGTTGTCAACCAACGTGCCGAAGGGATATCGTAGATACCTCCGCACGACCGGCCGCGAGGAGAACGAAAGGAACCGCTGGTGGACTACAAAGTACCGCTGATCATGACCCCGCAACCCGAGGGCGGCTACACCGTGACGTCTCCCTTGTTACCGGAGTTGATAACCGAAGGTGACACGATTGGCGATACGTTGGAGAACGTCAGAGATGCCTTGGCCGCTGTCATCGACCTATACGGAGAACTCGGACGGCCCCTGCCTCAGAGCACGCAGATACCGGACACGAGTGGGCCGGTCTGGTTCGAGACTCTGATCTCGACCGCGTGAAGTATCGAGATGTAGCACGGAAACTGACGGTACTTGGTTGTCGGGAACTCGAGCGACGAGGTGGCGGTTCCCATCGCAAATGGCACAATCCGGTGTCCGGCCGGGCGACCGTGCTCCCGGATTGGGATGGTCGCGATCTGAAGCTGGGAACGGTTCGCGCCGCGATCCGACAGTTGGGAGTCGACTGGCAAGACTTTCGGAACGCGTAGTGTCTCACAGACGAGCGGTGTTCCTGCCTCCCCTGCGCTCCGGTGACCGCGGCGCCATCAAGTGGTACATGGGCCTCGCCGGCGGCCGGTTGCGGGGCGCGCCGGCGGCCGGGGAGCTGCGCGCCATCATCGAGTACGTCATCACCGTCGAGGACCGGAACCGGCAGGCAGGCAGGAGACCCTCCTGAACTACGAGCACTACACCGAGCGGCAGATCCGCCCGGTCGCCGAGCCGGTGCTGCGCATCCTGCATCCTGCAGCGTGACTTCGACGAGATCCGCCGCAACCAGCGCCAGTTGGAGCTGTTTCCCGCGTAGCCGCGCTGCCAGCTCGGCTGGGCGCTTAATTCTCGTTGCTGCTCGTCACCGTCACCGCGGCGGTACCCGTGATTGCGACCGCGTGGCGAGCGGTTATCGTGGCCGTCCCGGTTGCGGCCGCCGTGACCGTGGCCGTGGCACCCGTTTCACCCCCCGCGTCCGCACCTTCGACGGTCGCTACCTCCGAGTCGCTCGTCGTCCAGTAGATCGTGCGGCCCTCTATCGCGTTTCCGTTCGCGTCCTTGACCGTGGCACTCAGCGTGTCGGTCCCATCAACCTCCAGGCTCACCGAATTCGGTGAGACTTCCAACGACGTCGCTTTCTGGGAGGCGGTCACCTGCAGCCTGGCCGTCTTTGCGTCGGTCGAGAACAAGTCAACTCGCATGGTCCCGGCCTTGGTCATCGTGACCTTCAGACCGTCATCCACCTTCTGGAGCGTGCAACACTTTCTCCCGGGGGAATAAATGCTGATCCAAGTGAATGACGCGTCGGTGTCCTCGTCGCCGTTCTCGTCCAAGATCCGGACGGTCACCGTCTCGGAGTCGCCCACCGCCTCGAACGTCAGCGTGCGCGGTGAAATGTCCACACGCCGTTGCTGGGCCACGACATCCACCTTCACCGACACCGAGCAGTTGTTGGTCGTGTCGGATTCGCCCG
>JAPPKD010000099.1 GCA_028820215.1 Spirochaetaceae bacterium | reverse complement strand
TCGTCCCTCCGACCCGAATCGGCCGACAGAGACCCCTACAGCGCAATTTCCTCGCGCTTGCATCGTCTCGTCACACGCCACCGCTGATGGTATAGTGTTACCCGCCATGGTTACCGTTCGCCGGTTCTTGACCGCAACAGCACTCGTCACTTGTCTGCTGGCACTGGGTACGCCGGCCCTCGCCCTGCCGGCCGATCTGGCGGCTCTTCCCCCGGAGAAAAAGGTCGAGATGGCCGAGTCGTACTACTTGGCAGGTCTTCAGTACGAGGAGGTCGGCAAGATCGATCTGGCCGCAGGGATGCGCCGGCTCGCCTTCGAACTGAATCCCGCCCTGGACCCGGAAGCCATCGGGGAGCAGCAACGCGAGAAGATCGACCTGCCCGACCGCCCGCCGGCTGAAGAGGTCGACACGACGGGCTGGACATCCAGCCTGGTGGTGTCGCAGCTGCTGCGTCTCGCAAGCGCCTTCCTGGCCCACGACTCCGACGCGATCGTGTCCATGCTGGACGGCTCGGTATTCGTGGCGGGAACGAACGTGACCCGCTCCCAGGCGCACTCCGTGCTGGACGCGCTGTTCGCCGAGCGATCGCTGGCGGGAATCTCGCTCGGCCAGATTTACGACGTCGACAACGTGATCGCTCACCACTACGGGATCGGAACCGGGGCACTGGCGGACGCCTTCGAGGTCAGCCTGGACGCTCGCATGGATCTGTCGGCCGCCGTTCCGTTCTGGGGCACGCAGCAGCGGTTCGTGCTGCGCCCCGTCGGAGACACGTGGCTGGTCTCGGCGATCCTGTTCTCCAACGAGCAACGGGTCCCCGCCAACTGGTCGCCTGCTCCCATGGAGTCGGCCGCGGAAGCCGAACGGCGCATGAGCGCCTCGGACGCCCGCAACAAGGCGCTGGCCGACCGGACATCGGTCAACACGGCGGTGCTCGACGGGGCCGACCGCTTCCTGGAGAAGGACACCGCCGGCGTGCTGGCAGCCGTCGACCACGAGATTCGCCTTCCGGACGGGTCGGCAGTGACGCGCGAGTCGCTGCGAACGATGCTGGACGACTACTTCGGCAACTCTCCCTACCGCGGCTTGACCGCCGAAGAGGTGATCACGGTGGGCATGGTCGAGGCCCTGGACACCGACGATGGCAGTGCACACGGCGGCAGTGCGCGGTACCGGGTCGAGGTCAGCTTCGAGGCGCAGTATCAGGAGGCGTTTCCGTCGTTCCGTTCGGGGCAGAGCCTGGAGCTGCGGGACGCTGACGGTCGGTGGGTGGTTTACGCCATATCCTGAACGCTTCCACGTACCCGCAGTCGTCGGGCAGATAGCGCGAGAACAGCGCGTGGAAGATCGTCAGGCGCTTGCAGTTCGCACAGGTCGACAGCCGTGACTCGTAGACCGTGCAGAGCTGGGTCGATACATCCAGAAACCGGCACGGCGAGTCACGGTCGATGACCAACTCGCCCTGCACCCGATCGCGCCGATAGCAGCACTGCCCACACTGCGTACACAGATCGTCCCACTTGCGCTGCAGGTCGGCGAACACGGCGGGCAGCTTAGCGCGAACGAGCTTCGGAAGCGAGCTACCATGGCGCACGTGTGGCTCCATCGCTACGTGCCGGCGGCCGTATCCGCGATCGCCGTGCCCCTGGCTCTCCCGAACGAGCTTGCGCCGCTTGGCAATCCGCTGCTCGGGCCCTTTGCCTTCGCGCCACTGTTCCTGTCGATCTACCACTGCCGCTCCCATGCACAGGCAGCCGCCGCCACCGTCCTTTTCATGGTGGTCGCCACGCCGCTGTCGTACTACTGGCTTCAGTACTTCCACGAGTACGCACTCTGGACGCTGGGCGGCCCCGTGCTCGGGTACGCGCTGTTCGGGGCCCTGTTGGGACCGATGCTCCGCGGCGTGGCCGTCGCCGCCGGCCGGCTGCGCCCGTACGCCGTCGCCGCCGCCTGGACGGTCTACGAGTACTTGAAGTCGTCCGGGTTCCTGGGCTTCCCCTGGGGGCTGGCCGCCTATCCGGTGAACACGGTCACCCCGCTGATCCAGTTCACGGCGTTGACCGGGGTGTGGGGACTGTCGCTGCTGATGGCGCTGGTCAACGCCGCGGTCGCGGAAGGGGTGCAGCGCCCGTGGCGGCAGCAACCGGTACGGACCTGGTTCATGGTCGCGGTGCTGGCGATCGGCGCGCTGGGGTACGGCTTCATCCGCCTCGGCGCCGATGCGAGCCGGGAGTCGGAGTCCGGAGCGGGCACACCGATCGAGGTGGCGCTGATCCAGCACAACCACGATCCATGGGCCGCTCAAGACCCCATCTCCCGCTACCGAGCCATCAGCGACAGCCTTCTGACCCTGATGCGGCTCACGCGCCAGGTGCTCGAAGAAGGCGACCCCGACCTTGTGGTCTGGAGCGAGACTGCCTTGGTCTACCAGCCGCTCGGCCACCCGGACGCCGAGTCCTATGAAGTCATGCCGGACGGCGACCCGCTGGCGCCGTTCCTGCGGGGACTGAGTGTTCACTTGATCACAGGCGCTCCCTACGAAGTCGATGCCGATGCCGGCGAGCGCAGCAACTCCTCCTTCCTGATCGGCCCGGGAGCGAGCCGGTTCGACCACTACCGCAAGCAGCAACTCGTTCCGTTCGCGGAGGCGGTGCCGTTCTACGAGGTTGGTTTCGTGCGCCGGTTCTATCGGTCGGCGGTGGGCATCGGCGCCGGATGGGTCGCCGGCGACCATCCGACGGTGTTCACCGTCAGCCTGTCCGACGGCCGCGGCGTGCGCCTGTCGACGCCGATCTGTTTCGAGGACGCCTTTCCCGCCCTGAACCGGCGCTTCGTCCGCGCCGGCGCGGAGGTGCTGGTCAACCTCACCAACGACTCGTGGTCGCGCACCGTGTCGTCGGAAACCCAGCACCTGGTGGCGGCGCGCTTCCGGTCGGTGGAGAACGCTCGGCCGCTGCTCCGATCGACCAACGGCGGCATCACCGCAGCCCTCGACGTGTACGGGCGGACGATTCCGGGATCCGTACTGCCGCCGTTCACGGAGGATGCCGCTCTGGTCACGCTGCACCTGCCGGCGACGCCGGCCACGACGCCGTATACCGCCTTCGGCGACTACCTGCCCGTCGCCCTGATCCTCGTCCTCATCCTGCTGCTCAGCCGACATGCAGCCAGTAGCGGCCGCCGTCGGCGATCACCGCGCACGGCACGCCGAACAGTCGTGACAGGTTCGCGTCGGTAAGCTGTTTCGCAGGCGGCCCGGCGCCCGCTCCGGCACCGTCCTTCATCAGCAGGACTCCGTCGTAGGAGCCGTCCAGCTCCTCGATGCTGTGGGTGACGTAGACGACCGTGGCGGGCGATCCATCGCTGGACGATCGGTCGACGGCCGTGCGCAGCGCCGTCAGGAACTCCTCGCGCGCCCGCGGGTCCAGACCCGCACACGGCTCGTCAAGCAGCACCAGCGCCGGGCGCGCTGCGAACGCGCGTGCGATGAGCGTGCGCTGTCGCTCGCCGGTGGACAGCGTCACGAACCGGCGTTCGCGCAACGGCCACATGCCGACCGCGTGCAACTCCTCCTGCGCCCGAGCCGCCTCCGGCGGTGCGATCCGGTCGTAGACCACGAACGTGCCGCGCATGCCTGCGACGACGGTCTCCAGCACCGTCTGGAAGCGAGGGATCCACTGCAGCAGGTCGGCGTGCACCCAGGCGATGGCACACCGCAACGGGCCCAGGTCGACCCGGCCGACGCGATGGCCCAGCAGGTCGACGGTGCCGGAGGAAGGATGCGCGCGCCCGGCAAGCAACCGCAGCAGGGTGCTCTTGCCGCAGCCGTTCGGTCCCAGCACCGCCCAGCGCTGCCCCGTCTCCGCCGACCAGCTCATGGCCTTCAGGACAGGAGTCCGGTCGATGCGCAGCGTGACGCGGTCCAGCGCGAACGCCGGAGCCCCGCCGCGTGATTCGGCCAACCCGCGAGCGATAAGGCCGCGAACGGTCAGTCGCCGACGGCCGAGGTGTTCATGGAGCGCAGGAAGGCATCGTTGGTCTTGGTCTTGCGCATCTTCTCGATCAACAGCTCGGCGATCTCCAGCTCGTCCATGGGGCCGAGCACCTTGCGCAGGATCCACAGCTTGGCCAGCTCCTGATCGCTCAGCAGCAGCTCTTCCTTGCGGGTGGCGGTCTGCTTGATGTTGATCGCCGGGTAGATCCTGCGGTCGGCGATCTTGCGGTCCAGGCGCACCTCCATGTTGCCGGTGCCCTTGAACTCCTCGAAGATGACTTCGTCCATGCGGCTGCCGGTCTCGATCAGGCCGGTCGCGACGATGGTCAGGCTGCCGCCGTGCTCGACGTTGCGCGCGGCGCCGAAGAAGCGCTTCGGCTTGTGCAGGGCGTTGGAGTCGACGCCGCCGGACAGGATCTTGCCCGACGTCGGCACGGTCTGGTTGTAGGCGCGGGCCAGGCGGGTGATCGAGTCCAGCAGTATCACCACGTCCCGCTTGTGCTCGACCAGGCGGCGCGCCTTCTCGATCACCATCTCCGCCACCTGCACGTGCCGCGTGGCCTGTTCGTCGAACGTGGAGGAAACCACCTCTCCCCTGACGTTGCGCTGCATGTCGGTGACCTCTTCGGGACGCTCGTCGATCAACAGCACGATCAGAAAGACCTCGGGGTGATTCTCCGTAATGGCATTCGCGACCCGCTGCAACAGCATGGTCTTGCCGGCGCGCGGCGGCGACACGATCAGCCCGCGCTGCCCCTTGCCGAGGGGGCAGAACAGGTTCATCATCCGCGTTTCCAGGTTGCCATCGGCGGTTTCCAGGTTCAGTTGCTCGTCGGGATACAGCGGCGTGAGGTGGTCGAACGGCACCCGGTTCTGCGCGACGACCGGCGGGTTGTCGTTGACCGTCTCCACGAGCAACATCGCGAAGAACCGCTCTCCGTCCTTGGGGGGGCGGATCTGGCCATGGACCGTGTCTCCGGTCTTGAGGTTGAATCGCCGGATCTGCGACGGCGACACGTATATGTCCTCGGGCCCCGGGAGATAGCTGTAGTTGGGCGATCGCAGAAAGCCGTATCCATCCGGGAGGATCTCCAACACGCCGTGGGCGTAGATCACGCCACCCTTGGCATGCGTGTGTTCCTTGAGGATGCCGAAGATGAGATCCGTCTTCTTCATCCCCACGAGGCTTTCGGGGCTCAACCCCATGGCAGCCGCCTGGCTGCGCAGCTCCGGCAGGTCCTTGACGGCGACATCGCTGATCAGGAGCTTCTCGCGCGGGGTTCCATCGTCGACCGGCGCTCGCAGTCCGTCGATGCCATCGCTGCCCGACGTCTGCGCCTGCTTCTCAGCCGCCTGCTCGGCCTGCGCGACGGCGGCCTGTTGGGCCAGGGTGCCGTCGACCCCGTCGAAGCCGTCCTTGACTTCGATCCTGAGCTTCTTTCGCGATCGTGACCGTCTGCTTGTGCTTTTTTCCGGCATGTTGCTCCCCGGGACTCCCCGCGGAATCGGCGCGGCCGTTCCGTCCGGTACCTGCTGAATGGCGTTCTCGCAGCCCCGTGCTTGGCGCTGGGAAGGAGTGAGTGCTTGTGGAACTTACTCGCGCGGAGAATGAGGTGTCAAGCTTCCCCACCGGCCGGGTCGGACCGGCGTTGGCATGGGAGAAACAC
>JAPPKD010000339.1 GCA_028820215.1 Spirochaetaceae bacterium | reverse complement strand
GCAGGTGGTCGAGCACCAGGATCTGCAGCGCCTGCTCGTGGCGGGCGAGCTGCCGAGTCTGCGCCAGCAGGAGGTAGTCGGGGAGCGCGGCGACGGTGGACCAGAGGGTGGGAGAAGGCGACTCACTCATGTCTATAAGTATACCATGGGATTGAAAATAGCAGATTTTACCGAGTCCTCGATGGCGGTGAAACGGCGCCCGAGAGGCCACTCAGCGGGGCGCTGGCGGGTCCGCGCAGGCCGACTCGTTTCTGGAGAGTCGAAGGGGCCGCCGCGGGCCGTAGCGAGCCGTCACGCACCCCGAAAATCGCGTCAAGGGTGCGCGCAAACCTTTTTCCGATTTTCTCTCTGTTCGCGATCTGTCGGGACGGCAGGCAGCCTGATCCGAAAGAGCCGGCTGGTGGGCGATGCTCGGGCATCGTTTCATCGTCTTCCATGTCACGGAGTGACCGTACAGAATCATGACATCCACTTCCGGTCCAAGGCTACCGCTTGGCGTTCGCACCCGACCGACGCATACGCTTGCGAGCCGATCCGGTTTGGCCACATCATGCCAACCTATGGCGTGTGGACCTTAGCACTGCCCGAGTCGCAACCGTCATGCGTTACACCATCAAGCCTACCGACTCCGCCCTGCCGAGCGTGCGCCGCGTCGACGTGATCCCGGTCGACCAGAACGGGGTGCGCTCGTTCTACGTGCGCGACCCCCTGGAGTTCGCAACCGAGCCGCTGGTGCTCGGTGGAGCGGGACTGTTCATCCTGTCGCGGCTCGATGGCCGGCACTCTTTCGACCAGGTACTCGTCGCACTGCGGCGAGAGTTCCCGCGCACCCGGATCCGTGCCGGACAGGTACGCGATCTGCTCGACACGCTGAGTGAACGCTGCTACCTGGACGACGAGGTAGCAGCCGCGCGCATCGGCCGGGTGTGCGACGAGTTCGCCCGCGCTCCCGTGCGGCAACCCTGGCATGCCGGCAGCGCCTACCCGGACGACGAGCGCGAGCTCGCGGCGATGCTCGACCGCTTCTTCGCCGCGGCGGCGGCCGGGACCGAAGCCGGGGCGTCCGCTGCCGCCCGAGCAGCGGACCGAGCCGGCGTCTCAGCGGCAACCGGTAACGGCCCGGCGGGCGCCGAGCTCGCCAGGCGGGAGAGCGGCACCGGCGGCGACGGGAGGTTCACCGTGAACAACCGAGCGACGCGCGCTTCGCCCGCCTCCCGCGTGCAACCGCCCGGCGAGCTGGCCGCCGTCATGTGCCCGCACATCGACCTGCGCGCCGGCGGCGAGACCTATCCGCCGGCGTTCACGGCCCTGGCCGCCGCGGCCCGCGCGCCCCGCCCTATCGAGCTGTACGTCATCCTCGGCGTGGCTCACCACGGCGGCACCCGGCCCGGCGCCACCTTCGCGGTCGCCAGCGACAAGAATTACGCCACGCCATTCGGCGAGGCGCCCACCGACCGCCGCCTGATCGGCGAGTGGTCGCGTCGCGCCGGCCGCGACGTCACGGACCAGCAGTGGGTGCACCGCACGGAGCACTCGGTGGAGTTTCCGCTCCTGTTTCTGCAGTACATCCAGGAGCGGGCGCACCTGCCGTCGTATTCGGTCGTGCCGGTTCTGCTCGGCGGGGTTGACCAATACCTGCAGGCCGGAAGCGATCCGCTGCAGGCGGCGGAGGTGAAGCGCGAACTGGCGGCGTTGCGCGAGGCGGTGACCGCGAGCGGCAAGCGCGCGTGCTACCTGCTGAGCGTCGACCTGGCCCACATCGGCCCCAAGTTCGGCGATCCGGAGCGCATCGACGACGCCGGCGCGGCCGCCTGCGAGCAGAAGGACCGCCACCTGCTGAGCTTCGCCGAGCGGTTCGATGCGCCCGGCCTCACCCGCACCCTGCACGCCGACGGCAACCGCCGCAACGTGGATGCCGTCTCCGGCCTGTTTTCCCTGTACCCGCTGCTCGCCGGCTGCGCGTGCCGCGGCTCGCTGCTCAGCTACGGCCAGAACCGGCAGCCCGACACCGGCTCGCTGGTGAGCTACGCCAGCATGGCCTTCTACCACACTCCCGGAGCACCGGAATGAACAAGATGGAACGGTACGAGTTCGACCGCCAGGGATACGTGGTGATCGAGAACATGCTCACCGGGACACAGGTGACCAGCCTGGCGGCCGCGGTCGACGCGCTCGAAGAGCACGCCGTGGCCCGGCTCGACGCACCGCCGCGCAAGCGCAGCCCGTGGGGCCGGGAATACCATCGCGACTCCGACCTCGGGTATCACGTGCAGGGCGCGCGCGAAGCGGGACAGACCGTCATCATCGAGGACTTCTGGAACGCCGATCCGGCATTCGACCTGCTGATCGGCCATGCGCCCACCATGGACTACGTCAAAGCCGTGATCCAGGGACGGCCCACCATTAACAACTCCGAGATCCGCATCCGCTACCGCGGCAACCAGAGCAGCAACCACGGCGGCACGCGCGCCGGCCACGGCAAGTACCGCTACCAGGTAAACCGGCACGGCATCGACTGCATGATGGTGCGCACGGTCTACTTCCTGCACGACGTGAGCAACGAGCAGGGCGCGTTCTGCGTCGTCCCCGGCACCCACAAGAGCAACTTCGATTGCCCCTACGACAACGACCCCGACCGCGAGCCGGGCGTGGTCGGCCTCGAGGTGAAGGCGGGCGATGCCATCTTCTTCACCGAGGCGCTGCGCCACGGCGGCCTCACCAACCGCTCCGCGCAGGTGCGCAAGACCCTGCACGTGGGCTACGGCCCGCACTTCATGATGTCGCAGAACATCGCCACCATGGACGAGCCGCCCTACCTCACCGCCGCCACCCGCGCCCGCCTGGCGCCGGTCCAACTCGACCTGTTCCGCCCCTACCCCGCCGCCTGAGCCCCGCGCGGCAACGCCGCATCGTCCGCCCCAGGCGCGCGCGTGAGATTCAGCGGGCCAGCCAGGCGGCGAAGCGCTCGGTCATCTCGTCGCCGCGGTCGCTCCACCAGCGCCAGTCGTGGTGCAGGGCGCGGGTCAGGTTGACCGGCGTGGTCGGCATGTGCGGCGCCATCTCCACGCCGGTCTCGACGTGGGTGCCGACCAGCGGCGTGCCGGAGCGGCGCACCGGCCCGTAGGAGATGTACTTGCTCACCGCCGCCATCGACTCGGGCCGGCCGGCGAAGGCGATGAACTCGCGCGCCGCCTCCAGGTTGGGGGCGCCGGCCACGATCACGAGCTGGCTGTTGTCCAGGATCTGGCCGTCCCACACGATCTCGAACGGCTGATTCTCGCGCACCTGGGCGTTGAAGATACGCCCGTTGTAGGCGGTGCTCATCACCACCTCACCGTCGGCGAGCATCTGCGGCGGCTGCGCGCCCGCTTCCCACCACACGATGTGGTCCTTGATGGTGTCGAGCTTGCGGAACGCGCGAGCAACGCCCTCCGGCGTCTCAAGCGTGGCGTACACCTCGTCGATCGGCACACCGTCGGCGAGCAGCGCGATCTCCAGGTTGTCACTCGGCACTCGCCGCATGCCGCGCCGCCCTGGGAACCGCTCCAGGTCGAAGAAGTCCTCGATGGTGGCCGGCTTGTCGCCCGTGAAGTGCTGCGAGTGGAAGGCGTAGACGGAGGAGAAGAAGATCGTGCCCATCCCGCAGTCGGTGAGCGTGCCGGGCACGAAGTCGTCCTCCACGGAACTCCCGTCCGCACCGGGCGGCAGGTCGCCAGGCTCGATGAACTCCAGCAGGCCCTCGTCGCAGCCGAGCACGGCGTCCGCCACGTTCAGGTCGACCACGTCCCAGTGCACGTTGCCGGTCTCCACCTGGGCTCGGATCTGGGCAAGACCGCCGTTGTAGTCCTCCAGCCGCACCTCGATCCCGGTCTCGGCGGTGAACGGCTCGTGGTAGGCCTGCTGGCAGGCCCGCGCGTACGACCCGCCAAAGGAAACCACGGTCAGCGCCTGCTCCGCGGCCAGCGGCGGGATCACCACAAGCGCGGCCAGCAGCAGCGCCGCCGTGGCAAGGCTGCGCCGGACGCGCGGTCGGGTTCTTCTCATGCGCCTATCATCGGTGACCCGCGCCCCGCAGATCAAGCCGCACCAGTTCCGCCGGGCGCAATGATCGAATCCGCGACGGCACCGCGAAGTGCTCCACGCGGATGGCACGGCGCGCATGGCACGCGCGGTCTCCGATCGCGCACCCGGCGACCCCGTGCGTGACGGGCGCCGCGCCCGCGTGGCGACGTGGCACACGAAGCTGGCCGGCGGCGCGCGCCACTGCTACAGTGAAATTTGCTGCTGGCAGCCGCGCGGTTCGCTTGGGCGGATCGACAAGGAGGTTTCCGAGGATGCTATTGACCCGGCGGTGTGCAGCGCTGTGCTGCGTCGCGCTGCTCGTGGTTGCGGCCATGCCGGCGGCGGCATAGACAAGCGACCGGGAGGCCGATCCCACCGCGCCCTACTTCGCCCGCGGACGCATGCTCGACATCGCCGTCGACATCGCGCCCGAGGATTGGCAGCGCTTGCGCGCGCAGACGCGCACGCCGGCGGACATCATGGGAGGGACCGACTATCTGGCGCAGCCGATAACGGATATCGTCTCTTGGTTTTCGCCACCGTGACCGTGGACGCCGGCGCCTACCGGCAGGCAGGCGTTCGCAAGAAGGGGTTCTTCCGCTCGTTGAGCAGCGACAAGCCATCGCTCAAGCTGCGGTTCGACAAGTGGTGCGTATGTCCACGTGCTGCTCAATCCACTCGGCACATGACCGCGCAAGCGGTTTTTGCGCCAGCACGCGCTCCAGATCGATACCTCCGTCCTCCGTAAGTCGAAAAGCCCTAACGTCCTCTGCCGACGGATCCACCGCCCCGACGCCTCGTGGTTCACCGTAGAGAAACCGCGTGCGCCTTACATGCGGCAGCGTGTCGCGTAGCGCGGCATAGGCGTAGGTAGTAAAGTACGCGGACACGATCGACAGATGCGAGCCGACGTCGATGCGCTCCCGCAACACGTCCCCCACCCGGCGGTTGATGTTGTCTACGATTGCGTCCATGCCCTCCCGGCCGGTAACGGTATTCGAGTTGTCTGGAGCGCCGTCCGTTCGGCTGGCACTCCTCAGCTTGTCACCCATGATTCTATCGCTCAACAGCGTCCCAATGAGACAGACCATGCAACGTCACCATCAGACAACTCATGTGAGTCCGCTTCTCTCATGACTCCGCCCCAATCCTTTTCTTCATGGTCGAACCATCGTTTGCTCATCTACTTGTGTATGAAAGCGTCGGTCTCGGCCGTGGAACGCAGGATAGGGATGGGACGATCCGACACAGCTACGATCTGTGCCATCTGGATGCTTGCCTCCAACCTTCGGTCAGCATCTGCCGCCTCGTCGGACGTGATGCGCGACAGACACGTCAGCTTTCCGAAATAGGCATCGAGTTCGTCCAATGCAGAGCGTAGCTGGTCGTTGTCCGGGAGTGACGCGAGTGTCTCCGTCTCGCAGGCCTCGATCTGCCGCATCAGCTCCGGCTCAGGTGCGCCGACGACACCGCCGAGCGCTAATGCCACGACCTTCCCGGCGATGCTGCCAAGAACAGCACCGAGCAGCGGAATGGGAATGAAGGTCTGCCCTGCCGCCGCCGACAGGCCGACGATCGCCGCGTCGGACGCGACCGCAAGTGAGCTCCACCACCGGCCGGATCGGTCCGGCGTTGACATGGGAGAAACACG
>JAPPKD010000154.1 GCA_028820215.1 Spirochaetaceae bacterium | reverse complement strand
CGAGAGCCGGGTGGAGGTCGTGCGACATGCCGGCCTTCGCCCGGCAAGCCGGTGGTCTGCCCCACCAAGGGGTTGGCCGCCGAGCGACCCGAGGTTCCCACCCACCCAAAGAACGAACAGGAGTACACCCTATGGAAGAGCCCCGGCGCATCCTGAGTCTCGACGGCGCATGGGACGTCATCTTCGACGACGACAATCGCGGGCGCGATCTGGGCTGGGAGGCTGCGGACGGGTTCCTCGCCATGACCGAGCGGGAGCCGGTCACGGTGCCCTCATGCCTGGAGGAGTGGCGCCAGGATTACCAGGGGGTCGCCTGGTATGGGCGCTTCTTCGAGCTGCCGCCGGATTGGGGCGGGGCGACCGTGCGCCTGCGGATGGATGCGGTGAACTATCGCGCCGAGGTGTGGATCAACGGCCGGCCCGCGGGCGCGCACGAAGGCGGCTACACCGGATTCGAGATCGACATCACCGACCTGCTGGTAGCGGGATCGGCGAACTTCGTGGTGGTGCGGGTGATCACGCCTCTCATCACCCGAGACGTGCGCATCGACGGGCTCGGCCGCGACGAGGTGCCGCACTGGAGAGCCGCCATTGCGGGGGGCATCTGGCAGTCGGTCTCGCTCATCGCCACGGATGCCGTCTACCTGCACGATGTCTTCGTTCGTCCCGACGCAGGCAGCGGAGAGGTCGAACTGGATGTCGAGATCGAGAACACCGGCACGCAGGTGCGCGCGGTGGACGTCGCGTGCACGGTCAGCCCCTGGCAACAGCAGACGAGCATCGCCGAGACCACCGAGACCATCCGCGTGCAACCGGGGCTGAATCGACGCACCCTGGCCATGACGGTCAGTGGCTTCCGCCTCTGGGAGTTGGATGATCCACAGCTGTACTCGGTGAACGTCGCCGTGCGGGCGGGAGACCGGGCGCTGGATCGGGTAGAGACCCGTTTCGGCTTTCGCACGTTCACCTTCGCAGGCAAGCACTTCCTCTTGAATGGCAGGAAGATCGTCCTGAAGACAACCTTCCACGAGGGTCTCTACCCGCACTCGCTGGCCTACCCGCGAGACCTGGACCTGCTGCGGCGCGAATTCGCGCTGATCAGGGAGGGCAACATCAACATGATCCGGCCGTGGCGCAAGCCACAGCCTCCGGTGGTCTACGACATGGCCGATGAGGCGGGCGTGCTCTTTGTCGGCACGCTGCCGGTCGAATGCATGGGTTTCTGGCCTGCCACGACCCCGTATACCCGGGACCGAATCCTGGCCGACGTAACCGAGAGCGTCCGCCGCGATCGTAATCATCCATCCATCGTGATGTGGGAGATGTTCAACGAGATCCTGCGGGCCGACATCACCAGACTGAGGCGGGTTTGTGCCCTGCGCGCACGCGACATGGATCCGACCCGCGTCGTCATGGACGAGTCCGGCAGTTTCGCCGGCGCCACCAGCCTCTATCCGCCGCACAGCCGGGAGCCGGTGCGTATCAACGAAGTGCACATGTACCCCGGCACCCCGCTGTCGCAGGCCAGCTATGACGGTCTGTTGGCCCTCGGCAAGAGCGAGGTTGAGTTGCAGGCCGAGGGGCTCGCGCTGACGAACTACACCGCCAGCCACGTGGCTCCGGATCTGTTGACGAACATCTCCGAGCTCGGCTACGGCAGCATCCCCGACCTGGTGGCCAACATGGCCCGGTACCGGCGGGAAGGCAACCCGATCACGCCCGACTTCCGTATCCACCAGAGGCTGCACGACAGCTACGTGGCGGTCCTCGAGGAGACAGGCGTGGTAGCTGAGGTGTTCCCGACGTTCCAGGACTTCATCGCCGCGGTCCAGCACGTCCACTACGTGGGCAACAAACTGATGGCCGAGGCGGCCCGGATCAATCCATCGGTGGCGGGTATTGGCATCCACGCCCTCGGCGACGGCGACTGGGTAGTCGGTGCCGGCCTGATCGACCTGTTCCGCAATCCCAAGAAGAGCTACTACGCGATTCAGGAGGTCTTTGCGCCCCAGTACATCGCGGTACGTCCCAGCACGCAGAACACGCATACCGGAGGCGAAGTGGGGGTGCGCTTCACCAGTGTCAATGACCACGATCCGATCCAGGGCATCTGGACCGTCACCGTTACGGGGCCGGGCGGAGCCGTTCCATCACGGACGGCGGGAAGAGGAACCCTGGCCGGCGGCGTAGCTGATCTGCATGAGATGGTGATCGTCGCTCCTCCAGCCGAGGGGGCAACCAAGATAGAGATCGAGTTCAAGGGCGACAACGGCGTGGTCGTGACCAACTCCGGCTCATTCCATGCGCTGGAAGCCCGCCGCTCGGAGTTGGCCGATGCCGAGGTCTGCGTCGCGGCCGGGGAGGGCCGGCTGCACGACCACCTGCGAAGTGCGTCGGCCAGGACGGGACCGTTCGGCCCGGGTGCGAAGCGGCCGCTGTTGATCGATCCCACCCTGGCGATGGGACTTGGCATGCTGGATCAGGTCGAACGGTGGGTTGCCGGCGGTGGCACCGCGGTCGTGCTCGGGCTTCCGGTGGATCGTCACTTGCAGCCTATTCCCGGCCGCAGCGGCGCATGGCAACGTCTCCCCGCAGGCACGGTCACACCCTTCGACCTGACCCTGATCACCGGCAAGGGTCTCTGGACGCCGTGCAGTCACGTGGTCCGCTCCCATCCGGTGTTCGATGGTCTGCCCACCGACTGCCTGATGGCACAGGAGTACCGCAACGTGGTCTCCCGCTGGTCGGTGGTCGAGCCGGCGACGGATTGGATCGCCGGCAACATCACCTACGGCTGGCACCAGGGGCAGAAGCACAAACAGAACTTCCTCGGGGTGGAGAGCGCCGTGCACGGCGCCGACTTGGCCGAGCTGCCCCACGGCAAGGGCCGCTACGTGATCACGACCTACCGCATCGTGGAGAACCTGCGCCGAGATCCGGTGGCGGACCGCCTGCTGGCCAACTTGGTGCGCTGGCTGAACTGACGTACGCCGGAGATCATCGCCATCGCTCGGGTGCCCGCTGGTGCCTGCCGCGGCGGATTGACGCCCGGCTCGCTCGGTCCGCATAGTGGCCGGACGATGGACCATGACCTGGAGATGCGGCGCTACCTGTTCGACCTGGCGGGTTACATGGTGATTCCCGATGTCCTCGGCCGGGCCGAAATCGATGAGCTGAACCGGCTCATCGACGCCCAGGGGTTGCCTCCGCCGCACGAGAAGATCCGCTTCGGCTCGGCGGCCGGGGGAGCGCCGGAGTGTCCGGGGTTCCTGGACTGGGGCAAGCCGTTCTGCGATCTGCTCGACCATCCCCGGATCATGCCGCTGCTGCAGCTCACGCTCGGTGACTGGTTTCGGCTCGACCGCCTGTACGGCATCAACATGGAGACGGGCATGGGCGCCCACCAGTTGCACGGCGGCAACGCACCGTACTCGCCGGCGGAGTACTACCACGTGCGCAACGGCAGGATTCACAATGCATTTACCGTGGTGTCGTGGAACCTGGTGGACACCGGCCCGGCCCACGGCGGCTTCTGCTGCGTGCCGGGCAGCCACAAGAGCAACTTCGTGCGCCCGGACCCGATCCCGACGGTAAACCAGGGACGCTGGGAGATGATGGAAGGAGACTCCCTTGCGCCCGGCGTCGTGATTCCGGAGGCGCCGGCGGGATCGGTGGTGCTGTTCTCGGAAGCGTTGACGCATGGCACGGCGCCCTGGAAGGGCCCCCACCAGCGTCGCACGCTGCTCTACAAGTACTGCCAGTCGCACCTCGCCTGGTCGGCGCGCCGCGTGCGCCCGCCGGCCTCGGTACCGCTCTCCCCACGGCAGCAGATCCTGTTCCAGGAGCCGGCCAACCCCGGCACCTGGACCACTTCGCTGTTCCCGGAAACCGAAGCCGATCCGGCCTGATGCAAGAGGTGCAGGAAGAAGCCGCCAACGGTATGCGGGGGGCGGCAAGCCGAATGGTGGTTCATGTCTATAGCCATGAGTGTGTGGGAGACGCACTGCGCTGCCCGCCTAAACGAGTTGGAGCAGATCCACGCCGAAATACGCGGAGGTGGCCGAGGATGTCGGTGGTACACCGGGCAGCTGAACCGAAGCCTGCTGATCGCTCTCGTTGGCCAGTTTCAAGTATATTGCCGAGATCTGCACAACGAAGCGATCGATGTGTACCTCTCAGAGGCGAATCAATGTCAAGTCGACGTAATCGGTACGCTCTTGAAGCGGGATCGCGAGCTCGATACGCGGAATCCTCGGCGATCATCATTAGGCAGCGACTTCGGGCGCCTGGGTATTGATCTCATACCAGCACTTCGAAGCATGGGGTCCCAGACGGTCAGAGATCTGAACCGCCTTGACGAGCTTGTCGAGTTTCGCAACGCCATGGTTCACGGTAACGAAAACGAGGTCCAATCGTTAATTAGGCGCCCCCAGACCGGCACGACTCTTGTGTCGTACCATCGATTTCGGAAGACTCTCGACAGGTTGGTCCAGAAAATGGACGCTGTTGTAGCGATTGAGCTTGCGAATGGCCTTCAGATTCAACCACCATGGTGAAGGAGGACGATAGTCATGGACGCTGCCGAACCGCTGTACGGTGAGATTGTCGAGATTCCATGGGGCCCCAGGCACACTGTCCGCGCCACCGTGCACGAGGTCTATGGTCAGCCTGACCGTCGCCACGTCGTCGTGCTCCTGACGCGGGAGGTCAGCGGCTATATTGTCGACAAGCCTACCACGCTCTCGTTATCCATCAACAAAGTCACAAGGGTCGCCGCACCAGCCTGATACATGATGCCTATCACGTCGAACACCAAAATCGTGTTTCGTGTCGCCGACATTCACGTTCGCTCCTGCTGTTGACGGGTGGGTGCGGCGCGCTCGGAGACGGCGGCGAGGAATGTTCCTACCTCGGCCGGGGAGGTGAGACGTACGAAGCGGATGTGGGACCAGCGCGGCTCGGTCTGGTAGGCGAGCATGGCACTCCGCTTGCGCCGGTGTTGGGTCACGGACCAGTTCAACAGGCTGTCCTTCCGCCAGACCATGAAGTTGGGCCACAGGCGCTCGTAGTTCGTTCCCCACAGCAACTCGCGCGTTCGCCAACGCTGCCAAGTGCGCCGGATGATCCGCCAGACGCATAGCCGCAGCGGCAGATCGAGCCAGACGATGGTTTCAAGGCGCGGCCAGAAGGTGCGCTGGCAGTGGCGCGTGTACGAGCCGGAGGCGACCCAGCGCTCGCCGACGGTCGCCGCGAGGAATCGGCGCTCCAGCTCCGCGGGATCGGAGTCGTTGAGCGCCCGCCAGCCCGGTTGCCAGTTGAGGGCGTCCAGGTCGACGAAATCCGCGTCCAGCGCTTTCGCCAGCAGCTTCGCGACGGTCGTCTTGCCGGATCCACTGTTGCCGGTAATCTGGACGCGAACCCCGATCGGAGAAGAGCCGTGTATGCCGCCCATGGTGTGCATCAACTACCCCGAACGGGTGCGCCCTGGCAACTGTCCGGCGCGCAGGAGCGCGGCGTGCGCGGGCCGCCGACAGGGGTGCGTAGTCAACCGGTGGGCACGTGCGGCGACGGGCGCATCAGCGTGCGGTTGTCGGCTGAATAAGCGGTGTTGCCGCCGAGCTGCCAGACGCCACGGAACAGCGTGCGCCGTTTCGGCGGCATCGCTTCCACCTGCTCGTGGGTGACGTTGGGGCGGTGCCACTGCGCCCACAGCGAGTTGTAGCACTGGAAGATGGCGCAG
>JAPPKD010000177.1 GCA_028820215.1 Spirochaetaceae bacterium | reverse complement strand
CCGGCGGGTCACCGGCGAGCCGCTGAACGCGCGCTACTTCCTGGACTACCTGGAAGCCAAGTTCGGCGAGCTGTACCGCCTGTAACCGGCGCGAACGGATGCGCGCGCCGCCAGGCGACTTCGCCGCCATCCCGAGCCCGGCCGTCCTGCGGGCCGCCGCGGTGCCGGCGTACCGCGGCCCTCGCCGGTGCTGCCACCCCGGCGTCCACCGCGGCAGTAAGGCGTGCCGGGCGCTACGGGAGGCCCGTGGACTTGCCTCGTTCGGCCTCACATGGAGCGGCGACCGGGCGCATGGGGACTGGCCCCGTGACGGTGGCAATGGCTGAACCGCCAGCACCGGCGTTGACCGCGTGGTGGCTGGCGATCCGGCCGCGCACGCTGTGGGCGGCGGTGGCGCCGGTGCTGGCCGGTAGCGCGCTGGCGCTGTGGCACGGCTCCTTGGCGGTGCCGTGGGCGCTGGTTGCGCTGGCCGGCGCGCTGCTGATCCAGGTGGGCTGCAACCTGCACAACGACTGGGCAGACGCGCGCCACGGCGCCGACACCGCCGAGCGGGTCGGACCGACACGGGTGACTCAGGCGGGCCTGATTCCGCCACGGCAGGTGCTTGGCGGCGCGCTGGCGATGTTTGCCGGCGCCGCCGCCCTCGGGGTCGCCGGCGTGGCGCGCGCCGGGTGGCCGCTGGCGGTGCTCCTGGCCGCCTGCGTAGTCGCCGCCATCAGCTACACCGGGGGTCCGCGGCTCGGCTACCTGGGCCTTGGCGACCTCCTGGTGCTGGTGTTCTTCGGTCCGGTGGCGGTTGGCGCCACCTACTACCTGCAGACGCTCGCGCTGCCGGCGCTGGTGCTCGGCGTCGGTCTCGGCCCCGGCCTGCTGGCCACCGCCATTCTGGTGGTCAACAACCTGCGCGACCGCGCCACCGACGAGCAGGCCGGAAAGCGCACGCTGGCGGTCCGTTTCGGCGACCGCTTCGCCCGCGCCGAGTACCTGGTCTGCCTGCTGGCCGGCGTGCTGCTGCCGCCGATCCTGCTCCTGGCGGCCGGTACCGGCGGCGCGGCCTGGCCGGCGCTGCTGCCGCTTCTCACCCTCATCCCGGCGCTCCGCGTCCACGCCCGCCTGCGCGCAACACCGGCGGGTCCGGCGCTGAACCCCCTGCTCGCAACCACCGCCCGGGTACTGCTGCTGCAGGCGCTCCTGCTGATGGCCGGCGCCTCGGCAGCCGCGCTCCTGGCATCCGACGCATGAGCCTGCCGATCGTTCGATCCTCCGCGGGGAACAACGCCGCCGGGCGGCCCGCTCGCGCTCCGGTTGCGGCGGCGCACTATCGGACGAGCCGCGCAACGCATCACTTGGCGGGCGACGGCCGAACCGCTCGTCCGGTCGTTGTTCGACACGCGCGAACCTCACGGCGCGTCAGGTGCATCTCCGCGCGCGGCCCGCGGCGGTGGGCGCTACGTGAGAACCGGCCGTGACCGGTCCCCCGGACCCCGTACTGGAATCGGTCGCTCCCGAGGGTGTCCTCGACCTGACCGCGCTCTGCGAGCAGTACGGATCGGCCCCGGCTCTGCAGTGGCGCGGCCACACCGTTACGTACCGGGAGTACGCGCGCCGCGCCGCGCGCAGCGCCGCGGCTCTGGCCGCGGCGGGGGTCGCACCGAACCACCGCGTCGCGCTTCCCGCCGAACTGAATCCACCGACGTGGGCCGCCGCCCTGTTCGGCATCCTGGCGACCGGCGCGCTGGCGGTGTTGCTGCCCGCGCGCGCCGCCCCGCGCGAGCGGGAGCGGCTGCTGGAGCGCACCGGCGCGGTCGAGTGGCGCCCTCGGTCCGCGTCCTCGCCCGCGGCTACGCGCACCCCGCTGCACATCGCCGTCCACCGGCCTGCCACCGTCGTGTTCACCTCCGGTTCCTCCGGAGAAGCCAAGGCGGTGGTGCACAGCGCTGCCAGCCACCTCTACAATGCGGCCGGCTCGGCGGCAAACATCCCGCTGCGGCCGCACGACGCCTGGCTGGTGGCGCTGCCGCTCAGTCACGTCGCGGGGCTGAGCATCCTGTTCCGTACCCTGAGTGCGGGGGCCTGCGCCCTGTTCGCCGAGAGCGGGGCGTTCCACGACGCGGACGACCCGGGCGCGCGCCTGCTGCCGGACGCCACCCACGTGTCGTTGGTGGAAACCCAGCTTCGCCGCCTGCTGCAGATCCCGGACTGGCACGGGCTGACCCGGCGCGTGCACGCAGCCCTGATCGGCGGCAGCGCGCTGTCCGGCCCGCTGCTGCGCCGCGCGCGCGACGGCGGCCTGCCGGTGTGCGCGTCCTACGGCTGCACGGAGATGGCATCGCAGGTCGCCACCACCCGCCCCGGCGACCCGCGTGAGACCTTCACCGGCGCCGCGCCGGTGCTGCCCCACCGGGACGTGACCATCAGCGACGATGGCGAAATCCTGCTCGGGGGGCGCACCCTGTGCCTCGGCTACCTGGAACAGGAGCACGTGCGGCCGGCGGCCGGCGCCGGCGGCTGGTTCGCGAGCGGCGACCTGGGGCGGCTCGACGGCGGGCGACTGTCCGTGACCGGCCGCCGCGACGCACGCTTCATATCGGGCGGCGAGAACATCCAGCCGGAGGAGGTGGAACAGGCACTGCTCGAACACCCCGCGGTACTGCAGGCGGTGTGCGTCGCGATTCCGGACCCCGAGTTCGGCCGCCGCCCGGCCGCCTTCCTGGCCCTCGCATCCGGACCGCTCCCCCCTGCAGACCTCGAAGCCCAGCTCGAAACCCGTCTGGCGCGCTTCAAGCACCCGGTGCGCTACTTCGCCTTGCCGGCGCCCTCTTCCGGCGCCGCCACCAACGCCATCAAGCACTCGCGCAGCGCCCTCGCGGTCCATGCCGCACGCGCCATCTCCGAGCCTGGTTGAACCCAGCCGGGTGCGGAAATCGCTCCGTTTGTGCTTCCGTAGCGCCATTCCGCGTCTTTCATGCCGCTGTGATACCGTGCTGCGGCAGCTTCAGGCGGTGATCGCGAGCATGGAGAATACCGGGGGGTGATTGTGACGGACGGGCCTGTGTGGAGCTACGAGGGGGACCGGGGGCCGGCCTGCTGGTGGTCGCTCGACGAGGCATTCTCCGCCTGCGCCGACGGCGCCGAGCAGTCGCCGATCGATCTTGCCAAGGGTGTGGCGTACGGCGACTATCCGGCGGTGGAGTTCGACTACGTGCCGCGTGCCGCCACGGTCGTGAACACCGGACGCACCATCCAGGTGAACGTCGACCGCGGCAGCGGCATCACGGTCGGCGCCACCCGCTGCGAACTGCTGCAGTTCCACTTTCACCACGCCAGCGAGCACACGGTCGGGGGCGCGCGCTCTCCAATGGAACTGCACCTGGTGCACGCCGGCGACGCCGGCGATCTGGCGGTCGTCGCCGTCCTGCTCCGCCACGGAGCCGCAAACGAAACGCTGGCCCCGATCTGGGCGAATCTACCGCGGGAGGCCGGCTCGGCGGCGGCTCTGCCGGGGGAGGTGCGGGCCGCCGATCTGCTGCCACAGACGCGCGCCGCCTGGCGCTACCGCGGGTCGCTCACCACTCCACCTTGTACCGAGGGGGTGTCCTGGATCGTGATGACCGAGCCGGTTACCCTGTCGGCCGCGCAGATCGCGGCGTTCGGCGCTCTCTATCCGCGCAACTTTCGGCCCGTGCAGCCGCTCGGCCGGCGTACCCTGGGCCGCAGCAGGGGTGGACACGATGCATGACGGCAACAACCCGCGACACGACGGCGAACTGGTCCGGATTCCGAAGGTCGTGCTGGAGGACCGGATCCTCGGCGCGTGGGTGGGCAAGTCGTACGGCGCGGCGATGGGCGAGCCGCTGGAGTTCGCGTTCAACGGGCGCATCTTTCTCGGCGCCGTGGACGTGCAGGAGCACGCGCTGCGCGAGTGGCTGGTCAACGAAGACGACCTGTACATGAACATGGCGATGCTGGCGGTGGTGGCCGACAGGGGGCTGGCCGCGACCAGCGAGGACTTCGCCGCGCCCTACCGGGAGGGCGCGTTCCTGGTGTGGCACGCCAACGGCCAGGCGCGGCAGAACCTGCTGGCCGGCACTCCCGCCGAACTGGCCGGGCATCCGGCCTACAACCCGCACGCCGACGATATCGACTTTCAGATCGAGTGCGACTACATCGGCATGATCTCGCCGGGTCTGCCGGAGGCCGCGCAGGACCTGTGCCGGCGCCAGGGGCGGGTGGTGAACTACGGCGACGGCATCTACGGCGGCATGTTCTTCACCGCCATGTACGCGGCCGCCTGGTTCGAGACCGACCCGCGCCGGGTCGTGGAACTGGGCCGGCGGGCGATCCCGGCGGACAGCAGGTACGGCCTCCTGATCGACCACCTGCTCGCCTGCCACCGCGACCATCCCGATGACTGGATGGCGGCATGGCGCGCGATCGAAGGCAAGTGGAACCACGACCTGTGCCCCTGGGGCCCCACCGAGCCGGGCGGCAAGTTCAACATCCAGGCCAGCTTCAACGGCGCCTACGTGGCGCTCGGCCTGCTGTACTCCGGCGGCGACTACTACCGCGCCATCGAGATCACCACCCGCGCCGGCCAGGACACCGACAGCAACACCGCCAACACCGGCGGCATCATGGGCACCCTGGTCGGCTACGAGGGGCTGCCCGAGCGCGTGAAGCGGCAGATGTGGCCCTACCTGAACCGCATCTACCACCACACCAGGTACTCGATCGTCACCGCGACCGACGAGTGCGTGCGGCTTGCCGTCGCCAACGTGGTGGCCAACGGCGGCCGGGAGCGGGGATCCGACCTGCTGGTGCGCCGCCAGCCGTTCCGCCACGACGCTCCCGCCGAGGTTTCGTTCCCGGACCTGCAGCCGGTCGATGCGTTCGCGGCCACCGATGCGCGGCTGGCGTGGCGCGGGCAATGGGTCCGGCACGGCGAGGGCGAGCCGCTGATGCGCAGCGACACGCCGGGCGACGCGCTGGAGGTGAGGTTTCGCGGCAACGTGATCTTCGTGCAGGGAGACATCCACTGCACCTGCGGCATGCTGGAGGCGTGGATCGACGGCGTGCTGGTGCAGGAGCGCGATATGTACCACCCCAAGCAGTGGGTCAACGCCTGCCAGTGCACGGCGGTGTGGGTAACCGGCCTGCCCGACGGCGAGCACCGGCTGGAGGTACGCGTCACCGGGCGCCGGAACCCGGCCGCCGAGGGAGTGGGAGTCACGCTCGGTCGCGTGGTCTCCTACACCGGCCGAGTCGCCGAGCTGCCGGGTACCTGCTGACGCTGCCCACGCAGCCATACGCAGCCAGCCGGTGAGCGGCAGGCAGGATTCCGTGGGCTTGCACCGGCCGGCGGGGCGCCGCTCGGACACTCACATAGCGCCGCGCGACCGAAGGGTTCCTTGGCCAATCAACCAGTACACCAAACACTAAATATACACCATCTTAATCCATTTATTCACGCATTGATTATCGACGGAGGCTTGCGTTCGTGGTATACACGTCACCGACTCCGTGGCGGTGTGCCGGCTGAGTCCAGGCGAAGGATCGGGATCTCGGCGTGGCGTCACGTGTACTGCAAGGGTCGGAGTTGAATGCGGGAGGAATGAAGTGCGTCAGTGGTTAAGGAGCACTGAGCGGTGGGAGCAGGTACTGATCTCTTTCAACCGGGTTTGTCGGAACCTGTTTCCAGCCAGCCGGGGCTGCCATACTCCGCCAGGTAGAGTTGCCACGACGCG
>JAPPKD010000064.1 GCA_028820215.1 Spirochaetaceae bacterium | reverse complement strand
GCTGCAAGTGTTGCATTCGCGCGGCGTGCCGGTGTCCGCGGCGTTCCCCCGCCACCTGGCGGAGTTGCAGCCGGTGTCCACCGCAGTCCTGATGCGGGCGGCGCTGAACTGCCGCGACGAGGACGACTTCCTCCGCCTGGCGCGCCATGGCTGAGTACCGCGCCGCCGCCGTGCCGCGCCCGGTCAAGCGCGAGATGCCGCCCTTGGAGTTTCCCGGCTGCCGGCCGGTGCGCATTGCGCGCGCCGACATCGAGCGCTGTGAGCGCCGCATCGAATACTGGGACGCCGCCACCGAGACCGCCATGGTGTGCGACCCGGTCAGCGTCTACCACGAGCACGCTGGGCAACGCCTACGCGAGTTGCTGACGCTGATTGCGCAGGTGCGAGGTTCGCCCATTGCCACCTTCGGCGCCGCCGACCTTCTGCTGCGCGATGCCGACGGCGCTTGGCGGCGCATCCTGGAGGCCGACCAGACCGTCTACCTGCACCCGCGCACCACGCGGCCCCCGGGCGCCAGGATCGAGGTGGGCACCGACACGCTGCCGGACGTGGTGCTGGAGGTCGACAACACCACCGACGTGCGCCGCGGCAAGCTGTCGCTGTACGAGTCGTGGGGCTTCCCGGAGGTGTGGGTCGAGGTACCCGAGCAGTCCTCTCCGAGCCGCCCGGCGGGCCTGCGTCCCGGCTTGACGATCTACCTGCTGGAACACGGAAGCTTTCGCACCGCGCTGGCGAGCCGCGTCTTTCCGGGCTGGTCGGCGGCGGAGATCCACCATGCGCTGAACGAGCCCGAGTTGTCGGATGCCACCATGGCCGTGTTGCGCAGGCTCGGACGAACGCTGGGCGCGGCGCTGGGAACCGGGCCCGATGACGACCCGCTGCTGCGCACCGAGCGCCGGGAGAGTCGCGCCGAGGGCCATGCAGCAGGCCGGACCGAGGCGCGCATGGCGACACAGCGGGATGCCGTCCTGCAGGTGTTGCAGTCGCGCGGCCTGCCGGTCTCGGCCGCGCTTACCCGCCACCTGGTGCAGTTGCAGGGCGTCCCCACCGCGGCATTGGTAGAAGCCGCGCTGCACTGCCGCGACGAAGACGACTTCCTGCGGCGGACGCGCAGCAAACAACGCTGAAGCGCCGGTATGCAAGTGGCCCGGCTCAGGGCAGGCCTCACGGTAGGCGCACGTCTCCTGTTCTTCCCATCGCCGGCCTCACTGCCGCCCACGCCGCCCTCGGCATCTCCCCGTAGCCGTTTCGGCCGAGCCCGCAACGCCCGACTACCTGGCCGGCACGGACCAAAGCAGCCGAACCCCTGCACGGTGCAAGGTCATTCCGTAGTTGGGCCTTTCTCGGGCACGGTTACGCCGTGCGGCGTCCTTATTCGTGTCCTGGTTTCTCCGAATTCGAACTGCAGCGCCGGTACGTAGAACGCCTCCACCGCAAGCCAGTCGCCCAGCAGTGCGCCGACTGCGACCTCAGGCTGCACGTACCATCCGGCCCGATACGTGTTGTAGTACTCCGTGCCGCTCAGAACGTGAACGTCGCGGTCGTCGACCGATGAATCGGCGAGACCACTCCTCCCAACCTTCCGTAGAATCCGTCCTTCACCTGTCCGAGTTCTACGAAGGCGCCGAGGCCGACAACCTGAACCGGGCCGGATGACGACCCGCTGTTGCGCACCGAGCGCCGGGAGAGTCGCGCCGAGGGCCTTGTCGCGGGCAGGACGGCGGGACACGCGGAAGGCCGGGCCGAGGCGCGCGTCGAGACACAGCGGGAGGCCGTCCTGCAGGTGTTGAAGTTGCGCGGCCTGCCGGTCTCGGCGGCGCTTTCCCGCCACCTGGCGCAGTTGCAGGGCGTCTCCTCCGCGGCATTGGTAGAGGCCGCGCTGCACTGCCGCGACGAGGACGACTTCCTGCGGCGGACTCGCAGGAAACACCGCTGAAGCGCCGGTATTCAATTGGCCCGGCTCACGTCACGCGCTGCGCTGCGTTCTCAGCATCGGCCCGCAGTAGAGCATCGTGGCCGAAGACGCCGCCACCCGGAAGGCGGTCCTGGACCGGCTGCTGCCGCTGCAGCGTGAGGACTTCGCCGGCATCTTCCGGGCGATGGACGGCTTTCCGGTCACCGTGCGCCTGCTCGATCCGCCGCTGCACGAGTTCGTGCCCAAGACCGAGGCCGACGCCGCGGCGCTCGCCCAGGCCTCCGGGGTGCCGCTCGACCGCCTGCAGGCCAAGATCGAAGCGCTGCACGAGATGAACCCGATGCTCGGCCACCGCGGCTGCCGGCTCGGCATCACCTACCCCGAGATCTACGACATGCAGGTGCGCGCCATCATGGAGGCGGCGTGCGCGGTGGCGGCCGGCGGCGCCGGCGTGCTGCCGGAGATCATGATCCCGCTGGTCGGCACCGTGGAGGAGCTGAGCCGTTTGCGCGAGCGCGCCGAGAAGGTGGCAGCCGACGTGCTCGCGAACGCCGGAACCAGGGTCGACTACCAGATCGGCACCATGATCGAGATCCCGCGCGCCGCGGTCACCGCCGACCGCGTCGCCGAGGCGGCCGACTTCTTCTCGTTCGGCACCAACGACCTCACCCAGATGATGTTCGGCTACTCGCGCGACGACGCCGGCGTGTTTCTCCCCGAGTACGTGGAGAAGGGCATCCTGGAGGAGGATCCGTTCCAGGTGCTGGACCGTGAAGGCGTCGGCACGGTGGTGGAAATGGGCGTGCAGCGCGGTCGCGCAACCAAGCCGGACCTGAAGGTGGGCATCTGCGGCGAGCACGGCGGCGACCCGTCGTCGATCGAGTTCTGCTACCAGGCGGGCATGAACTACGTCTCCTGCTCCCCCTACCGTGTCCCCATCGCCCGCCTCGCCGCCGCCCACGCCGTGCTCGGCATCTCCCCGTAAACGGCTGCTTGGAGCGCACGGACCAGAGCAGCCGAACTCTCACACGGGGCAAGGTGATTTCGTAGTTTATCCGGCGCACTCGGTGCTACTGGAATGATCGGTCGAACCATGGTATCCTCGTGCCATGGCTGAGTACCGCGCCACCGCCGTGCCGCGCCCGGTCAAGCGCGAGATGCCGCCCTTGGAGTTTCCCGGCTGCCGGCCGGTGCGCATTGCGCGCGCCGACATCGAGCGCTGTGAGCGCCGCATCGAATACTGGGACGCCGCCACCGAGACCGCCATGGTGTGCGACCCGGTCAGCGTCTACCACGAGCACGCTGGGCAACGCCTACGCGAGTTGCTGACGCTGATTGCGCAGGTGCGAGGTTCGCCCATTGCCACCTTCGGCGCCGCCGACCTTCTGCTGCGCGATGCCGACGGCGCTTGGCGGCGCATCCTGGAGGCCGACCAGACCGTCTACCTGCACCCGCGCACCACGCGGCCCCCGGGCGCCCGCATCGAAGTGGGCACCGACACGCTGCCGGACGTCGTGCTGGAGGTGGACAACACCACCGACGTGCGCCGCGGCAAGCTGTCGCTGTACGAGTCGTAGCGCTTCCCCGAGGTGTCGATCGAAGTGCCCGAACGGTTCTCCCCGAGCCGCCCGGCGGGCCTGCGGGCCTGCGGCCCGGCTTGACGATCTACCTGCTGGAGGAGGGCCGCTTACGCACCGCGCCGGACAGCCGCGCCTTCCGGGCTGGGCGGCGGAGGAGATGCACCGAGCCCTGAACGAACCGGAGCTGTCGGACGCCACCATGGCCGTGTTACGCAAGATCGGACGAACGCTGGGTGCGGCGCTGGGCGTCGGACCGTACGACGACCCGCTGCTGCGTACCGAGCGCCGGGAGAGACGCACGGTGGGCCATGCAGCAGGCCGGACGGCTGGACACGCGGAAGGCCGGACCGAGGCGCGCGTGGAGCCACAGCGGGAGGCCGTCCTGCAGGTGTTGAAGTTGCGCGGCCTGCCGGTCTCGGCGGCGCTTTCCCGCCACCTGGCGCAGTTGCAGGGCGTCTCCGCCGCGACCGTCGTAGAGGCCGCGCCTGTGCGCGCCATCGGAGGCGCCGTGAGCGGTGGCAGCCGGCGGCGCCGGCCGGAGATCGTCGATCCCGCTGCGCGATCTCGCCGCGGAGGTGCAACCGACGTGCAAGCGAACGCGGGAACCAGGGTCGACTACCAGATCGGCACTATGATCGAGATTCCGCCGGGTGCGGTTACGGCCGACCACGTCGCCGACGCGGCCGACTTCTTCTCATTCGGCACCAACGACCTCACTCAGATTATGTTCGGCTACTCGCGCGACGACGCGACGTCGTTCTCCCCGAGTACGTGTAGAAACGCATCCTATAGGAGGCTCCGTTCCAGGTACTCGACTGGGCAGGTGTCGGCTGGTGGAGATGGGGGTGCAGCGCGGCCGCATCACCAAGCCGGAGCTGACGGTGGGCATCTGCGGCAAGCATGGGGGCGACCCGTTATCAACCGAGTTCTGCTACCGGGCAGGCATGAACTACGTCTCCTGCTCCCGCTACCGCACGCCCATATCCGCTTCGCCGCCGACGCCGTCCTGGGTACCTCCGCGCAACGGAGGTCGCCACGCATCCTCTCGCGCCACCCCGCCTCACTAACGCGGATCTCTGGCTCGCCTCCTAGCTGCCCTGAAGAAATCGTGGTCACGCTTGTATTGCACTGTGATCCAATCCACATATGCTTGACTATACTGTCCCGGCGAACCCTTCACCTTACCCTGATAGAAGAAGTCCGAACGCTTCTTCAGCGCGTGTATCTTATTCGCACACTAAATGTCATATACATTCACAGGCAATCCCCGCTTCGTCAACAACGGTACTACCTCTATCTGTCGAAAAGGGTGGGAAGTACTCGGATCTTTGGGGATCTCGATTATCTGCGTCGGTTGTGTGTCCGACGATCCGGACGAAAGTACAATGTCGGCATCGTTGGTTTTCTTCGTCAACACTAGATGATAGTCGATCCCGATTGAGAACTCCGCAGACCGCTCTAGGTCGTCAAATTCACGCTTAAGCTCTGCTCCGTATCGCGAGAGGAACGTAGCTGCGTCTTCACCAAGTCGTTTCCGCAGTCGATTGTCTCCCAGATCCGACAACTCCGGACTTGTGTCATAAACGATGCTCATCATTCCTATCGGAAACCGTTCGGATAGGGACTCAGAAAACCACTCGTTTAGACACTTGTGGTAGTTGATCACACAAGCTTGCGATAGACCGATCACGTCACGCGGAATATCGCCGATTATCAAGTGTACCGCTGCATCCCTTAGACCCTCAATATACTCGATGTTTCGCCTTATTGGATCTCTTTCGTTCGAAAGTACCTGCTTCAAACAATCGCGTAGTGATAGTGACCTCTTTTGTCCGTCGATGGTCTTCCTATAGAATATTGAATCCGAATCATTCTCCCGATCGATAATCTTTGCCTTCAGTAGCAGCTCCCAAGCATTACAGACTAAGTAACAAAATGTCTCAAGGCGGTATCTGATCGTTAGCCGATTAATCGTCTCCAAAGCCAAGACATAGGCTTCGATACTTTTCTCAATCAACCCCTTCTTCAGGTCGAAGTCTCTATCAGAGATAGCCATGCACTTCCCCTCACCATGTATACCCGACCGTCACATGCAAGCTACTGTTTCCAATCATGATTTCCATGAACTTGACCAAGGTCGATCAAGCAGGAGAGATTGATGCCCCTTTGGCGGCCCACAATGTCGCTCAGTTTGCCTGGTGCACGTGAGATGTGATCGACTCACAGTAGCAACCCCAAATAAGCGATAGAGAGGTGGCGTGTAGAAAGAAATCCTCCTAAGTGC
>JAPPKD010000184.1 GCA_028820215.1 Spirochaetaceae bacterium | reverse complement strand
AGGTGCCGGAGTACCTGATCGACACCAACGTGCGCATCGACTACGGCAAGCTGCGTCACCTGCTGGTGACCGGCCGGCAGCTCAACGGCAACTTCGACCTGCTGCGGGACGTGATCGGCGAGGAGCAGGTGGACACCCGCATCACGCCCGGCTTTCCGCTGGCGGAGCTCACCGAGCCGGAGAACTTCCTGTCCCTGATGCACTACTTCGGGCTGCTGAGCATCCGCGGCGTGCAGGGCGTGATGCCGCGGCTGGCGATCCCGAACCAGACCGTGAAGCGGCTGATGTACGGCTTTCTGCGCGATGCCTACCGCGACGTGGAGGTGTTCGCGGTCAACCTGTTCCGGTTCGAGCAACTGATGCTGCGGATGGCCAACGAGGGCGAATGGCGGCCCGTGTTCGAATTCCTGGGCGAGGCGATCGCGCGGCAGACGGGGATTCGCGACTACATCGGCGGGGAGAAAGTCGTTCAGGGGTTCCTGGCCGCCTATCTGAGCGTAGCCGACTATTACGTGTTCCGATCGGAGGCGGAGCTGGGGAAGGGACACGCGGACATCGCGCTGGAGCCGCTGGTCGCCCGCTATCCGCAGCTTCGGCGCGGCTATCTGATCGAGCTCAAGTACCTGAAGCGCTCCGAGCCGGCGGACGCGGCCCGGGCGGCGCCGGCTGCGGACGAGGCGGCGGCGCAACTCCGGCGGTACCTGGCGGACGAGCGGCTGGCGCGGCAGTTCCCGGGGGTGCGCTTCACCGGCCTGGTCGTGGTGTTCCACGGCTGGGAGCTGACGTTCTGCGATGCGGTACGACCGTGACGTACGTGCACGGCACCGCGTAGCTGAGCTCGCTACAGTGGGAGCCTCAAGGCGATCTCCTTGAGCCGGCGGTGGCGCTGCGCGGCGTCCGGGATCGACCGCTCGACGAGTTGCCAGAAGGCGGGGGAGTGGTTGCGAACCCGGAGGTGCGAGAGCTCGTGCACGACGACGTAGTCGATGAGCGAATCGTCCAGCATCACCACGCGCCAGTTGAGGCGGATCACGCCGTCCGAGCCGCAGCTTCCGCAGCGCTTGCGCTGATCGCGCACCAGGACGGGGGGCGAGGGACCGGAGCCGAGCCGGCTCCACCAGGCTTCGACCGCGGCGGGGAGGCGTTCCGCGGCGCGGACCCGGTACCAGGCGACGATGGCGTCGCGGGCGGTTGCGAACCGTTCCTCGTCGGCGAGTCCGGCGGGAACGGAGACCCGAAGTCGCGATCCGTCGAACCGCACCTGCGCTGATGTCCCGTCCCGCTGGCAGGTGAGAGGGATGGTCCGGCCCAGGTACGGCACGGTCTCACCGCTGATGAATCGGAGCGGTGCCGGTGCGTCGCCGAGCGATTGCAGCTTCTTGCGAATCCATGCGGCGCGCCTGACCACCAATGCGCGGAGCTCTTCGTCCTCCGTGTCCAGCGGTGCGGCGAGTTGGACTCCGTCCCGATCGACGGAGATCAGGATGGTCCTGGTGCGGCGCGCGCTGCGGCGGACCCGGTACTCGATGGTGTCAGCGCCGCAACGGGCGACACGCGTCTCCTCATTCTGCTTCACGGAGGTGCTCCCTCGGCGCGTGGAGGGCTCAGTCGGCGAAGTGGAACGCGTAGAGGCTGCACGCCCGCAGGCGCAGCCGCAGTCGGATCGGGCGGCCGGCGATTCGTCGCAATCCCTGCTGCGGCCGCCACTCAAGGGCCACCGAGTCGCCGATCAGGGGGCCCGACGCGTAGCCGTCGAGCGCGCGGCCGTCCGCGTCCAGGACTTCGACCTGCAGGCTGCCGCCTCCCGAGGCCTGCAGGTTCAGGAGCAACCGGTCGCCGTCGAAGGTCAGCGGCTGCGTGACCAGCTCGCCTCCCCCGAACCCCGCCTCGGCGGCGACGAATCCGTCCAGGCGCAGCACGGCGCGTCCCAGGCCCGTCAGGCGGCGGCCGGCCACCGGATCCACGAAGTGGTCGTGGTCGCGGTTGCCGCCGGCGTAGTAGATCCACAGCTCGTCGCCCATGCGCACGGGGTCCGGCAGGGCCCATACCCGCTTGGAGTCGAAGCGTCCGTCTGGGCCGAGCGACAGGAACGGCCGCCGATCAGCCGGCCGGCGGAATGCCTTGCCGTCGCGGCTGTAGCCCAGGTACACGTCCATGGTCGACGGCGCCAGGCGCTCGACGGTCCGGTTCATCGTCGCCGGATCGGGCGAGAAGCCCCAGCGCTCGGACTCCGGGCGGTCCTTGAAGTGCCAGAACGCTTCCGCCAGGCAGAGGTACAGGTCGTCCGCGTCCGGGTACTTGAAGACGGCCGCCCCGTAGTAGTCGACCGGCGGCATGCCGGTGGAGGTGCGGTAGGTCGCCAGGTCGGCCGCGTCCGCTTCCCACACCACGCTCTCGGAGTCCCAGTGCACGAGGTCGTCGGACTCCAGCCGGCGCACCTTCCGGTGGTTGCGGTTCGGGTCGTCGTCCCGCACCCAGAGCCGCGTATACATGACGTAGCGGCCGTAGGACTCGTCCCAGAAGACGACGTTCTGGGTGTCGCAGTCCTCGATGCGGATGCCGTGCAGGTGCTCCCACGTGAGGCCGTCGGGCGAGGCGAAGAACTCCAGCGTGTGCGGGCGGTCGGGATGCGGACCGCACTTGGCCTGGCTCTTGTAGCGGCGCTCGGGCGGCGCCTGCGGGTCGATCCAGATGCAGCAGCCCTGCAGGCGGTGCATGGCCATGACCGCGTTGGCCGGCAGGTCGGGGCCCAGGAGGTTGAGCTCCGGCGTCGTGAAGTGAATCCCGTCGTCCGATTCGGCGTAACAGGTCGCGAACCGGGAGCGGGCGTCGTACCAGAGGCGAACCCGGCCGCCTTCGGAGCGCACCGAGCTGTATGCGTACACCTCCGGCGTCCCGCCCTCGGGGGGCAGCAGCGCCTCGCCCGTGGCCCGCGCGGGGTTGGACCGCAGCACCACGCCCCGCGACGAGTCGACGATCGAGTCGTCGAGCATCAGGTGCTTGTGCCGACCCAGATTCATGAAGTCGTCAGTCATCAGGTACCCGACATCGCACCATGTTCAGGAGTTCCTGGCAATCGACAGGATCGCGTACGATCAGGCCCGTGCTGTTCGCCGAATTGGCCGCGGTGTCGGATCAGGTGGGCGCCACGCGCAGCCGGAGCGCCAAGGTGCAGGCGCTGGCCGAGTGCCTGCGGGTGCTCGCCGATGACGACGAGCCGGTCGCGCTGGCCGCCGGCGTGTGCTTCCTGGCCGGAAGGCTCCGCCAGGGCCGTCTTGGCGTCGGGCCTGCAGCGATGCGGCGGCTGGGAGAGCTGCCCACGGCAGCCACCTTCTCGCTCACCGTGGGCGACGTCGATCGTGCCCTCGCCGAATTCGAACGGCAACGGCCGCGGCGGGTCGACCGGCTGCAGCCGCTGGTGCGGCGGGCTGCCGCGGATGAGCGCGACTACCTGCTGCGGCTGCTGATCGGCGAGGTCCGGCAGGGCGCACTGGAGGGCCTGCTGGTGGACGCTGTCGCCGCGGCGGCGGAGGTGCCACTGGACCGGGTGCGCCGCGCGCTCATGGTGTCGGGAGACTTGCCGGCGGTGGCGCAGGCGGCGCTGCGCGACGGCGGCGACGGATTGGAGGCGTTTCAGCTTCAGGTGTTCCAGCCGGTGGAGCCGATGCTCGCGCAGTCGGCGCCGACGGTTGCGGCTGCGCTGGAGCGCACTGGCGACGCCGCCGTGGAGGCAAAGCTGGATGGCATGCGGGTGCAGATCCACCGCGACGGGGACGCGGTGCGGGTCTTCACGCGCAGCCTGCGCGACGTCACCTCGGGTGTACCGGCGGCGGTTGCGGCCGCGCGGCGGCTCTCCGCCCGGTCGGCGGTGGTCGACGGCGAGGCGATCGCGCTTGGCTCTGGGGGGCGTCCGCGTCCGTTCCAGGAGACCATGAGCGCGGCCGGCCGGGCCTCCATCTTCCTGTTCGACTGCCTGTTCCTGGACGGCAGGGACCTGACCGGCGAGCCGTGGTCGGAGCGTCGGCAGGCGCTTGCCGGGATCTGCCCGGCCGAGCTGCTGGTCGACGCGGTGGAGACCGGCGACGCGGAGGAGGCGCAGCGGTTCGTCGACCGGACCTTGCAGGCCGGGCACGAGGGCGTCGTGGTCAAGGCGGCGGACGGCACCTACGAGGCCGGCCGGCGAGGTCATGCCTGGATCAAGGTCAAGCCGGCGCTGACGCTCGACCTGGTGGTGCTGGCCGTCGAGTGGGGCTCCGGGCGCCGAGCGGGCTACCTGAGCAACCTGCACCTGGGAGCGCGCGATCCCGCCGGCGGCTTCGTGATGCTCGGCAAGACCTTCAAGGGCATGACCGACGAGGTCCTGCGCTGGCAGACCGAGCGGCTGCAGCAACTGGCGACGAGCCGCGAGGGCCACGTCGTGCACGTCCGGCCGGAGCTGGTGGTGGAGATCGCCTTCGACGGCATCCAGACCAGCCGGCGCTACCCGGGCGGCATGGCGCTGCGGTTCGCCCGCCTGCGGCAGTACCGGGAAGACAAGAGCGCCGCGCAGGCCGACACCATCGATACGGTACGGCAACTCCACCGCCGATGATCCCGGCTGCCTGGGCTACCCGTAGTGGCGGATGGTGCGCTGCAGCGCTTCGAGCTGGCTGTCCACCTTGGACAGCGTCTGGCTCCCGGTCTTGAACAGGCACGCCGAGCGGCGCAGGCGCTCGGCGACGGGACAGTCGCCGGCGCGGTATGCCTTGACGGTTCCCCGGTAGCGCGGGTCGAAGTGGGGCGCCCGCTCCGGCGCGCCGTGGAACGACAGGTTCCGGAACACCGGTTCCAGGTGCACGGGGACCCACAGTCCGTACAGTCCGTCGCCGCCGTGCTCGATGAAGGTGCGGCGGAACGCGCGCCAGTCCACTCCCAGCAGCTCCTCGTCCAGCTTGCAGGTGTAGCACCAGTAGCTGTGCGTGGAGCCTTCCGGAACCACCGGCGGGATCAGCCACCGGCAGCCCTCCTCGCGGATCACCTGCTCGTACCCGTGGGCGATGATGCGCCGCGCCGCCACCAGGTACTCCAGCCGCTCGAGCTGACCCAGGCCGAGCGCCGACTGCATCGCCGACATGCGGAAGTTGTAGCCCATGTGGGTATGGCGCTCGAACGCCCAGTCCTGGCGGACGTCGCGGGGGATCATCGTCGAGCCGGCGGCGGCTCCGAGCGCGCTGTAGCCCTGGATCGCCGCCTTGCGCACGCCGGTGGCCAGCTCCTCGTCGGCCGTGATCACCATGCCGCCGTCGCCGCCGCTGGTGATGTGCTTGGAGCCCTGCAGGCTGAAGCTGGCGGCGTCGCCGATGGTGCCTGTCAGCCGCCCGCGGTGGTACGCCAGGTAGCACTGCGCGTCGTCCTCGATCACGGCCAGGCCGTGGTCGCGGGCGATGGCGCCGATGGCGTCGAAGTCGGCCGGCAGGCCGAACAGGCTGACCGGGATGACGGCACGGGTGAGCCCGGTCACCTTGCGCCGCACGTCGGCCGGGTCGATGGTGAAGGTGTCCGGATCGCTGTCGGCGAACACCGGCACCGCCCCGCACTGCAGCACGACGAACGCGGTCGCCGCCATGGTGACCGTGGGCACGATCACCTCGTCGCCCGGCCCCACGCCCGCCGCCAGCAGGCACGCCAGCAGGGTGCCGGAGCCCGAGTTGCAGGAGATGGCGTACGGCACGCCGAAGCGCTCGGCAAAGGCGTGCTCGAAGCGGGCGGTCATGTCCGCCGGCTCCTTGTTGCTGCGCCCGGCATGGGCTTTCGCCAGGAGGTGCGGAGTGCGCCGAGCA
>JAPPKD010000052.1 GCA_028820215.1 Spirochaetaceae bacterium | reverse complement strand
AAATCGGCGGACGCGCCTACTTTTTCTCCACTCCTACGCGAATAAGCCGGGATCAGGGGTGCATAGAAGAAGTAGGGGAACTCCGAAACCCACGGCGTGACGTACTGATGTCCGTCATTTGCCGTCATGGCCGCGTCCCACTCCTTGTACTCCGTTCGCAAACGACTGATGTTCGGCATCATGTCGAACTTCGTATCGAGCGGAAACAGCACTCCTTGTGGTCCGTAATCCAGTGCCTCCAGCCTCGACATGATCGAGTTGCCATACATTATATCGGGAACCTGGCGCGATGCGATCAGGGTTTGCAGCATCTTCTTGTCGCCATTGATTGGTTCGATAGTGGCATTCATCCGCTTACCGATGTCCTGGATGATGTACATGTCCGCGGCCAGGGGGATTCGTACGGGGCCGACCATCAACTGGATGACGGGCTTCTCTTCTTCCGCCATTTCGGTGGAAGCACTCGCGAACAGCGGGTGAGTGGTTGCCAGGAGCAACAAGAGGACGACGCTCAGACTCGATGCGGCGTTTCTGCGCAGCGGCTGCTGCATAATTCTACCCTCCAGTCAAGGACCCTACGGCCATGGTTTGGTGCTGTCAATGGGGGGAAGCAGCAATCTCCGTGGACTCAGCCGCGCACGGCGACGAAGAACAGGCGGAGGAAGGGGTAGAGAGTGATGCCGTCGGGGCGCGGGGGGTAAGCGCTCCTGAGTCGCTCGCGGTACCGGTCGAGAAAGGTGGCGCGCTCCGCATCGCCGAGGCCGGTCAGGATCGGGCGCAGGCTGGTGGCGGTGACCCACTCCAGCACGGCGTCCGTACCGGTGAGGGCGTGCTGGTACTCGGTGGTCCACACGTCGACGTGGGCGGCGTCCGTGGCCAGCAGGTCGTAGTAGAAGCCGGGATCGTGCAGCCCGCGGCTCGCCACGGCGCGTCGCAGCTCGGCGTCGCCCAGCGGCGAGCCCCCCGCGCCACCGTCGGCGAGCGTCTCGCGCATGAGGCGGTGCGAGGGCAGCTCCCAGCTCATCGGCGCCTGCACCGCCAGGCAGCCGCCCGGCGGCAGCAGCGACCAGAGGCGGCCGATCAGCGACCGATGGTCGGGCAGCCAGTGAATGACCGCGTTGGAGAAGAGCAGCGACGGAGCCTCCTCCGGCTTCCAGTCCGCAAGGTCGCCGTGTTGCCAGCGCACCCGCGACGGGGTGGCGCGCGCCTGCTTCAGCATCTGCGGCGAGTGGTCGATCCCGACGACGGCGGCGGCCGGCCAGCGGTCGGCAAGCATGCGGGTAACATTGCCGGTGCCGCATCCGAGGTCGTAGATGCATGCGGGGTCCGCCAGCGGGATTCGCCCCATCAGGTCGACGGCGGGCCGTACGCGGTGGTCGGCGAACTTCAGGTACCGCCCCGGGTCCCACGACGCTCCCGCGATGTCGCGTGCGTGGGGCGTGTGCGGCTGGTCGGAGCGCACGGGCTCAGTCCCAGTCGAACAGGATGCTCATCCAGCCCGCGGTGCCCTCCAGCACCTGCCGGTAGAGACGTGGCGCCTGTTCCGGCCGGGCGACGTGACTGATGAGAGGATCCACCACCAGCGCCCCCTGTGCGATCAGGCGCATGATCGCGCGGCGGTTGCGGCGCCGGGTCCAGGGGAACTTCGGATGGGCGGTGTCCTCCAGCCCGCGCCCGTAGACGCCGCGGATGTCCAGCTCGCGCCTCAGCAGCTCGGTCTGCAGACCCAGCTCGACCGTGCCGGGCGGACTGCCGACCAGGATGACCTTGCCGCGGTCGCCCGCGGCCTGCATGGCCGGCACCAGCACGCCCGGATCACGGGCCGCGTGGAAGACGCACTGCGCGCCGCCGCCGGTCAGGTCGCGGATCGCCGCGACCGGGTCCTCCGCGGACGCGTCGACGGTGTGGGTGGCGCCGCTGCCGCGCGCCAGCTCCAGCCTCCGCGCGTCGAGGTCGACGGCGATGATGGGGTAGGCGCCCGAGATGCGGCACAGCGCGGTGGTGAGCTGGCCGACCACGCCCTGGCCGAATATGGCGACCGATTCGTCGATCTGCAGCTCGGCGCGCCGGATGCCGAGCAGCGCCACGTCGCCGAGCACGGCGAAGGTGGCCTGCTCGTCGCTGAGCTCCGCCGCGTCGTGCTCGATGGGCTGCAGCGACGAGCGCAGCTCGGACAGCCCCTGTTGCCCGGTGAGCCAATGGCTGCCGTGGTTGCCGAATGCCAGCACCCGGTCGTGCACGCGGCAGGCATCCACGCCGGGACCGCAGGCTTGCACGGTGCCGGCCAGGGTGTAGCCCAGCGGCCGGCGCCCGCCGCTCGCCGCGAGCAGGGCGTTCTTCTCGGACCCGGCGCTCACCTGGCTCCGCGCGACGCGCACCAGCACCTGGCCGGGGCCCGGCTCCGGGATTTCGAACGACTCGATCTCGACGTGGCCGCCGACGGCCACCAGGCGGCGTCCTTCCATCAGCCGAACAGGCGGTTGGGCCGGCTCCAGCGCACGCGGGCCAGCAGGGTCTCTCCCTGGTAGCCGCAAGTGGGCAGGCATTCCCCGACGGTGACGATCGACTCGTCCGGAGAGACGGCCGTGGTGTGGAAGTTGCCCATGCGCGGCACGCCGTCCGGGCCGCTGACGCCGTCGCCCTTCATCGGCAGGACGACCCGCTCACTGTCGCGCCGCAGGCACAGCCGGTCGCGGTCCACCTCCGCGAGCCAGAGCGGAGCGCGCCAGCGGAACACGTTGCGGTTGGCCTCCGTGCGGCGCGTGTACACCAGGAAGAGCGCGTCGCCGTGCGGCAGCCAGCGCTGCTGCGTGGTGGACATGATCAGCGGCTCGCCGTCCTCCCAGCACCACGGGCGCAGCGGCTCCCAGTGCAGGCCGTCGGCGGAGCTCGACACGTAGCCGCGGTCGTTCTCGGCCCGCACGGTGAGGAAGAAGGTGTCGCCGATGCGCGTGACGCTCGGCTCCAGCAGGCCGCGGCGGACCGGCAGCTCGTGGCGCGATCCCTGCTGGGCCACGCGCAGCTCGGCGCCGTCGAACGCGCAGCGCACCGTGCAGACATCGCGGTGGGTCCGCCCCAGGGGGCCGAAGGTCAGCGGCACGATCACGTCGCCGGCCCGCTCACCGTCGCGGTGGTCCAGGGTCACCCGCTGCGAGCAGTTGCTGGTGTACATCGCCGAGGCCTCGGGTTCGTCCCACGGCATCCGCTTGCGCCCGCCCCAGCGGCCGGTCGCCGGATCCAGCACCGAGTAGACGACGTGGCGCTCCCGGTCGGCCATCGTCAGCACGTCGTCGCGGTAGTAGACGTTGAACGCCAGCAGGAGCACGGTGCCGGTCGGCGCGTGGTACTCCGGCACCGCGTCGCAGACGCCGTCCTCGATGCCGTCGTCGCGCAGCCGGCGGCCGAGCTCGGGAATGGGCTCCGGCTCGCTCCAGGAGCGGCCGCCGTCCGTGGACGTCATCCAGTGGACGTGGCCGAACACGTCCGAACCGGAGATGCTCTGCCCGGTCATCACCAGCTTCGTGCCGCCAGCGTGCGGCACCGTGCACGCGCGCGGATGGAACCACAAACGGCCCCCGTCGTACGTGCTGGAGATGACCTCGGTGGTGATCGACTCGATCACGTGGGCCTCGCGCGGGGGCGAATGACGTTGAGCAGCGGCTCGCCCGCTCCGAAGCGGCGCACGTTCTCGGCCACCATGTTGGCGATCTCATCCTGAAAGAACGGAGATTCCGGCGAGCAATGGGGCGACAGAAGCAGGTTCGGAGCGTCTCGCAGCGGGTCGTCGGCCGGCAGCGGTTCGGTCTGGAACACGTCGAGCGCGGCGCCGCCGATGCGTCCGGCGGCCAGCGCGGCGGACAGCGCTCCCTGGTCCACCAACCCCCCGCGCGCCATGTTGACCAGCACCGCCTGCGGCTTGCAGCGCCGCAGGAAGGCGTCGTCGATCAGCCGTTCGGTCTGCCCGTCGAGCCGCAGGGCCAGGACGATGAAGTCCAGGTCGCCCAGCGCGCCATGGAGCTCGTCCCAGCCGATCCAGCGCTCCGGCAGCTCGCCCTCCGGGTCGCCGGTGCCGGGTGTCCGGTAGGTGAGCTGCTGCCGCCTGCCCGCGCGGCCGAGCGTGGCCACCACCCGCATGCCGAGCATGCGGCAGAGGCGTCCCACCTGCCGGCCGATCGCCCCGTAGCCCAGGATGCCGACCGTCCTGCCGTGCAGCACGGACGCCGACATCTCCGCCGCCCGGTCGCGGTGCCAGGTCCGGGCGTCTTCGTGCGCGAGGATGCGGCGGAACCGATGCCCGAAGAACAGCATCGCTCCCAGCGTCCACTCGGCGATCGGCACCGCGGCCGGGCCGCTGCCGTGACAGACCTCCACGTCAGGGGAGGACACCAGCGCGTCCGGCAGGTCCTCGTGCCCGGCGTTGAGCGTCTGCACCCATCGCAGGCGCGGCGTCCGCGCAGGCTCCGGCAGCCAGCCGTTGCTGATCAGCCCCTCGAGCTCCGGCAGCAGGCCGTCCGGCGGCGCATCCGTGAAGGTGCGCAGCTCGACGCCGGCCGGGATGCCGCCGAGCGCGTCGCGGATGCCCTCTGCGCTGATTCGATGACGCGGGTTGAGCAGGGCGACCAGGTGAGGGGAGCGGCGCGGTTCGGGCATGGGCGAGGTTATCCCCTCACCGGCGGCGTGCTGTAAAGTCGGCGCGATGGCACAGACTCACGACGCGATCCAGCGGGTCCAGGTGGACGCGCTCGAAGGGGGCGAGATCCTCATCCGGCTGCACACCGCCGCCGGCGTGACAGGGATCGGCGCCTTCCGCGCGCATCCGAGCGTGGGCGTCGCGGTGGCCCGCGACCTGCTGGCCCCGGACGTGACGGGCATGAGCGTGCACGCGCCTGCCGTGTTGTGGGACCGGCTGTTCTACCGCCACGGCCGCACCGGCCAGCACATTCAGGCGATCGCCGCCGTCGACATCGCCTGTTGGGACGCGCTGGGCAAGACGCTCGGCCGGCCGGTGTACGACCTGTGGGGCGGCGCCGCGCGCACCACGCTGCCGCTCTACTGGAGCCAGGGGCTCGGCAGCCGCAAGACGCCAGGGGAGATGCTGGCCGACGTGCGGCGCGGCCACGGGATGGGCTTCCGCGCCTACAAGATCCGCATGGACTGGGGACCGACCGTGCTGGACGCGGATCCGGCCGCGGACATGGAGCGCTTCCGCGTGTGCCGGGACTTCCTGCCCGACGACTGCACGCTCAGCTTCGACTGCAACTGGGGCTACACCGTCAGCACCGCCATCCGCCAGGGCGAGCTCCTCCAGGAGCTGGGAGCCTTCCACTACGAGGAGCCGCTGCCGCACGTCAATCTGCCGGGCTACCGGCAGGTGGCCGACGCCCTGTCGATCCCGGTGTCGTGCGGAGAGCTGGAGGCGACCCGCTGGCGCTTCCGCGACCTGATCCTGCTGGCCAATCCAGACATCCTGCAGCCCGACATCCTCAACGCCGGCGGCCCCACCGAGGTGCGGCGCATCTTCGACCTGGCCGCCGCGCACAACAAGCCGCTCATGCCGCACAGCCCGGCGATCGGCATCCGATCGTTGGCCAGCCTGCACCTGTTCGCCACGGGACTCGGCAACACGCTGCCGCACGAGTTCTCGGACGAGGAGTTGGCCGACCGCAACCTGGAGCGCGCCCAGGAGCTCTACAACGAGCCGGTCCTGCCGGTGGACGGCGCCAGCACCCTCAGCGACGCCCCCGGCTTCGGCCTGACCCTGAACGACGCGGTGCTGCAGAAGGTAGAGTCGAGGAGAGGCGCGCCCTGCCGTAGGTGGAGGGAGTAGCCGTTACCG
>JAPPKD010000325.1:29328-44527 GCA_028820215.1 Spirochaetaceae bacterium | reverse complement strand
ATACCACAAATACCACCCCGTGTCTATCCCCCTTGGTGAGCTATGCGGGCTAGCGGACGTTGGCCGCGTGGAGATGGTCCTCGGCGTGCCCGGCGTGGTGATGATGAGAGTGCAAGCCGTTGCCGTGGTCGTGGGGATGGTGGTGGTGCCCGCCCACGCCCCATGCCGGCCGGTCGCGCCGCGGGGCGCCGAGCGCGGCCACGATCCAGGCGGCCGCCTCCTCCACGCCGGAGCCATCCTTGAGGTTGGTCATCACGAACGGCAGGTCGCCGCGCGCCGCCCGCACGTCGTCGGTCATCCGCTGCAGGTCCACCTCCACGTAAGGCGCGAGGTCCACCTTGTTCACCACCAGCAGGTCGCTGCGCGTGATCCCGAGGCCGCCCTTGCGGGGGATGTCCCCGCCCTGCGCGACGTCGATCACGTAGATCTGGTAGTCGACCAGGTCGGGGCTGAAGCTGGCGGACAGGTTGTCGCCGCCGCTCTCGATGAAGGCAACGCGGGTGTCGCCGAAGCGGTCCTGCAGGCGTGCCAGGGCGTCGGCGTTCACGGAGATGTCGTCCCGGATCGCGGCGTGCGGGCAACCGCCGGTCTCCACTCCCAGGATCCGCCCGTCGGCGAGCGCGCCGGCGCGGATCAGGAATTTCTCGTCCTCGCGCGAGTAGATGTCGTTGGTGATGGCGACGATCGAGTGCTCGCCGCCCAGCCGCTGGCAGAGCCGCAGCAGCAGGTGGCTCTTGCCGGAACCGACCGGGCCGCCGATGCCGAACCGCACCGGCCGCGGGTCTGCCTCGTTTCCGTCGTACTTCACACCCTGTGCTCCCAGATCGAGTTGTATCAGCTTCGGGAAGGAGAGCACCTGCGGCGCCACGGCCCCGGAGCGATCCCTGAATCCCGCTCAGAGCATGGTTGCATACAAGCCGACCGCTGGGTACCGGGCACCAGCAGTCTACAGCGGCGTCTCCAGGATCGTGTAGGTCTTCGAGGGGATGGCGTTCATCATGTCGAGCATGCGCAGCACGGGGGTGTTGTCCTCCAGCACGTAGCCGACGTCGCAGTACTGGTAGCCGTGCTGTTGGGTGTAGATCTTCTGTTTCCAGAGCAGCAGGCCCTCAAGTCCCCGGTTGCGGAACTTCTTCTTCACTCCCAGGTACCCGAACCGCAGCCCCGCGAGACGGCGCTTGGTGATCAGCATGCGCCCCGCCCGCCACAGTTCGAAGCGCGGGCACAGCCGTGACGGCAGCATGCCGTCCAGGATGTTCGGCACGCCGCCGAAGAAGGCGGCGGGCTCACCCTGCCAATAGGCGATCGAGAACTGGCCGCGGTCGACGATGAGCTGCTCGTCGTCGATCACCTTGAAGAACTCCTCGTCGCGGTACGGGACGAAGCCCCAGTTGTCGTTCCAGGCGTCGTTGTAGATGTCCAGCATCTCGCGCTTGCGCACCGCGAGCGGCCGCTCGCCCCAGGTCTCGAATACCACGCCGCCCCGCTTCTGCACGATCTGGGCGACCCGCTGCAGCTTCTCCTCCATGGGCACGTGCACGGGCACCTCCCAGGAGCGCACCCGCTTGACCGGGTGCAGGCCGGCGGCGGTCAGCAGGTCCAGGTAGTACGGCTTGTTGTAGTGGTAGTAGATGACCGGGCGGGAGTCGAACCCCTCGGTCAGCACGCCGGGCGTCGCCTGGTTGACCGGCAGGTTCTGCGGCCCGCGCATCGCCTGCATGCCGCGCTCGCGCAGCCAGTCGCCGGCCCCCCGCAGCAGGCGGTCGGTCACTTCCTGGTCTTCGACGGACTCGAAGAAGCCGAAGAAGCCGGTCTTCTCGTTCCAGTGGGCGTTGTGGTCGTCGTTGACGAAGGCCATGCAGCGCCCGACGGGCTGTCGGCGATCGTCGTAGGCGATGAAGAAAGCGATGGCCGCATGCTGAAGGAACAGGGAGCGCTGCTCGAAATAGCCGACGATGCCCAGCAGGTGGAAGCCCAGGTACTCGTAGTCCAGCAGCGGGATGTAGCGCGGGTCGTCGCGGTAGTGGCTCCAGTGGAAATCGACGAAGGCGCGGAGCTTGCCGCGGGCGCCGGGATCGGTGTTCGCGAACCGCTCGATCTCGATGCCGGCCATGCCGCAACTCTATAGGCGAATGGCGAGCGGAGAAGCAAGGGGCTATCATCCGCGCCGATGTCCGCGATCGTGCCGCCGGCGCCCCTGAAGCTCGCCGATGGCGCAGACCTCAGCGTCGACTTCCTGCGCCGGCCGGTGGCGCCGGCCGACCAGATCCGCGTGACCGACCTGCTGGCAGCCGAATGGGAGCGCAGCGACGTCGACTGGATGCCGTCGCTGCGCGGGGCCTACGGCGACACGCTCACGTCTGTAACCGCGATCGGCCGCTGCGGGGAGACCGATGTCGGGACCGCGACGGTGTCGTATCCGGTGGACGAGCCGGAAATCGCGGTGGTGGAGAACGTCACCACTCTCGCCGAGCACCGGCGGCGCGGCATCGCCGCGGAGCTCACCGAGGCGGTGGTTCGGTCGGCGTTCGACGCCGGCTGCCGCCTCTGTTTCCTTGGCAACGGCGGTCGCGTGGGGCAACGGGCGGTGTACGACCGGATCGGCTTCGAGCGGACCGGAGGCATCATGCGCCGCGCTGCGCCGGGCTTCGAGGCGTACGAACGGACGCTGTACGCGTCGGGCCAGCCAGTGTCGGTCCGGACGGCGTGCTGGGGCGACCTTCCCGGTGTGGCGGCGCTGGTCGCGCAGCCGCTGTCGACGCGGGTGCTGGACTATCAGCGCGGCATCGCCAGCGCCGCGTTCGTCCCGCCCGCGCGTTGCGTCTCGGCGTTCACGACCATCCACTACGACACGCAGAGCCGCGGCGGCGTGATGCGGGTGCTCGCCGGTGCCGGCGCCAGCCGCGTGCTGGGGTTCGGCACCGCGGCTCCGGGACCGGCGCCGCTGCGTAACGCGACCGCGGTGGTCGACCTGGTCGCCCACGACGCCTACGCCGACCATGCCGGCGAGTTGCTGACCGCGCTCACCGAGGATGGGCGACACCTGGGCGCCGCTCGCGCCGTCGCCTTTGTCGCGGCGCCCGACACGTCCAAGCGGGAACGGTTCCTGGCCGCCGGTTATCGGCTGGCCGGCGCGCTGCCGCGTGACCTCACCCTGGGCGGCGAGCCTGCCGATGTCACACTATTGGAGCACACCTATGGCTGAACCATTCCTTGGACCGGACTTTCTGCTGCCGAACGAATCGGCGCGCCGCCTGTACCGCGAGTACGCGGCCGACCAGCCGATCTTCGACTACCACTGCCACCTGCCGGTGCAGGAGATCGCCGACAACCGCGACTTTCCCACCATCACGGAGATCTGGCTGGGCGGCGACCACTACAAGTGGCGGGCGATGCGTGCCCTCGGGGTCGACGAGCGGCGGATCACCGGCGACGCCGGCGACTACGAGAAGTTCTCGGCGTGGGCGGAGGCGGTGCCCTACACGGTCCGCAACCCGCTGTACCACTGGACGCACATGGAGCTGCGCCGGCCGTTCGAGGTGGACGAGCTGCTGTCGCCCCGGACGGCCGAGGCGATCTACCACGCGTGCAACGAGCGGCTTCGGCAGCCGGAGCTGCGCACCCACGGACTGCTGCGCATGATGAACGTGCGCGTGGTCTGCACCACGGACGACCCGGCCGACAGCCTGGAGCACCACGAGCGCATCCGCACGGCGGGTGCGCCTTGCACGGTGGTGCCGGGCTTTCGCGCCGACCATGCCCTGGCCGCCGACGACCCGGAGCGGCTGAACGGCTGGCTGACCGGCCTTGGAGAGCGCGTGGGCAGGGAGATCACTGACTACGACGCGATGCTCGCCGCGCTCGCGGAGCGCCATGCGGACTTCCACGCCGCCGGGTGCCGGCTGTCCGACCACGGGCTGGAGGTGCTGGACGCGGAGCCGTACACGGCGCGGGAGGTCGAAGGGACGTTCCGCGCCGCCGTGCAGGGCCGGGCGGCCGACCCGGACGCGGTCCGGAAGTACCGCTCGGCGGTCCTCTACGAGATGGCGTGCATGGACGCGGACGCCGGCTGGGTACAGCAGTTCCATCTGGGGGCGCTGCGCAACACCAACCGGCGCGGCTTCCAGGCGCTGGGCCGCGATTCCGGCTACGATTCGATCGGCGACCCGCCGTCGGCGCGATCGATGGCGCGGTTCTTCGACCGGCTGGAGCAGGCCGGCAAGCTGGCCAAGACGGTCCTTTACAACCTTGACCCGGCGCAGAACGACCTGTTCGCCGCCATGATCGGCAACTTCCAGGGTGGCGGCGTGCGCGGCCGCATGCAGTTCGGGACCGCGTGGTGGTTCAACGATCAGATCGACGGCATGACGAAGCAGATGGAAGCGCTGTCCAACAGCGGCCTGCTGAGCTGCTTCGTGGGCATGGTGACCGACTCGCGGAGCTTTCTGTCCTACCCCCGTCACGACTATTTCCGGCGCCTGCTGTGCGGGATCCTGGGTGACGAGATGGAGCGCGGGCTGCTGCCGGCCGACTTCGAGCTGCTCGGCGGCATCGTCGCCGATGTCTGCTACGGCAACGCCGAGCGCTACTTCGGGATCGAGTGAGATGGCCGTGAGCGATCGTCTGCGCTGCTACGCGGCCATCCACGATACCGGCCTGGTGCCGCTGTACTACGAGCCGGATCCCGAGGTGGCCGGCCGCCTCGCCGCCGCCTGCGTCGAGGGCGGCGCGCGGGTCGTGGAGCTGACCAACCGCGGTCCCGGCGCCCTGCAGGCGTTCGCGGCCGTCGTCGAGCGCCTGTCCGGCAGCGACGTGTGGGTCGGCGCCGGTTCGATCATGGATGCGCCGACGGCGGCCAACTACATCGGCATGGGCGCCCGGTTCATCGTCAGTCCGTCGCTGGACGAGGCCGCCGCCCGTCTCTGCAACCGGCGCAAGGTCCCCTATCTGCCCGGCTGCATGACACCCGGCGAGATCAGCCGTGCCGAGGAGCTGGGCGCGGAGATTGTCAAGGTGTTCCCCGGCTCGGTCGGCGGGCCGGAGTTCGTGAGCGCGGTCCGCGGGCCGATGCCGTGGACGAGCATCATGCCGACCGGCGGCGTGGCGGTGTCGGCCCAGAGCATCGGCGCCTGGCTCGGCGCCGGCGCCTGCGCGGTGGGCATCGGCAGCGCCCTCTTTCCCGATGAGGACCGCCGGCAGGCCAACTACGACCGGATCGCCGCCCGCGTCGCCGACGCCCTGTCCCTGATCCGCGCGGCGCGCGGGTAGGACGGACGGATCAGGTCTCGCCCGTCCAGTCGGGCGGCAGAGGCTGCCGGCCGGCGTAGCCTTCGTCGATGCGGTGGTAGAAGGCGAGCTCGGGCTCGTCACTGCGCCAGCACAGGAACACCTGCTCGTCGTCGATGATCGCCGGAAAGTCGACCAGCCCCATCTCGAAGTTCCAGTCCTTGTAGAAGCAGCCCATCGACTCCAGCTCGGCCAGGTACTCCAGCAGGGCGGCGCGATGCTCCTGAATGATCGGATCCTCGTCGAACAGCCGCTCGGCGGCGCGGCGCTGCTCGCCACGTGTCGAGCCGGCGGCCGCCGCCGCGCGGGCGCGCCGAGGAGTGGTGTCCTCCAGGTACTCCCGCAGGCTGCGGCCGGTGTCCAGGATGTCGGCGACGATCCGCTTGACCAGCGGCAGCGTCCGCACCGCGTCGGCTCGAGAGAAGTAGCGTTGGAACTCCATGCGGTGCGCCCGGGGCGGCCCGACCGTACGGGAGCCGGACGCGGCGGTCAACCGGCGGTCGGAACGATGACGGGCGCCGGGGCGGCCAAGAGAGTGAGGCGGAGTCGAGCAACGGGCAAACCGCGGTAGGACGGTGACGTTGAGGATCTGTGCACAGCCGAGAGCCCACTTGGCATATCGGGCACCACCTCCTATACTGACGTATAGTTACATGGGACTCAGATATGGACAACGATGATGTCAGATCCTTGCGACGACGACTCGGCCTGACTCAGGAGCAGCTCGCTGAGAGAATGAAGGTCGAACCGAATACGGTAGCTCGATGGGAACGAGGAGAGCTGGGCATCACGGCTTCAACTGCAGACCGACTCAAGAGGGTTGCGGAGTCGCTTGGTTCGGGCAGCGCGGTGACCCAGTCGTCCGCCTTCGCCATCGACCCGTACCACCAGGACATCTTAGATGGGCTCCGAAGACGGCTTGATCCGGCAGTGTTCCAAAGGTGCGCCGCAGCGCTGCTCCGGCGCGACTGGCCCACGCTCGTGCTCATCAGCGGCAGTGGGGACGATGGGTTCGACGGTGCCATCGACAGCGGGACGCGAGGGACCTCTTTTCCGTTGGTGGTGACCACAGGCGAGCGGCTTGTCCGAAACTTCGTGAACAGCATCGATCGAGCAGTCGGCACAGACTGGAAACCGACGTCCGTCATATTTGCAACCTCGAGGCATGTTACTCCACGCACGCGTAGGAAGTTACGCGATGAGGCTCGGCTGAGACAAATCGACCTTCGTCAGGTCTACGACCAAGAGTGGATTGCGCTGCGGCTATACCAGGAACCCGATTGGTGCAAGCGCCTGCTGCAGTTGACCGGACGGCCACAAGCGTTGAGCCCGTTTCCTGCAACCCGGCGTCCAGTGATTGGCAACAGAGTTCATGGTCGCGAGCGGGAAATGCAGTGGCTCAAAGATCATCGGAGCGACTGCGTGGTCGTCGGCGAGCCCGGGTCCGGAAAGACGTTCCTTCTTCGGGACATGGCCTTGCAGCGAGCCGCGAGGTTCCTAGTCGATGACGACCGAGCGCAGATCGCGAATGACGTGCGCCGCCTCAATCCCAAGGCGGTGATAGTAGACGACGCCCATGTCGATCCTGACCGCATCGCAAGGCTTCGCCAGATACGGCAAGAATTGAGCGCAGACTTCTACATCGTTGCGACAAGCTGGCCAAGCGGCGCTGACAGTGTCCGTGCCGCGTTGAACATCGGACGCAAGTCCATACTGAAACTGGAACGGATCGATGCCGACACGATGGTGAAAATCATTCGATCGGCTGGTTTTGAGGGACCCGATGAACTGATCCGGATCATCCGTGTGCAGGCGGCTGGACGACCAGGCCTCGCTGCAACGCTTGCTCATTTGTGTCTCGTTGGCGACATCAAGGAGGTGGTCAACGGTGAGGCCTTGTTACGCGAACTTGCGCCCAGCCTAAGCACTGCACTTAGTCAAGACTCACTCGGCGTGCTCGCACCCTTCGCGTTGGGTGGAGACTCCGGAGTGCGTCAGGACAGAGTCGCTAGGTTCCTGAATAGGTCCCCGCTCGACGTTCGCAGCGCGCTCGCCGAGTTATCTGCCGCCGGAGTGGTGGGCGAACGCCCCCGGTCGGCAGTGGCGGTCGACCCGGAGCCGATGCGCTGGACTCTGGTCAAACAGGTGTTCGGAGGCGGCTTCGGACTCCCGATTGAGCCTGCATTGAGAATCGTTGAAGACCGACACGACGCGCTGCACACTCTGATCGGAGCCCGCACGCGAGGAGCCCAGGTTCCTGACCTAGAGCGCTGGTTAGAAGAGGCCAACGCCACCGACCTATGGGTCGCATACGCTTCGAGCGGCGCGGCTGCAGCTCGCTATGTGCTCGAACGACAACCCGAACTGATCGACGAACTCGCCGAGGCTGCTCTTGTCAACGCACCGGAAACCGCGATTCCCATTTTGCTGGAACGGTGGGGACGCGAGCACCGCCTATTTTCGGAACCCAGGTCCGATCTGGACAGATTGAAGCAGTGGTTGAATGGATTCGTTATGTATCAAGAGTCGGCGGTGAAGCGCCGGGTCACCCTCATACGCGAAACGGCGGATTGGTGGAAGCTCAGGCGAGACGGCGATCGAGCCATCAAGGCGATGTGCGCGGCTCTCGCGCCTGGTTTCGATTATTCGGCACTGGATCCAGGCATGGGGAACACCTTCCAACGGGTGAGTGGGATTCTGCGGGATGTTGACCTCCGAGAACTGACGCGCAACTGGCCGGTAGTGCTTGCGATCGTCCGCGACTCCGACCGCGTGCCTTGGAACGCACTGTTTGATCTCATCGAAGATTGGCTTGAGCCTAGCGTGCGGATCTTTCCGCCGCCCAAAGCGAGTGACGAGACTCGCCATCTGCTGCGAGAGTTCGCCGGCACTATGGCGAAAGACTTGGCGGCTATTTCCCGTGAGCACCCTGGCGTTCAGCACCGGATTGGCGACCTTGCGGATAGAGCAAAACTGACTCTCGACCTGAGTCTGGATTGTGAGTTCGAGCAAATGTTCCCTTCACGGATCTACGACGGCGACGACTGGGAGGAACAGCACCAGGGTTGGCTTGAGGACGTCGGTAAACTAGCGGAGGGGTGGACCAATCGGCCGATGGATGAAATCGCGTCTGTTGTTGCCCGTTTGCACGGGGAAGCGGTGCTTGCTCACATGCACCATCTACGGCTCGAACATCTATGTACGAAACTTGCCGAGCGTGTGCCGAAGCCGGCTCGCACCGCAGAGGCGCTAATCGCGCATAAACTCGCGGCTCCGCTGATCGCCCCCTTCCTGGTGCAGGCAGCCACGGCTCGGGATCGGGACTGGATACGGCTCGCGCGATGCCTACTAAGTGACCCAGAGTACCGATGGAACGCAGTGCAGGTGGTATTGACTCATCAATCGGCGCCGGCGGATCTCCGCTGTCAGGCACTCTCCGTCGCACATGAGATGCCGATGCTCGAGGACTTCATGAGGGAGCGATGTCGAGAGATGTCGGAGTCGACAATTGCGGAGCTCCTGCAGTCGAGTGATGCTCGGGTTGCTGTAGCGACTGCGTTGGGCTACTGGTGCATGCATCGTGGTGCAGAGGACGCGGCGTTCGACGCAGTGTGGCGGAGAGCGGTGTTGCGGTCAGCAGCTGAGATCCCCGGCGGGATGGATAGCGCGTACTGGGTCGGCGACATTCTCGCTAAAGACGCTGATCTGGCGGCTGATTGGTTGGTGCTGAATCAGAGCGTTCGGTACTCGCCGCACACATCGACGTCGAAGGTCGCGGAAGAGACCGCGGGTGCACTGGACTCTGATCGAAGAGCCAAAGTGATACAGAGATTGGCGAGCGCCAAGGAAGCATGGCCGTCGGGGAAGGTAATGGCGGTCCTTGTCGGAGGCGACATGGGTCTCTATCGCGTAATCCTCGACTCCAGCGAGTTGAGGGAGCATCACCTCGAACCCCTACATCGTGAGCTTGACGACACATGGCGGCGCCTTGCGTCGGTGGCACTCGACGCGGGATACAGTGAGCAGGCAGTGATACAGGCGACCATAGGTAGCTACTGGTTTTGGAGTGGATCTGAGAGCGCTATGTGGGAGAGGAGAAGAGCGGGGTTTGCGGCGGTGATGGACGATGCGGACTCTCGAATTGTGAGGATTGGTTGCGAAGGCGCGAAAGAGATGAACGAACGGAAGCAAGCCGCAATGCGTCGAGAGGAAGTGGAGGCCGTAGAGGGGCGTGAAGTGGTCAGACGGCGCAGGCGTCGGTAGATGGTAGCCGGAGAACCAACCGGGGCAGAACAATTCGAGATTCTCGGCGAAATCCGAAACGTGGAGACAATCGCGTCAGGACGGGGTGTATACATCCGACGGTTTCTGGACCGATCGTATGGCGCAGGGCGATGGCGCAAGCGAAAGGGCTATGCCACGCTACGACTCGCCGATGGAACGATTTGCGAGGCGGAAGTGCATTGGTTTGAGGCTCACGGGATCGGGCGCAGGGGTGTGAAGATCAAGAGGGTGCTGGAGTGACACCGTAGACATACGAGATCGGACAATCCTTCGCCTGGCCCTTGGCGGGACTGCCGTCAGCCCGTATAGTGTGGGACCATTGATTGAGTATGTAATCTGCATCGACAACCGGGGCAACGAAGCGAGTCTGGTTGTAGGCAGAGTGTACCGCCGGCTGCCGGAAGCCCGGGCGGTCGACGAGAGGCTGCTAAGGGTGATCGACGAAGACCGATCGGAGCCGGACGGGTATCTCTATCCTGCATCGATGTTTGCTCCCGTGGAACTGCCGGAGGAGACGCGCCGGGCGTTGACTGCCGCCGGCATCTGACGACCGGACGCGTGCTATCCTGCCGGCCGTGATGGAGTTGCGCGCGCTGGTCTATGCCGATCCGAACGACCGGCGTGAACTGGAAGCGCTTCTGAAGCGGCTCGCCGGGGCGGTGGGAGGCGACCGGGAGCTGAGCGAGTCGGTCGCGGGGTTCATCGCCGACGTGCGCCGTGACGGAGACGCCGCCCTGGTGACGCACATGCGCGCGTTCAGCGATCCGGAGTTCGACGACTCGATGCTGCGCGTGCCGCCTCGCGCACTGCGGGCCGCGGCGGATCGCATCGCGCCGGAGTTGCGCGCCGCCATGGAGCGGGCGATCGAGCACGTGCGGCGCTACCAGGAGCACATCGCGCCCGCCCCGCCGCCAGCGGTCGAGATCGACGGGGCGCGGCTGGGCCTGCGCGTGGAGCCGGTCGGCTCGGCGGGCCTGCTGGTGCCGGGCGGGCGGGCCGCCTATCCTTCGACGCTGATCATGCTGGCGGTGCCGGCGCAGGTGGCCGGCGTCGAGCGCATCTGCCTGGCCACGCCGCCTCCCGACTCCGACCGCGGCACGACGAAGCGCGCCATCGACGACAGCGTGCTGGCCGCCGCCCACCTGCTGGGCATCGGCGAGGTGTACTGCATCGGCGGGAGCCATGCCGTGGCCGCCTTGGCCTGCGGGACGCCGACCGTTCCCGCGGTGGACTTCATCGCCGGACCGGGCAGCGTCTACGTCCAGGAGGCCAAGCGCCAACTGTTCGGCACCGTCGGCGTGGACGGACTCTACGGACCGAGCGAGATCGCCATCCTGGCGGACCGGTCGGCGGACCCGGCCTGGGTCGCCGCGGACGTGTTGGCCCAGCTCGAGCACGATCCCGGCGCGGCGTTCGTGGTGTCCGACCAACCCGAGGTTCTGGACCGCGTCCGCTCCGCGCTGGAGCGCCAGATCCGCGAGCGCGGCCGGCAGGAGGCCATCGAGCACGGCCTCCGCGAGTTCACCGCCTTCGTGCTGGCCGCCGACGTCAAGGAGGCGTGCGCGATCATGAATCGCATCGCCCCGGAGCATGCCGTGCTGGCGGTGGCCGATCCGCACGCCGTGCTGGACCGCGTGCACAACGCCGGCGCCTACTTCCTTGGCGGCGCGCCGGTGGCGAGCGGCGACTACTACGCCGGGCCCAGCCACTGCCTGCCGACCGGCTCCACGGCGCGGTTCTCCTCCGGATGCAGCGTCTACACGTTCCTGCGCCGCGCGAGTCTGGAGGAATACCCGAACGGCATGACCCGCCGGGCGATCGACGACATCGCCGTTCTGGCCGAGGCGGAGGGCCTGGACGCGCATGCCGCCAGCGTGCGCATGCGCGGCGACTGAACCGGCGGGTCCCGGGGGTCAGGCCGGCTGCCGGGCCAGGGGTCCGGAGTCGAGCGGCCGCGCCAGGATCTTGGATGCGGCCTGCGTGCCGATGGTCACGGTGCCGTGGTCGGTGCGGAGCGTAACCGCGTCGGCGGCCTGATCGATCGACTCGACCCTGACGCCGCTGCCGGGCTGCAGGCCGCTACGGTGCACGAACTGCAGAAACTCCGGATCCTGGTCGGTCACGCGCTCGACGCGCAACTCGGCTTCCTCCGGCTGTTCCATGAGGCTGCCGAAGACGGTCTGGTCGATCTGGCCGCGCCGGGTGGGAATCGGGTCGCCGTGCGGGTCGACGGTAGGGTGGTCGAGCAACGCGTCGATGCGGGTAAGGACCACGTCGGAGATGGCGTGCTCGAGGTTGTCGGCCTCGCGGTGGACCTCCGACCAGTCCAGGCCCAGCACCTCCACCAGGAACAGCTCCACCAGCCGGTGGCGGCGCAGCACGTCGAGCGCGAGCGCCTCGCCCGGCCCGGTCAGGCGGCTGCCGTTGCGCGGTGAGTACTCGATCAGCCCCAGGCCTGCCAGGGTCTTCATCATGGAGGTGGCGGTTCCCGGCGAAACGTCCATCGCATCGGCGATCCGGCCCATCGGCAGGAATCCCCCGGGGCGCTCGCGGTGGCGCAGGTAGATCGCCTTGACGTAGTTCTCGACGGTGCTCGAATAGGCGCTCACGGCTTCGGGTTGGCGGCTCGGGCGGCGCCGGTGGTCATGCCGCCGTCGACCAGCAGGATTTGGCCGGTGACATACTCGGATGCCTCCGAGGCAAGGAAGACCACGGCGCCGTCCAGATCGGTTGGGGTGCCCAGCCGCTTCAGCGGGATGCGATCGACGATGTAATCCCGCCACTCGGCGTCCTGGAACAGCACCTCGGTCTGGGCGGTGTGGAACCAGCCGGGGGCAAGGCAGTTCACGGTGATGCCGTGCGGGCCGAGCGCGTCGGCGAGCGCCCGCGACATCTGCAGCACGCCACCTCGGCTGGCGACATAGGGGACGACGGCGCCGAAGCCGAACACGCTGGTGACCGAGCCGATGTTGATCACGCGGCCGTAGCCGCGCTCGATCATCCCCGGCGCAAACGCCTGGGTGACGAAGAAGCCGCTGCGCAGGTTGGTCTCCAGGACGGTGTCCCAGTCGTCCCAGGTGGTGTCCAGGAACGGCTTGCGCACGTTGCAGCCGGCGTTGTTGACCACGATGTCCACGGTGCCGAGGTCTTCGTCGACCGCCTCTCCGAAGGCTCGCACGCTGCGCTCGGAACGGACGTCCAGGGAGTAAGCGCGCGCCGTGCCGCCCAGGTCGTGAATCTCTCCGATCGTGTCGGCGCAGTCGCGCGCGTCGCGCGCCGAGATCACCAGCGACGCCCCGGCGCGGGCCAGCGCCTTGCTCATGTAGCGGCCCAGCCCGCGGCTGGCGCCGGTCACGACCGCGGTGCGGCCGCTGAGATCGAACCGGTCCGCTCCGCTCATTCGCCGCCCCCGGCGGCCATCTCCAGGGCCGCCAGCGCCGCCTCCCGACCGCGGTTCACGAAGCCGCCGGCGCGGGCCAGGGCCTGCTCCTGATCGTTGGCGCTCACCACCCCGAGGAGCACCGGCACGCCGGTGCCGAGCGCGACCTGCGTGATCCCGCCGGCGACCGCGTGGGCCACCACCTCGTCATGGTTGGTTTCCCCCTTGAGGATGCAGCCCACGCAGATGACGGCGCTCACGTCCCCGGACTGCGCCAGCCGCTGCGCGGCGAGCGGCAACTCGAACGAGCCGGGCACCCACGCCACCTGCACGTCCCGGTCGGCGACGCCGTGTTCGGTGAGTGCCTCGGTGGCGCCGTCCACCAGCCGCCCGGTGACCTCGTGGTTGTAGCGGCTGGCGGCGATGGCGAAGCGGCGTCCGGTGCCGTCCAGCACCGCCGGCGGAGCGGGCGCGGCGGCCTTCATGAGGCAAGTTGGGCGACGTGCAGCATCGGCACCTTCAGGCGGCGTGCAAGCCTCGACAATCCGGCCCGGCGTGCCATGCCGCCGTCGTCGTCAAGGACCGGGCAGATGGCGGCGGCGGCGGGCAGGCCGGCGCGCGCGGCCAGCTCCACCGCCGCCTCGGTGTGGCCGGCGCGTGCGGCCACACCGCCCGGATCGGCGACCAGCGGAAAGAGGTGGCCCGGCCGGGCGAAGTCGGCGGGGGACGCCTGCGGGTCGGCGACCGCCCGCAGCGTGGCGGCGCGGTCGTGGGCGGACTCGCCCGTGGTGGTGCCGCGCACGGCGTCGATCGAGACGGTGAAGCGCGTGCCGTGCAGCGCGGTGTTCACCTGCGCCATCGGCGGAAGATCGAGTTGCTCGGCCCGCTCGGCGGTGATCGCCGCGCACAGCAGGCCGCTGGCCTGGCGCAGCATGCAGGTGGCGATCCGCGGGGTGACCAGGGACGCGGCCGCAACCAGGTCGCCTTCGTTCTCGCGGTCGACGTCGTCGATCATCAGCACCATCCCGCCGCGGGCGATAGCCTCCGCGGCCTCGTCCACGCTGGCCATGGGTACCGGCTCGTCGGCGTCGGCGGCGGGATTCGCCGTCTCGCCGGCGCCGCCGCCAGCGTGTGGGCCGGCAAGCCGCTCCACGTACTTGGCGATCATGTCGACCTCGACATTGACCGGATCGCCCACGCGCCGGTCGGTCAGGGTGGTCGCGCACGCGGTGTGGGGGATGATCGAGAAGCCGGCGCGGTCGTCCTCGAGCCCGGCGACCGTGAGGCTGACCCCGTCGATGGCGATCGAGCCTTCCAGCACGACATACGGCAGCAGCGGCCTCGGCAGCCGGACCTCCAGCCAGCGTGCCGCGCCGAGCTTCTCCCAGCGGGTGACCGTGCCGGTGTCGTTGACGTGGCCCTGTACCAGGTGGCCGTCGACCCGGTTGCCGAATGCCAGGGGACGTTCCAGGTTGACGCGCCGCCCTGCCGCGAAGGCCCCGAGGGTGGTCTTGCGCAGGGTCGCGCCGACGCTGTCGATGGTCAGCGTGCGGCCGTCGATGGCGACCACCGTCTGGCAGACGCCGTCCACGGCGATCGACGCGCCCACCTGGGTGCCGTCCAGCACGGTGCGGGCGCCTATGGTCATGCGCGCCGCGTCCGCGGCGGGCCGGGTGAGGGCGGTGACGACGCCCACTTCCTCTACGATACCGCTGAACATCCCGCCTCCTGCGACTCCGTCCGGGGGAGTGGTCCGCTGCCGGCGTGGCCGAGCGTCGCGGCCAGCGACCGGTAGCCGGTGACGATCACCTGGTCGTTGACCTGCCGGTGGCTGACGCGTTCCAGTCGCAGGGCGTCGACCAGGCGAGCGTTTCCCAGGTCGCCCACCGCTTCGATTCCCGAGCCGATGACGATCGGCGCCACCACCACGACCAGCTTGTCGAACAGTCCCTGCCGGATCAGCTCGGTGTGGAGCACCGCCCCGCCCTCGACCAGCACCGAGGTGACGCCCGCGCCGGCCAGGGCCGCGAGCGCCCGGTCCAGCGCCACCCGGCCGTCCGCGGTGCTTCCCACCACCGCGACGCGCGCGCCGGCGCGTTCCAGGGCGGCGCGCGCGCGCCGGTCATGCCGGTCGGTGGTGAGCACCAGCGGCACCCGCTCGCCCGCCAAAAAGAGGGCCCCGGGCGGCAGGCGCAGGGCCCAGACGAACACCAACCGCAGTGGCAGGTGGTGGCGCACCCCCGCACAGAA
>JAPPKD010000325.1:0-29318 GCA_028820215.1 Spirochaetaceae bacterium | reverse complement strand
TTTTTTTAAAACCCCCCCCCCCCCCCCCCCCCCGGCGGGGCGGGGGGCGGCGCGGGGGGGGCCCCCCGCGCCGGTCATGCCGGTCGGTGGTGAGCACCAGCGGCTCGCGCTCGCCGGCCATCATGCGGGCCGCGGGCGGCAGGCGCAGGGCCGAGTCGACGACCACCGGCAGTGGCTGGTGGTCGCGCAGCAGCGGACTGAGCCGCACGGTGAGCTCCGGGTCATCGGCTACCGCGGTGCCGGCACCCACCATGATCGCGTCGTGGCCGGAGCGCAGCTCGTGCGTCATCACCCGAGCGTCGCGGTCGGAGATCCAGCGCGAGTCCCCGCCGGCGGTGGCGATGCGGCCGTCGATCGACTGCGCGACCTTGAGCGTCACGAACGGCATGCCGGTGCGGTGGAACTTGAAGTGCACGGCGTTGAGCCGTGCGGCCTCGTCCTCCAACACCCGCTCGATCACCTCGATCCCGGCCTCGCGCAACATGCGCACGCCTGCGCCGTCGACCTTCGGGTGCGGATCGGCGGTGGCGATCACCACGCGGCGCACCCCTTCGCGGATGATCCGCTGTGCGCACGGCGGCGTGTGCTTGCCGACTCCCGTCCAGCAGCAGGGCTCCAGGTTGGTGTAGAGGGTGGTCCCGGCTGCGCCCCCGGCGGCCGCGGCGCGGTCCAGCGCGACCGCCTCGGCATGGTCGCCGCGTTCGTTGAGATGGCCTTCGCCGATGATCCGGCCGTCGCGGACGACCAGTGCACCGGTCAGCGGATTGGGTGAGCTGCGCCACTGTCCGTGGCGGGCCAGTTCAAGCACCCGGCGCATCAGCCCCTCTTGATCATGCATCGCCTGTCTCGTTCGAGGGGCACGCGTTGCCGCAGAAGCGCACCCGGACACGGCTCGCGTGCAGGACGCACGCGGGCCTCTGCCCGGTCGAACTTCTCCCATCCGGACTATACCGTCGGCACCGGAATTCCACCGGTTCCTGCTCCCGCTCATGCGAGCGAGAGCTCACGGGCTTTCACCGTCGGTCTGGAATAGGCGCCCGTCAAGGCGCCGCACCATGCCCCGAAGTTCTCTCTTTGGCAGGCGAGGGTATCGGCCGGCTGGCGCCGGTGTCAAACGCCCGGTGGTCGTCTCGGTGCTATCCTGCGCGGCGATGGCCGTGGCGCGGGCGTTCGAGGTGCTGCTGGTCGCAATCAGGCTCGGGCTCACGTCGTTCGGCGGGCCGGTGGCTCACTTGGGCTACTTCCGAGACGAGTACGTCACGCGGCGGCGCTGGCTGGACGACGACGCCTACGCCGACCTGGTCGCGCTCTGCCAACTGCTGCCCGGCCCGGCCAGCAGCCAGGTTGGAATCGCGGTGGGCATGCACCGTGCGGGCCTTCCCGGCGGCATCGCGGCCTGGGTCGGATTCACGGCGCCTTCCGCGGCAGCGTTGATCCTGTTCGGCTACGGCGTGTCGGCATTCGATCACCTGGTGGTCCAGGGTTGGCTGCGCGGCCTGAAGGTGGTCGCTGCCGCGGTGGTGGCGTTCGCCCTCCTCGGCATGGCGAGGAGCCTGGCGCCGGATGCCCGCCGCGCGACGATCGCGATCACGGCCGCGATCGCGATGCTGCTGTGGCGCACCCCGCTGGCGCAGGTGCTGGTCATCGTCGTCGCTGCCGCGGCCGGCCGGCTGCTCTTGCAGGGCGTGGTGTCGCCGGCCGTCGCCGGTACGCCGCACGTGCGCACAAGACCGTCTGGCGCCGTCGCCAGCCTGGCGCTGTTCGTCGTCCTGCTGGGCGGGCTGCCGATCCTCCGGCAGTTCGTGACGAGCGATCCGCTCGACGTCTTCGACGCCTTCTATCGGTCGGGATCGCTGGTGTTCGGCGGCGGTCACGTTGTGCTGCCGCTGCTGCAGGCCGAGGTGGTGCCTCCGGGATGGGTGACCGGCGAGCAGTTCATTGCCGGCTACGGTGCTGCTCAGGCGGTGCCCGGGCCGCTGTTCACCTTCTCCGCCTACCTGGGGACGGTGATGGACGGTCCGGTCGGCGGATGGAGCGGTGGTCTGTTCGCACTCGTCGCCATCTTTCTGCCGTCGTTCCTGCTGGTGGCGGGCATCCTGCCGTTCTGGGAACGGCTGCGGACGATCGCTCCCCTGCGTGCGGCGATCGCCGGCGTGGGAGCGGCGGTCGTGGGGCTGTTGCTCGCAGCGCTGTACGACCCGGTATGGACTACGGCCATCCGTACGCCGCCGGATCTGGCACTGGGTCTGGCGGCGTTCGCGATGCTGGCGTGGTGGAAGGTCCCGCCGTGGCTGGTCGTGCTGGCAGGCAGCGCGGCGGGAGCGGCGATCACCGCGTTGTGAGTCTGCCGGGACGTCCCCCGCCGGCTCAGAGCATCGCGCGGCGGCCGAAGGCGAGCGCCATGGGGTCGCCGATCGGGACCGGACCGCGCATCAGGTACGGCTCGCCGTATTCGACGCCGATCAGGGAACCGTAGTAGCGGTGCCGGCCTTCCCAGGCCTCCAGATAGCCGGGGGAGGAGATGGCCGTCTCCGGCTCATCCCGGCCCGGATCGTGGAGCTGGGACCGGTAACAGGCGGCGGCCTTTCGCTTGCGCTCCCAGTGGCCGCTGATGTCCACCACCAGCGACGGCCGAAACTGGTAGCGGCTCATGTAGTGCAGCATCGCTTCCGGGCGGTGCGGGGCGCCGCGGCCGGGGTGCTTGGCGACCCCGGCGAACCACCACGCCTCCTTGGCCAGCAGGCTGGCGTTGCTGTGGTCGGGATGGTGGTCCTCCGAGTACGGGGCAAGCAGCATGCGCGGCCGGAGCTCGCGGAGCACGTCGACCAGGCGGACCCGGTTCTCCAGCGTGCAGGTCACCGCGCCGTCCGGAAGCTCCAGGTTGACCCGCTCGTCCAGGCCCAGAACCGCCGTGGCGGCGGCAGCTTCGGCATCGCGTTCTGCCGCCGTGCCGCGGGTGCCCGCCTCGCCGCGAGTCAGGTCGCACACGCCGATCGAGGCGCCGCCCGCCTGGGCGCGCAGCAGCAGCCCGGCGCAGGTCAGCTCGGCGTCGTCTGGATGCGCGCAGACCGCCAGAACGTCGATCGGCATCGGGGCGGATCATACGCCGCGGCCAGGCGCGCGGCGAGCCGGCCGGGTGCGTGTGTGGCATACTTCGGCCGTGACGGCCGAACAGGATTCGTCGCCACGGCACTGGGCGCAGCGGCTGCCGCCTCACGTGGCCAACGTGCAGCGCATCATCGTGGCGGTGGTGCTGGTGATGCTGGTGGTGCTGCTGGCCGTGATGATCGTGCGGCTCGGGTGGCTGCTCGCGGTGGAGCTGTTCGGCACCCCGCTCTCCGAGCTGTCGGTCGATCAGCTCCTGCACCTGTTCGGCTTCGTGCTGCTGGTCCTGATCGGGGTGGAGCTGGTGGAGTCGGTGCAACTGTTCCTGACCGATGCACATGTGCACGTCGAGTTCGTGATCCTGATCGCCCTGATCGCCATCTCCCGCAAGATCATCATTCTCGACCTGGCCAACACGTCGGCGGTGAGCCTGCTGGGGATCGCCGCGCTGGTCATCGCGCTCGCCGCCGGTTACTTCCTGATCAAGGGCCGCCGGCCGGCGGGCCCGGAGTAACCGCCCCGGGATCGCGGCCTGCGGCGCCGCTCCCGGCCCAGCCTCAGCTTCCGGTACGGAGTCCGTGGGATTGCCGCTGGCTCGCCAATCCGACAGACTCCCGTACCCGTGCCATGGCGGATGCTCCTGTTCCTGGTCGTGCTCGCCGTGGTGGTGGTGTTGTTCGCCGCCAACATGGAGCACCGCTCGCCCTTCTCGTACGTCTTGGGGACGACTGGAGAGGTGCCGGTCTTCATGGCGCTGTTGCTGGCCTTCATCGCCGGGGCGCTGACCATGGTGCCGTTTACCATCGGTCCCCACCGCCGGCGCAGGAGGAAGCACAGCCAGCCGGCCGGCAGGGTTTCTCCTCAGGAACCGCAGCCGCAGCACTCGGCTCCGCAGGTCGGCGCTCCGCACGATGAGCCGGCGGATGCAGAACGTGGGACTCGGAAACGCAAGCAGCGCCGCCGGCGGCGCTCCGCCCGGACTTGACCGCGACCGCGCGGGGGGGCGAGGGTAGCTGATGAACCGGCGAGTCCGTGACGCTCGCCGGTATCCCGTCGCTGCGCTAGAATCTGCTTTCTCGTGGAATACCAGGCCACCGACGCACACCCGATGCAGCGCCGGTTGCCGTCCGAGCTCGAGCGGCTTGCGCGCGCGGAGGGCGTCGATCCGGGCGCCGCCCTGCTCGTGGCGCGGACCGATCTCAACCTGTCCGGCTCCTACGAAGCGGTGTACCTCGTCGTGGAAGGCGATCGGCTGACCACGATCGGCGCTCCGGCCAACGGCGGCACGGCGACCCGTGTCACCGTGGCGCGCGAAGAGATCCACGACATCGGCACCCGCCCGGGCGTCGGCGGCGGGTTCCTGGAAGCCGTGATCGAGGATGCCGCGGTCGAGATCCTGGCGTACTCGAACCGCTCGGCGCCGCTGTTCCAGCGGGTCGCGGCCAAGCTGCAGGCATGGGTGGCGGGCGATCCGCTAATCGTCGGCGAGGAAGACCGGGAGGAGCCCGACCTCTGCCCGACCTGCGGCATCAGGCTGGAGGCGCCGGGGGAGGCATGCCGGCGGTGCCTGAGCCCCGGCAGCCTGCTCGGCCGGGTGCTGCGGCTGATGCGTCCCTATGCCGGGCGGGCCGCGCTGATGATGGGGCTGGTGCTGGTCTCCATCGGCGTGGAGCTGCTGCCGCCGCAGCTCATCAAGGCCATCACCGACCGCGTGCTGGCGCCGGGGCAGGCGGGCAACCCGGTGCTGCCGGAGGCCGAGGCGATCGCGTTGCTCGTGCGGATGGTCGCCCTGCTGCTCGGCGCATACCTGGTCGACGGGCTCGTGCAGTCGATCCAGTTGCGGCTGAGCAGCGCCATCGGCACACAGGTCACCTACGACCTGCGCTCGAAGCTGTTCCGCCACCTGATGCGGCTGTCGGTCTCCTACTACGACCGCTACAGCACCGGGCAGCTCATGAGCCGCGTCGTGCAGGACACCGAGCAGCTCAAGGGGCTGATCGTGCAGGCCACCAGCGGCTTCGTGGCTCAGCTCATCAAGGTCGTCGCCGTGGGGCTGCTGCTGTTCACTCTGAACTGGCAGTTGGCGCTGGTGACCCTGGTCCCGGCGCCGTTCGTGGTCGCCGCCGCCGCCTTCTTCTGGAAGCGCATCTACCCGCGCTACTACCGGATCTGGGACGCGCGCAGCAAGCTCAACGGCGCGCTCAACTCCATCCTCAACGGCGTGCGCGTGGTCAAGGCGTTCGGCCAGGAGCCGCGCGAGATCTCCCGCTTCCACCGCACCTCCGGCTACCTGCGCGACAGCTTCCGGCGCGTGGAGTACATGACCGCGTCGTTCCAGCCCGGTATGGCGGTGCTGTTCCAGCTCGGCGGCATCCTGGTCTGGTTCATCGGTGGACGCCGCGTGCTGAACGACGTGATGACGCTGGGCACGCTCATGGCGTTCCTCAACTATCTGACCATGTTCTACGTGCCGCTGCGGCAGCTCACCCGCATGGCCAACTGGCTGACCAGCTTCCTGTCGGCGGCGCAGCGGGCGTTCGAGATCCTTGACACGCGGCCGCTGATCCTGGAATCGGCCGACACCAGGCCCATCCCGGCACAGTCCGCGGCGTCGGTGCGGTTCGATCACGTCGAGTTCTCCTACGAGCGCGACGAACGGGTGATCAACGACTTGAGCTTCGAGGTGCGTCCGGGCGAGCACCTCGGCGTGGTCGGCAAGAGCGGCTCGGGCAAGACCACCCTGATCAACCTGATCGCCCGCTTCTACGACGTCACCGACGGCGCCGTGTCCATCAACGGCGTCGACGTGCGCAACCTGCCGCTGCCGGAGCTTCGCCGTTTCGTCGGCGTGGTGCTGCAGGAGTCGTTCCTGTTCCGCGGCACCATCTACGACAACCTGACCTACGGCAACCCGGAGGTGACCTTCGATGCCGTGGTCGAGGCGGCCAAGGCCGCCAACGCGCACGAGTTCATCATGCAGAAGCCCCTGGGCTACGACACCTACATCGGCGAGCGCGGCGCCGGCCTGTCCGGCGGGCAGCGGCAGCGGGTGTCGATCGCGCGCGCCCTGCTCTACGATCCCAAGCTTCTGATCCTGGACGAGGCCACCAGCAGCGTCGACACCGAGTCCGAGCACCTGATCAAGGACGCGCTGGAGCGGGTGACCGAAGGGCGCACGACGATCGCGATCGCCCACCGCCTGAGCACGCTCAAGAACTGTGACCGGATCGTCGTGCTGGACGGCGGCCGCCTGCGCGAGGAGGGCACGCACGAGGCGCTGGTGCGCCGGCGAGGGATCTACTACCGGCTGGTCAAGATCCAGACCGACCTGGCGCGCGACGACACCATCGAGTCGCTGGAGCCCGGCCGATGAGCCCGGAGCGGGAACTGACCGAGGCGGAGCTGCGCGAGAAGCGGGGCGAGGGCCCGGATACGGCCCGGCTGCGCTTCCTGGACCCGTCGATGTGCCGCTTCTATCCGGGCAACTTCGCGGCGCTGCACCTGGAGATCACCGGCGTCTGGGTCTACGGAGGCGTGTATGCCGCCTACTGCTTCCCGGTCGAACGCCGCGACCAGTTCATCGCCATCATCCAGAGCCGGCGCACGGGCGACGACCTCGAGATCGGGATCGTGCGCCGGCTGGGAGACTTTCCCGACGATCAGGCCGAGCTGGTGCGGGCGGCGCTGCAGCGCCGCTACTTCTTTCACACGATCAGCCGCATCCGCCGCATCGGCTGGGACGGCGGCTACGTGTCGATGCGGGTCGACACCGACAAGGGCCCGGCCAGCTTCCTGATGCGCTGGAGCAACGACCGGGCGGTGAGCTTCGGCCGTAACGGCAAGCTCCTGATCGACGTGGACGACAACCGCTACCTGATTCCGCGGGTCGACGCGTTGCCGCCGCGCGACCGCAGCGCGTTTACGCGTATCATCTACTGGTAGATCATCTACCAGTAGGAAGGCGATGGCACCGGTACCGCGCGTCAAGGGGACGCAGGACTTCTATCCCGACGGGTGGGCGCTGCAGGTCGCGCTGCGGGAGATCATGCTGGCCGCCGGCCGCGGCCACGGGTACCAGGAGTACGAGGGGCCGGCGATCGAGTACCTGGACCTCTACCTGGGCAAGAGCAGCGAGGAGATCGTCACCCAACAGACCTTCCGCATCCAGGACCGCGACGGCAAGGCGCTGCTGCTGCGCCCGGAGCTGACGCCGACCCTGGCGCGCATGGTCGCCGCGCGTGAGCAGGAGATCCCGCTGCCGGCGCGCTGGCAGTCGTGGGGGCAGTTCTTCCGCTACGAGCGGCCGCAGCGCGGCCGCGGCCGTTCGTTCTTCCAGTGGAACGTCGACCTGCTCGGCAGCGAGAGCGCGCACGCCGACGCCGAGGTGATCCAGGTGGCGTGCGCGCTGTTCGCGTCGCTCGGACTGGGACCGGACGCCGTGCAGATCAAGCTCAACGACCGCGCGGCGCTGGAGGCCGATCTGACCGGCGCGTTCGGCGTCCCGGCCGAGCTGGTGCGAGGCGTGTTCCGCGTGATCGACCGGCTGGACAAGGTCGGCGACGATCGCGCCTGTGGCCAAATGGTGGAGATCGGTCTGGAGCAAGGCCAGGCCGAGGGTGTGGTGGCATTCGTGCAAGAGCCGGTCGACGAGCCGCCGGCGCGGCTGGCGGCGATCGTCGACCAACTCCGGATCTCCGGTCACGACCGGTACGTGCAGCTCGACCGCAGCATCGCGCGCGGCTTCGAGTACTACACCAGCACCGTGTTCGAGGCATGGGCGGCCGGCGACCTGCGGCGCGCCATCTTCGGCGGCGGGCGCTACGACGACCTGACGCGGCAGGTGGGCGGCAAGCAGCGCGTGCCCGGGGTCGGCATGGCGGTCGGCGACATGGCGCTCCTGGAGCTGCTGCGGGAGCTCGACCGGGTGCCTGCGCCGGCGCGGTCCGGTCCCGACGTGCTGGTCACCGTGTTCGGGGCCGAGCAGCAGCAGGCGTCGGCCCGCGTCGCCGACCGCCTGCGCCGCCGCGGCGTGGCCGTCGAGCTGGCTCTGGATCCGGCCCAGCGCCTGGAACGGCAGCTCCGCCACGCCGACCGGGTCGGCGCGCGCCACGCCCTGATCATCGGCCCGGATGAAGCGGCCGCCGGCACGGTGCTGGTCAAGGACCTGACGCAGCGGCGGCAGGAGCACCTGCCGGCCGGCGACACGGACGCGCTGATCGACCTGCTTCTCAGCCGCGCATCGTAGCCAGGCACCGGCTGAGCCGATATCGCTGGCGGCTGGGCGTGCGCTTCGCGCTCGACCGATCCGGCCGCTTCAGACGCAACTGGCCGTGCAGCTCACCGGTGCCGGCACTCGCCGCCGACGGCAAGGCGCGCTGCCATGACCGATTGACGCTGCGCGTATCCGTGTTATATAAGAACGACATATAAAGCTTATATGTAGCTGGAAACAAACATGCCAAGGCTGACGAAGATGGCCGACTCTCCCCCCGCCGCAGTCGAGGAGGGGTTGCAACGGCTGGGACGGAACATTCGCACGGCGCGGCTGCGCCGCCGGCTGCCGCAGATCGAGCTTGCCGAGCGCATGGGCGTCTCGCGGTTCGTGGTGGCCGATGTGGAGAGAGGGAAGCCGACCACCGGCGTTGCGGCCTACGTGGGCGCGCTGTGGGTGCTGGGCTTGCTCGACGACTTGTCCGAGGTGGCCGATCCGGACCGTGACGAGGAGGGCAAGACGCTGGAACGCGCACGCAGCCCGAGGCGGGCGCGGCGCCGCCAGCCGCTGAGCGATGACTTCTGAGCGCGAGTGCTACGTATACCTTGTGCCGCCCGGCGCGACCGAGTTCGTGACGGCAGGGCGCTTCCGCTGGATCGAAGACGGAGCCTCGGCGGTCGGTCGGTTCGTGTATGGTCGCTCCTACCGGGAGCGTGCCGATGCGGTCGAGCTCGATCCGGTCGAATTGCGTCTCTCCGCGCAGGTCTACGAAACGGCACGCATGCAGGGGTTCTTCGGCGCGATCCGGGATTCGATGCCCGACTTCTGGGACGGCGGGTGACCGAGCGCCGCTCCGGGGTCACGGAGCTTGGCGAGTTCGACTACCTGATGCAGGGGCCCGACGACCGAGCCGGGGCGCTGGGCTTCGGCCTCGACGTCGAGCCCCCTGTCGCGCGGGACCGGTTCAACCGAACGCTGGATCTCGCCGCGCTCCAGGAGGCGGCCGATTCCATCCTCGACGTTGACCCGAAGCGCGCGGGGTCCGTCGCCGATCGGGTCGAGGAGCTGCTCCTGCTCGGGACCTCGATGGGGGGCGCACGTCCCAAGGCGGTGGTGGAGCACGCGGGCGATCTCTGGATCGCCAAGTTCGGGCGCACCGGCGACCGCTGGAACGATGCGCGAGTCGAGCACGGCATGCTCGCCCTTGCCCGGGCGTGCGGCCTGCAGGTCGCCGACAGCCGGATCGAGACGGTGGGAGGGCGCGACGTGTTGCTGGTGCGCCGCTTCGACCGCGACCGGGCGCATGACGGTCGAACCGGCACCGGCTATCGCCGTCACCGGATGGTCAGCGCCGTGACGCTGCTGCGCACCGGCGACGCCGTTGGAGATCGTGGTGCCTGGTCCTATCTGCTGCTCGCCGATGAAGTGCGCCGCGTGAGCGCCAGACCGGAAGACGACCTGCGCGAGCTGTTCGCCCGCATGTGCTTCAACGCAGTGGTGTCGAATCTGGACGATCACCCTCGCAATCACGCGGTGCTCGCCGAGGGACGGCCGTGGCGCCTGAGTCCGGCCTACGACTTGACGCCTTCGCCCGTGGTGTCTCGGGAACGGCGCGATCTCGCGATGGTGTGCGGCCGCTTCGGGCGCCATGCCAACAGGACCAATCTGATGAGCGGTCATGGGCGCTTCCTGCTTGATCGGACCGCGGCAGCGGCGGTGTTCGACGCCATCACGGGCACGGTGCGCGCACGATGGCACGCCGAGATGCGGCGTGCCGGAGCGAGCGAGCGCGACTGTGAAGCGATCCGGGCAGCGTTCCTGTATGATGGGCTATTCTCGGTTAGCGCCTCGGTTTGAAACCGACGATGCCGAGGTCAGCGCCATGAGAGAGCGAGCGGCCGACCGACCGGGTAATGGGTCAGTCGGGCCGTGACAGGTCAGGCGTCCTTGTCCACGGCGACGATGCACGGCAGATGCCGCAGCGAGCCGGCCGCGTCCAGGCCGTAGCCGGCGACCCACACGTCCGGGATCTCGAACCCGACCAGGTCGGGGGCCGCCTTGGCACGCTGCGCGAGGATGTTCGGCTCCGGATTCTCGAGCTGCTTGTCGAGCAGGACGCACACCTGCACGCTGCGCACCCCCCACGCGGACAGGCGGTCGCGCAGCGCCGCCAGGGTGAAGCCGTGGTCCAGGATGTCGTCCACCAGCAGCATCGAGCGGCCGGCGACGTCCGACGGCTGCAGATCGATGATGACGGTCCGCACGCCGGAGCCGTCGACACCCATCGCGCTGCCGTAGCTGCCGGCCTTGGTCAGGGCGTAGTGCACGTCCAGCGTGCTCTCCTGCGCCAGCGCACGGCCCAGGTCGGCGGCGAACATGAATGCGCCGGTGAGCACCGGCGTGACCACGATCTCGGACTCGGGCGGATAGCGATCGGCCAGCAGCCGCGCCATCTCGCGAACCCGCTCCTGCAGCGCCGCAGGCGGGATGAGCACGCGCCGGACGATGCGGTGCAGCGCACGGGGGAGCTTGATCCCGTGCGCTGCCAGCGTTGCGCAGTCGGGGTCGATACCGGTTACGGGTACCATCTTCGAACGATACACGCTGGCGCGACTCCCCGCACGCCTCGATGCGCTGGTGTCGGACTTCGATCAGACGCGGCCTGACTCCGCCGACTGACAAAGCCCGCTCAGGTCCGGCAGGACCACGCCGTCCGGCGGTGGGCCGTCGAGCGGGTTGGGCTCGCGCCAGATCCTGCCGTCCCAGGTGCGCACCATCACCTCGTCTCCCGCCCGGCCCAGGAGGTACTGCGGGGCCAGCGGCACCTTGCCGTACGGGGTGTCGAGCACGTAGGTCGGCACGCCGAAGCCGGTGGTGTGGCCGCGCAGCGCCTGCACGATCGCAAGACCGGCCTCGATCGGGGTGCGCAGGTGCGCCGTTCCCGCCACGGGGTGGCACTGGAAGATGTAGTAGGGGCGCACGCGGATCGCCAGCAGCCGGTGAACGAGCTCCAGCATCACCTTCGGGTCGTCGTTGACGCCCTTCAGCAGCACGGTCTGGTTGCCGAGCGGCACCCCGGCGCGCAGCAGGCGGTCGCATGCTGCCGCCGCTTCCGGCGTGATCTCCGCCGGATGGTTGAAGTGGGTGTTCAGCCAGAGCGGGTGGTGGCGGCCGAGCACCTCGCACAACTCCGGCGTGATCCGTTGCGGCAGCGTGCACGGCGTGCGCGAGCCGGCGCGGATGATCTGCACGTGCTCGATGGCGCGCAGCCGTCCCAGCAGGTCGTCCAGCCGCTCGTCGGAGAACAGCAGAGGGTCGCCGCCGGTTACCAGCACGTCACGGATCGCCGGGGTGCGCGCGATGTAGTCGATGCCGGCCTGCACCTTGGCGCGCGTGTGGTGCTCCTCGGTGTTGCCGACGAAGTACTCGCGGAAGCAGTAGCGGCAGTAGGTGGGGCAGACGTTGGTGATCTTGAATGCCACCCGGTCCGGGTACACGTGGACGACGGCGTCCACGGGCGAGTGCTGCTGCTCGAGCAGCGGATCCACTGCGCCAAGGTCGTCGGTGAGCTCCTGCACGGCCGGAACCTGCTGCCGGCGCAGTGGGCAGTCCGGATCGTCGCGGTGCATGAGCGACGCGTAGTATGGGGTGATCGCCCACCGGTACCGGGTGCCCGCGGAGTCGATGCCGGCCCGCTCATCTTCGGTCAGGTCGACGTACCGTTCCAGGTCGGCGGCGGACGTGATCCGGTTGCGGAGTTGCCACCGCCAGTCGTCCCAGTGGCGATCGGGTATCCCGGCTGGTCGTGAAGTCCGGCGAGATGGCGCGCCGGCGGCGGATCCGAGGGTCAAGCGCGATCCACCGACAGCACGGCCAGCAGCTCGTCTGCGGTCACGATCGGCACCGGCGCCGACTGAAAGCCGTCGCGATCTCGCGTGACGAGGTAGTCGGCGCCGCATCGAAGCGCGGAGCGCAGTTGCACGGTGTCTTCGAAGTCTCCGCCGCTCACAGCCAACGCGTCATCCAGGAGCCGTGTGTCCACCTCGACCGGGCGGAACACCGATCGGATCAGGTGGAGGGACTGGTGAGCGCGGTCGTCGCCGCCGTGCTTGCGCAGCAGGTAATACACGGTGATGAAGCTGACGGCGGAGACGAAGCCGAGGTGGGTGCCGGTCTCCGCCAGCGTCCACACACGGGCCGAGGATCCGTAGAAGGGCTCCCGCCGCATCAACACGTCCAGGAGCACGTTCGTGTCCAGGAAGAGGCGCAGAATCGTCATGCTCCACGGGAGGCACCGTGCAGGTACTTCTCCTCCAGGGCCTCTTCGATCAACTCCCGGTCGGACAACTCCCGGTCGGATCGGTGTGATCGCTGCGTCACCAGCCCGCTCGCCTGCCTGGTGATCGGGCCAAGATCGCTGAGATCAGCCGTCGTCTCCCGATCAAGCGCCCGTATCATGTGCGCGAACAGCGCCGAAACGCTCATCCGACGCGACTTCGCCACGCGCTTTGCCAGAGCGACCAGCTCCTCCTCGGCGCTCAGGGTCAGCTTCACTCGGTTCATATACGTACGATAGCTAGGCTTCGATACGTACGCAACGCCCGGTCGCTTGTGAAGCGTGCCGCGGCGAAGTCGAAGCAAGGCCGGCATGCGAGGTGCTATCATCGGCCGATTCAGATGAATAACGCAGCAAGCGAGATCGGCACCGACCACCGGGCCTACGCCCCCGCGGCCATCGAGCCCAAGTGGCAGGAGCGCTGGGAGCGGGACGGGCTGCACCGCGCCCGCATCGATCGAAGCCGCCCCAAGCACTACTTCCTGACGATGCTTCCGTACCCGTCGGGCGACCTGCACATCGGTCACTGGTACACCATGACGCCGTCCGACGCGCGCGCCCGCTACCTGCGCATGAAGGGCTGCAACGTCATGCTGCCGATGGGCTTCGACTCTTTCGGCCTGCCGGCGGAGAACGCCGCGATCGCTCGCGACATCCACCCCAAGGAGTGGACGTACGCCAACATCGACCGCATGCGCGCCCAGCTTCGCAGCATGGGGGCGATGTGGGACTGGGAGCGCGAGGCGACCTCGTCCGATCCCGAGTACTACCGCTGGACGCAGTGGTATTTCCTGAAACTGCTGGCCGGCGACCTGGCCTACCGCAACCGGGCGGCCGTCGACTTCTGTCCCAACTGCAACACCACCCTGGCGCGCGAGCAGGTGGTGGGCACGGAGCGGATCTGCGAGCGCTGCGACACGCCGGTGATCAAGCGCGACCTGGAGCAGTGGTTCTTCCGCATCACCCGCTACGCCGAGGAGTTGCTGCGGTTCGACGGACTCGACTGGCCGGAGCGGGTCAAGGCGCTGCAGACCAACTGGATCGGCCGCTCGGAGGGCGCGCACGTGGTGTTCCGGACCGAGCAGGGCGACGCCCTGGAGGTCTTCACCACGCGGCCCGATACCCTGTGGGGGGCGACCTTCATGGTGCTGGCTCCCGAGCATCCGCTGGTGGCGAAGCTCACCACGGAAGCGCAGCGCGCCGAGGTGGAGGCGTACGTGGCCGAAGCCGCGCGCCAGACCGACATCGAGCGTGAGGCGGCCGGGCGAGAGAAGAGCGGCGTGTTCACCGGCTCCTACGCGGTGAACCCGGTCAACGACGAGCGGATCCCCATCTGGATCGCCGACTACGTGCTGATGACCTACGGGACCGGCGCCATCATGGCGGTGCCCGCCCACGACGAGCGTGACTTCGACTTCGCGCGCGCGTTCGGCCTGACCGTGCGTCCGGTGATCCAGCCGGCGGACATCGAGCCGCTGGACGGCGCCACCATGAGCGAAGCGGTGATCGCCAAGGGGTCGATGATCGACTCCGGGCCGCTGACCGGCACGCCGACCGAGCAGGCGATCCCGCGCACCATCCGCTGGCTGGTGGAGCAGAACCTCGGCCACGCCGACGTCAACTACCGGCTGCGCGACTGGCTGATCTCCCGCCAGCGCTACTGGGGCTGTCCGATCCCGGTCGTGCACTGCCCGCACTGCGGGCCCGTGCCGGTCCCGGAGGAGGAGCTGCCGGTGGAGCTGCCGGACGACATCGAGTGGCGGCCGACCGGGGAGAGCCCGCTCAAGTTCCATCCCACCTGGCGGCACACCACCTGCCCGGGCTGCGGCGGCCCGGCCGAGCGCGAGACCGACACCATGGACACCTTCATGTGCTCGTCCTGGTACCACCTGCGCTACCTCAGCCCGGACTGCACGGACGGTCCGTTCGACGACGAGGAGTACCGCTACTGGATGCCGGTGGACACCTACACCGGCGGCGTCGAGCACGCCACCATGCACCTGATCTACACGCGCTTCTTCCACAAGGCGTGCCGGGACCTGGGCATCGGCTCCGGCGACGAGCCGATGACGCTGCTCTACAACCAGGGGCAGATCCTGGGCGCCGACGGCCAGCGCATGAGCAAGTCGCGCGGCAACGTGGTCGATCCTGACGAACAGGTGTCCCGTTACGGCGCCGACGCGGTGCGCGCCTTCCTGATGTTCGGCTACCGCTGGTCGGAGGGAGGGCCATGGAACGACACCAACATCCACGGTGTCGTGCGCTGGCTGCACCGGGTGTGGGAGCTGGCGCACCGCCTGCAGGGGCGCGGCGGCGCGGAGGGCCCGTCGGCCGACAGCGAGCGCGATCTGCTGCGCGCCACACACCAGACGATCCAGAGCGTCTCGCACGACCTGGAGGCGTTCGAGTTCAACACCGTGATCTCCGGGTTGATGCAGCTCACCAACGCCCTGCTGGCGGCCGAGGAGCAAGCCGGCGGCACCGCCGCCTACCGCGAGTCGGTGCTGACCCTGCTCACGCTGATGGCGCCGGCAACTCCGCACATGGCCGAGGAGCTGTGGGAGCTGCTGGGCCAGCCGTACAGCATCCACCTGCAGCCGTGGCCGCAGGCCGACACGGCACTGGCCACGGACGAAACCGTCACCGTGGTGGTGCAGGTCAACGGCAAGGTCCGGGGACGGGTCGAAGTCCCGGCCGGCATCGACCAGGAAGAGGCGCAGCGCCTGGCGCAGGCCGCGGACAACGTGGCCCGCACCCTGGACGGCCGCGAGCCGCGCCGCGTGATCCACGTTCCGGGCAAGCTGATCAACTTCGTCGTGTGAGGTCGGCGGTCCGGTGCCGTTCTCGCTGCAACGCGTCATCCCGTGGGGACGGACGTTCGCCGAATATCGGGCCATGTTCGACCTGTCGGCGGCTGACCTGTGCCGGCGCATCCTGGGCTGCGGCGACGGGCCGGCCAGCTTCAACGCGGAGTTGACCGCGCTGGGCGGGGACGTGGTCTCCATCGACCCGCTGTACGCCTTCCCCGGAACGGCGATCGAGCGCCGGGTGGAGGAAGCCTTCGAGGTGGCGATGGACCAGGCGCGCCGCAACCCGGACGACTTCGTCTGGACGCACGTGCCGTCGATCGAGGAGCTGGGGCGGCGGCGCATGGGAGCGATGCGCCGGTTCGTCCGCGACTATCCGTCAGGCACGGACCAGGGCCGGTACCTGGAGGCCTCGCTGCCGGAATTGCCGTTTGCCGACCGCTCCTTCGACCTGGGGCTGTCGTCTCACTTCCTGTTCCTGTACAGCGAGCAGTTCGACCTGGCATTCCATCTCGACGCCCTGCGCGAGATGCTGCGCGTTGCCGCCGAGGTGCGTGTCTTCCCGCTGCTGCAGGTCGGCGGCGCGCCTTCGCCGCACGTTCAGGCCGCGGTCGAGGCGATGCGCTCGGAAGGCGCCGAAGCCGCCGTCGAACCGGTTCCGTACGAGTTTCAGCGCGGCGGCAACCGCATGCTGCGCCTGCGCCGCGGTCAGGGCCGGTAGACGGCGATCCCCCAGGGGTCCACGAGGCCGGCGGTCACCACCTCCTCGACTCCGGATCCGTCGAGGTTGGCGCGCCGGATCGTGTCCGTTCCCCAGTCCGTCCAGTACATCTTCCGGTCGGTGACGTCCAGGGCGATTCCCTGTGGATTCAGCAACCCGCCGGTGACCAGGTCCTCGACGTCGGATCCGTCGAGGTTGGCGCGCTGGATGCGGTCGGTCCTGCGGTCGGTCCAATACATCTTCCCGCCGGCGGGGTCCACGGCGATCCCCTGGGGGTCGGACAAGCCGGTGGTCACCAGGTCTTCGACATCGGAGCCGTCAAGGCTGGCGCGCTGGATCTTCCCGGTCCCCGGGTCCGTCCAGTACATCTTGCCGGCGCTGAGGTCCAGGGCGATCCCGCGCGGATATCCGAGATCGGTCACCAGGGTCTCGACGTTCGAGCCGTCCAGGTCGGCGCGCTGGATGCTGTCCGCCGACGAGGTGGTCGCCGACTCCGTCCAGTACATCTTGCCGCCGGGGACATCCAGGGCGATGTCGTAGGCGCCGGACATGCCCGCCACGCGGAGGACCTCGCCGCGGGCGCCGTCCAGGTCGAACCGGCGTATTTCGTTCGCCCCTGCGCCGCTCGGGTAGTGGTCGATCGCGTAGATCCTGCCGCCCGCGACGTCCAGCGCGATCCCGCGCGGATCCGCCAGTCCCATGCCCACGAGGTGCTCCAGGCCGGTACCGTCGAGGCTGGCGCGCTGGATCCCCGTGTAGATGTCGGTCCAGTACATCATGCGGGCTTCGACGTCGAGCGCGAGCTCGTAGGGGCCGTGCACGCCGTTGGCAAGGACATCCTCGATGTCGGAGCCGTCGAGATTGGCGCGCTGAATCCTGCCCAGGTCGCGCTCGGTCCAGTAGATTTTGCCGGCTGTGACATCAAGCGCGATCCCGTCGCGTCGGGATTCTCCGCTCGACATCACCAGATCTTCCACGTTCGAGCCGTCGAGGTTGGCGCGCTGGATCTTGTCGGTGCGCCGGTCCGTCCAGTACAGCTTGCCGGCTTCGACGTCGAGCGCAATCCCACGAGGATCCCGGAGTCCCGCGATCACGATGTCCTCGACGTCGGACCCGTCGAGGTTCGCACGCTGGATCTTCTCCGTACCGGCGTCCGTCCAGTAGATCCTGCCGGCTTCGGTGTCCAGGGCGATTCCGAACGGGTTGTCCAGCGACGTGACGACCAGGTCCTCGATCCCGGATCCGTCCAGGTTGGCGCGCCGGATCATGTTCGCGCCGTAGTCGGTCCAGTACATCTTGCCGCGCTTGACGTCCAGCGCGATCCCGTTCGGCCTGGCAGTGCGCACCAGGGTCTCGACGCCGGAGCCGTCGAGGTTGGCGCGCTGAATGCCCACCTCCCAGTCGACCCAGTACATCTTGCCGTCGGCTATCGCCAATGCGATGCCGTACGGTTCGACCAGCCCCTGAGCCAGGTCTTCGACGCCGGAGCCATCCAGCCCGGCGCGGCCGATCGTGTTCGTGCCGGCGTCCGTCCAGTAGATCCTGGCCGCGGACGGCGCATCGGTGTCCGGAGCCAGTCCGGTGCAGCCGGCGATGAGCAGCGCGATGGCGGCCAGTGCGAGGGAGACTGAAGAGAGGTTCCGGGAAGTCACAAGCGGCAGCATAGGTCCCGGAGGGCCGCCTCACAAGTTGTGTCGCTTGATCGCGCAGGTCGTTGCCGATGGCGGTCCGCTGTCGGTGGCCGGCTCCTTGGATGCCCTCGGAGACGCTGGCTATCGGCTGTCGGATGAGCTCCGTTCGCGCCTGCTCGCGACCCCGGACGAAGCGGGACCGTGAGGGGTGCGGGCGAACAGGTAGGCGCGGCTGCTCTTTCCGACGACGGAAAGGGCGCCCATGTGCCGGAGGGCGTAGGTCATCTCGCCGGCGGCGGCAGGGGAGATGCCCGCGGCGTCCGCCAGCGCACGATTGGTGAACGGGTCCTGCAGGCGCGGGGGCAGCAGGCGTGCCAGGTCCGCCGGTGTGCGGAAGCGGCGCCGGTGGCACACCTCCAGCAGCCGCGTGTCCAGGACGCTGATGCCGCGGCGGCGCCAGCTTCCGCGGCCGTCGGCGCAGCGCAGCTCTTCCACGTCCACCAGGAGCACTTCGAGCGTGAAGTTGAGATCGGTCATCAGGTGCGGGATCCGGATCAGCTCGGCGAACAGGTCGCGGTAGGCGCCGCGCTTCGGCGACAGCCGGCGGCGCAGGACCTGTCCCCGCGGGTCCGTGGTCACGATCCACTTCCGCTGTGCGATCGGGAACACCAGGCGCACGCGATGGGTGTTGACCAGCCGGGTCAACTTGCGCTTGAGCTTCGCGAAGCCGCGGGTCTGGATCTCGATCAGGGTCCCGGGGGGGCGCACCAGGTCGATCACGTAGCCGTCCATCGATACCTCGACCCGGTCGCGCGGCAACGCGTACCAGGACTTCAACTCCGCGTGCAGCGACCGTTCGCGCAACTCTCCGATGGTGCGTGCGTGCTCCACACTTACCCTATCGGCAAGACTGGCTGCCGCCCGCGCGGAAGGCGCTACAGCACCTCCTGCAGCACGTAGAAATAGTTCTGGTCGGTACCGAAGATCAGCAGGTCGCGCGACGCCACCGGGGCGCTCAAAACCGCACCGTCCAGCTCCATCTCCCACAGCAGGCGGCCGTTGCGGGCCGACAGGCAGATCAGGCGGGGCGGCGCGCCGCGGAGCGGGTCCCCGCGCACGCCGAAGTACAGGCGGCTGCCGGCCACGGTCGGGGCGCTCGACGTGGGCTGCTCCAGCGTCACCCGCCACGCCTCACGGCCGCTGCCTGCGTCGAAGGCGCGCACGACCTGGTCGCCGCTGGTGTAGATCACCAGGTTGCGCCAGAGCGCCGGCGCCATGTAGTCCAGCAGCTTGATGTTGTCCCAGAACAGGCGGACCGGGTTGTAGGGGGAATCCTCGCCGAAGTAGGGCTTCTCCCTCTTGCGCCAGAGCTCGCGCCCGTCGGTGCGGTCCAGCGCCAAGTAGTTGAGCACCGTGGCGCCGCCGGTGGCGTAGTACATGTTCTGGCCGCGCAGGGCCGGAAACGAGTACCAGTTGACGTACGGGTCGTCGCCGTCGACGTACCACAGGTACGAGCGGCTCTCGATGTCGTAGGCGCCGAAGCTGACGCCGCGTTCGGGCGGCGCGGGTGCCCAGTAGATGACCCCCTCGTACACCTGGAACGTGTGGTAGGACCAAATCGGATTGGGGATGCGGTGCACTTCCATGCCGTCCGGGTCAAGGAAGTACGACGCGCCGTTGTCGCTGGTGAAGATGATCAGGTCCTCGTAGCGCAGGATCAGCGATTGCACGGTGGACTCGGTCTGGAACGACCACAACTCCTCGCCGCCGTCGCGCGACACCGCGTACACGCTGCCGTCGTTGGACCCGAAGTAGACGGCGTCCTCGTCCGCGTACGGCACCGAGTTGTTGGGCGCGCGCGCCTTGAAGATCCAGCGCATGTAGCCCGACTCGGCGTCCAGGGCGTAGAAATTGCCGTCGTCGGCGCCGAAGTAGATCGTTCCGTCGTAGACGATCGGGGGATTGAACGAGGTCGCCTGCTGGCCCACTTGCAGGGGCAGCTTCCACTTGAGCGCCAGCGGCGGCGCCACCGTCGTGGGGGCGACGCCGCGGCCCTGGCGCCCGCGGAACTCCAGCCAGTCGCCGGCGCTGCAGGCGTTCAACCCCAGCGCTGCGGCGGCGGTGATCGCGATGGCTGCCGCGCGCGGTCCGGTCAGCAGGAGAGCCCTCGCAGGCTGAACAGGCGCTTCAGCCACGCGATCAGGCCGCGCCGGCGCATCTGCGTGGCTGCTGCCAGGGCGGCGGCCCGCAACTCGCCGGCGGCGCGGGCGTCCGGGGGGTTCGGCCGATAGCGGAGCGCGGTGTAGCGCTGGGCGAAGCCCTGCAGCTCCGGGTAGCGCTCGGCGTACTCGCGGGCGGTCTCCACCGGGGACTTGACCGCGTAGCCGTCGGCCGCCAGCCGCATGTACAAGAGCGACGCCCGCGCCCGCAGGCCGTGCCGGGTGGGCGCGCGGGCGGCCATGGCCAGGATCCCCTCGCGTCCATACCGCCACGCGTAGGCGCCGGCCACCCCGGCGATGGCCAGCGCACCTGCCAGGCGCAGCACCAGCAGCCACGGAAACTGGAAGTCGCGGTCGAGGCGGTCCTCGATCTGGATGATCGGGATGACGACATCCTGGCCGGTGGCGCCCAGCTCGGGCGGCGGCTGGATGGCGAACTGCGTGGCCTCGATGTCTATCCAGCCGTAGCTCGGCAGGTAGTACTGGGTCCAGGAGTGGCGGTGCGCGGTGGTGATCAGGTAGAGTTGGTCGAGCGGGAACTCCTGCAGCGGCTCGATCACCTCGCGCAGGCTCTGCAAGCCGCGACGGTGGACGTCGGTCTGCAGGCTCTTGGTGCCGAGCCAGCCGGTGACCACGCGGCTGGGGATGCCGGCGATCCGCCCCAGGATCGCCGCGGTGTTCGAGAACTCCGTGCAGTCGCCGGTGCGGGTCTCGAACAGGAACAGCTCCAGGTGGTCGACCGACACGTCGTCGGTGAAGCCGATCTCGTACTGGCAGGTGTCGAAGGAGCGCAGGATGGCATCGATTCTGTCGAAGTAGCCGGCGGCGCCGGCGGTGACTTCCGCGACGTACTGCTCGAAGCCGGCCAGCGTCTCGCCGTCGAACGGAACCTCCAGGTAGGGGGCGAGGGCGCTGCGCTCGGCCACTGACAGGTCGCCCAGCCAGCGCCACTGATCGGGTCCGGTGGCACTCACGCGCGACACCGTCCAATACGAGAGGTCGAACGGATGGTAGAGCCGGTTCATCACCGTCGGCTCGATCTCGTACGGCCGGTACGGCATGACCCGGTCGTCGATCGAGGACAGGAAGAAGTACTCCCGCGGCTCGCGCCGGCGGTCGGGCAGGCGCAGCACGTCGCCCCAGGTGGTCAGCAACCGCTGGTTGACCAGGTCGTTGAGCGGCTCGTCGATGCTGTAGGTGAAGCCGCCCTCGGGATGCAGCTCGGCGAAGTAGCCGTCGGCCGCGTACACGGGATCGGTGGCGCTGGCGATCACCATGCGCGCGTACTGCCGGGCTTCGCCGTCGCCCTCGCCTTCCTCGCCCTGGCCTTCGCCGTCGCCTTCCTCGCCTTGTCCCTGCCCCTCGGCCTGCTGCTGTCCCTGACCGCCACCGTCGGTGCCCTCGCCCTGGCCGGCGCCGGAGTCGTTCCAGCGATCGGCCGGTACGCCCTCCAGGCGCTGCTGGCGGTCCGCCTGGCCGCCCTCGCCTTGCTGGTTCTGCGCCTCCTCGCCCTGGCCGCCCTGGCCGTTGGCGTCGGACTGCTCGCCCTGTCCGCCCTGGCCCCCGCGCTGCGACGGGTCCTGCCGCGGGTCGAGCGGGCGCAGGTTGCCGCCGGGCGGCCCGGAGGAGTCCGCGCCGACCGGCTGCGGCTCCGGCACGGCGACCTCGTTCAGGTTGTTGAAGGCGATGCGGTTGGAGACGAAGTCGGGCGGCAGCAACGCGCCCAGGGCGATGCTGACCGGCAGCGCGAACATCGCGAACGTGGCCAGCTCGCGCCGGCGGAAATGGCCCCCGGACTCGGGAAACGCCGCCAGGTAGAGCGCCAGCGCGTGCAGGAGGAAACCGCAGGTGATCATGACCACCAGCGCGGTGGTGATGCGCAGGCTCTCCTCGGCGATCACGTCGTTGGCGCGGGAGAAACGCAGCAGCTTCAGGAGCACGTAGCCCACGAACAGGAGCTCCGCGACGGCGACCAGGTGGCCGTGTTCGCGCGCGTGGAAGACCAGCGCGGTCAGCACGAACGCCGCGAGCCCCACCCCGATCACGGTCAGGCTGGTCCGGTCGAGGCCGGGACCCGCGACCGCCGCGACGACCGCCAGGCCGAGCGCCGCCGCCAGCCAGTACGGGAGCCGCATCCGCGGCGGCTTGAGGAAGGCGGCCAGGGCCATCTCCAGCGGCACCAGCGCGAACCACGTCACCCAGCCGACGCGGTCGTAGGAGATCGTCACCGCCGGGTGCACGATCGGGATGGCGATCGCCACCAGGTAGACCAGCAGGCGCGTCCCGAACAGCAGGGTCACGACAGTCCCACCTCGAGCGGCTCGTCTTCTACGTGGACGTTCGTCCCGCGGAGCGAGGGGCCGAGCGCGAAACGCTCGCGGCGCAGAGCCCAGGGACCGGGAACGAGCGAAGCCGACACCGGCCGCAATGCCAGCCTGCTCCCATCGTCGTCCTCCGTGCGCGGCGGAATCGCGGACACGGTGCGATACACGTGCACGGCGGTGTCGCCGAGCTGCGCCACGTGCGTGGCAAGGCCGGCGTCGAACGCGGTGGTGAAGATGAACAGCTCGTGCGGCTGCACCTCCGGCCGGTGCTCGGGGCCGGGAGCGAAGGTGACGGACGCGAGGCGGCGGGCCAGGTCGTCGATGTCGTCGGCGGTGTCCACGTCGTGCTCGCCGGCACCGGTGATGACCCGGAAGGTGAAGTCCTCATGCTCGGCCTTGACCGCGCGCAGGAACGTCAGCAGCCAGCTCTTCAGGTAGTCGAGGTGGAGCACCGCGTCGAGCGTCTCCGGGCCCGCCGGCCGGTAGTGGCGGAGCTCGACGTGCAGCAGCCGGGTCTGCTGCTCGCTGACCGGGGAGATGCGGGTGATCAGCTCGCCCGTACGGCTGGACGCCTTCCAGTTGATGTCCTTCAGGCGGTCGCCGGGCTCGTACTCGCGCATGTAGTAGCGCTCCTCGTCGGAGGAGCGCCGCCGGCGGGTGGTGTCGTCCCCCACGGCCGCGTCGATCTTCGGGGCCGAGCGCGCAGGCAGCGCCGCCGGTCGCACCGGCAGCAGCCGGCGTTCGTCGCGACCCGGCAGGTGGCTGCGGGTCAACCCGAAAACGTCGCGCACCGCCAGCCGGGCACGCACCTCCAGGTCGCCTGCGACCGGCAGTTCCAGGCGGAGCGGCAGCTCCTCCGACGCCGACGAGACCTCCGCACGCAGGTGCACGGCTGCCCGGTTGCCGGCGCGCAGTCGTCCGCTGAACCGCGCGTGCAGGCGGTAGAAGTAGTGCGGCCGGCCGGCGCCCGGCGCCTTCAGGTCAAGGAGGCCCGGGGTGCGGGCGGACAGCGGCCCGCCGGTGTCCCACGCCATCGTGACGGCGGCCATGCGGCGCGCCTGCAGCCGGCCGTCGAAGGCCAGCACCGCCAGCACGAGCGTGGCGGCGGCGGACAGCACGAACTCGTAGCTGTTGTCCGTCGCGAACGCGCTGCCGGCCAGGTAGCCCGCGGCCGCCAGCAGGCCGGTGCCCAGCAACGTGAACGGGTAGTAGCGCAGCGCCGCGCGCGCGGCGGTCCGGCGGGGGTGGTCGTGGGAGCGGATCGGTGTCTGCGACCAGGGCCGCAAACGGGGCAGGAGGCGTGCAGGCGATGCGGTCGCCATCAGCCGGCGAGCGCGGGCACCCGGTCCACCCTGACGTTCGAGCGCACCTCGTCGATGACGGCGCGCGCGTCGCCGTCGGTGTCTTCCAGCAGCAGCCGGTGGCTGACGCCGGGTACCAGCACCTCCTTGGCCAGGTCGATCGTCACGAACTCCTCGCCGCGCACCAGGGCCAGGGCGCGTGCCAGCCGCGACAGCTTGACGCCGGTGCGGGGGCTGGCGCCCGACTCCACCGCCGGATGGCGGCGGGTTCGGCGCACGCACTCGACCAGGTAGGTGACGACCTCGTCGTGGATGAAGATCCGGTCGACCAGCCGCTGCCAGGCGACCAGCTCGTCGCACGACACGACCGGCCCGATCTGGTCCCAGGCGTCCTCGCGCCCGTGCTGCTTGACGATGCGCTCCTCGTCCGCGGTCGACGGGAAGCCCAGGGAGAGCTGCACCATGAAGCGGTCGAGCTGCGGGATCGGCAGCGGGAACAGGTGGGCGCCCTTGAGGTTCATGGTGGCGATGATGAAGAACGGGTCAGGCAGCCGGTACGTGGTGCCCTCCACGGTCACGGCCTGCTCCTCCATCGCCTGCAGGAAGCTGCCCTGCGTCTTGGGGGTCAGCAGGTTGATCTCGTCGCAGAGCACGAAGTGCGCGAACAGGGGACCGCGCGTGAAGGTGAAGGAGCCGCTGGCGATGTCGTAGCGGTTGAAGCCCAGGATGTCCTGCGGCAGCAGGTCGACCGTGCACTGGATGCGGCTGAACTGGTCGATGCCGACGCCTTGATCGGAGGTCTCGGTCGTGTGCCAGCGGATGGAGGCGGCCAGCGCCTTGGCCAGAGACGTCTTACCCACGCCGTGCGAATCGGCCAGGATGACGTGGCCGCCGGCCAGCTTGGCCGCCAGCAGATGCTCGATCGTGCGGGCGTCGATGGAAATGAGCGAGCGGACGTTGTCGATGATGCGGCGGATGCCGTCGCTGGCGTCGCGCACGGCGTCGGGCGTTGCGCCGTCATTCCACTCACTCATGGCGGGTCACTCAAGGCGGGTGGCCGTCGGTACGGCAGTACGGAAGGTTAGGGCTATCGTACCGAACGGTCAACGAACGCGACATGAACGGGACGTGAACATGACATGATCGGTGAATGGAGATGACCCGCCACAGGGTGACCGTGCGGCTGCACCACACCGACGCCGCCGGCGTGCTGTTCTACGGCCGGCTGTTCGAGCTGGTGCAGGAGGCGTTCGAGGAGGCACTGCGGGCCGGCGGGCTGCCGCTGGGCAAACTGCTGCGCGACGGCGGGTTCCGCCTGCCGGTCGTGCACGCCGAAGCCGACTACACCGCGCCGGTCCGCGCCGGCGACCTGCTGGAGGTTCGCCTGACGTTCGCGCCGGGCGACCGCTCGCTGCGGGTCGGCGCCGACTTCGTCGATCCGGCCGGGCGTACGGTCGCGGCGGCGCGCGTCGTGCATGCCGCCGTCAGCGCCGCCACCGGCACGGCGGTGCCGCTCCCGGACGCGGTGCGGGCACTGGCGCGATGATCCACGCGTGGCTGCTCGACTACCGGCCCCTGGCCCAGCCGGTGGCGGGCGATGCGGCAGCGGCCGCCGCCATCCTGCCGGCGCGGCTGGAGACGGCAATGCGGGAGGTCGACGGCCCGCGCCCGGAGTGGGCGCTCCTGTCGACCTGCCACCGTTGCGAGGTGTACAGCCATCCCGCACACGCGGAGTGGCTGCGGGGCGTGCTGCGCGAGCACTTCCCCCCGGCGGCCCGGTCCGCGCTCACGGCGGTGCGCGAGGGCTCCGCGGCCCGCCACCTGATGCGGGTGGCCGCCGGGCTGGACTCCATGCTCCTGGGCGAGACCGACGTCCAGCGCCAGGTGGCCGCCGCCCTGGCGCGCGCGACGGAGGCCGGCAGCGCCGGCCCGGTGCTGAACGCACTGTTCGGCGCGGCCGTCCACGCCGGCAAGCGCGTGCGCACGGAGACCGGCATCGCCCGCCATGCCACCTCGCTGGCGTCGGCGGCCGTCGACCTGGTCGCGGCGCGCCTGGCATCGGCCGGCCGGGCGCGGGCGGTGGTGTTCGGTGCCGGCACCATGGCGCGGCGCGCCTGCGAGCGCCTGCACGCGGTGGGTATCGGCTCGCTGACCGTGGTCAACCGCACCATGGCGAGGGCCGAGCGCCTGGCCGACACCCACGGCGGCCGCGCCGTCCCCTGGAGCGGCGCTGCCGAAGCGCTCAGGGAGGCGGACATCGCCATCGCCGCCACCGCGGCGCCCGAGCCGTTCATCGCCCCCCCCATGTTGAGCGGAGTCGCGGCCGCTCGTGCCGGCCGGCCGCTGCACCTGGTCGACCTGGCGCTCCCACCCAACGTCCGGCCCGGAGCGTGTGACGCCGCCGGCGTCCACTGCTACGACTTCGCCGACCTGGAGGAGGCCACCCGCGCCAGCCACGCGGCCCGCGCCGCGGAGGTGCCGGGCGCCGAGGCGATCATCGACCAGGAGCTGGCGCACTTCCTCGTATGGCTCCGCGAGCACGAGGTCGCGCCCGCCTTGCGCCTGCTCGGCGAGCTCGCGGCAGCGACGCGCGACGACGAGCTGGAGCGCGCATGGCGGCGGCTTCCGGAGCTCGACGCCCGGCAGCGCCGCGTCGTGCAGACGCTGGCGCACAACATCGCCCGGCGCCTGGTGCGCCGGCCCATGCTGCACCTGCGCGAAGCGGCCGGAAGCCATGAAGCCAACCGCTACCGCCAGGCTCTGGAGTACCTCTTCGCCGACCCGGACAACGACGAGGTAGGTGGTGCCGCTTCGCCCGATGGTTGAAATCAGGAAGGTCTGGCACCTGCAGCGCGGTGACCTTGAGGTCGCGGACGGATACGTATCGAGTGCCAGGTATCGAGTCCGCAAGGCGGAGATCGCCCGCGCGGTCTGCTTCACCCTGGACCGGCAGGAATTGAGCGAGCCTTACGAGAAACGCTGGACGGTGTCGGAAGAGGATTTCCGCCGCTACCGGGATGTCGTCGGTCAGGGCATGTCCTTTGCCGCCTGCGACGGCGGATGCACGGTCGGCGTCGCGATCGCGGAGACCGCAGACTGGAACCGGAGCCTGTGGATCCGGGAGTTCGCGATCTCGAAGCCGTACCGGAGGCAGGGCCTGGGCCGCCGACTGATGGATCGTGTCGCCCTGCATGCCGGCAAGGAGGGTTTCCGAGTCCTGGTCTGTGAGACGCAGACCACCAACGTTCCGGCGATCGACTTCTATCGAAGCGTGGGCTTCGAGGTCGGCGGAATCGATCTGTCCTACTACAGCAACGACGACGTCGAGGCGGGCGAAGTCGCTCTCTTCCTGAAACGCAAGCTGGAATGACGGCGGACTCGCCGTCAGGGCGCCACGACGAGCGTATGGCGGCCGGAGCCGGCGGGCCGGAGCTCCCAGACGGTGCATGCGAAGCGCTCCACGAAATAGCGGTCGTGGGAAGCCACGACCACGGCGCCGCCGAACCCACCGAGCGCGGTCTCGAACCGCTCCCGGGAGTCCAGGTCGAGGTGGTTCAGCGGCTCGTCGAGCAACAGGACCGTCGCGCCGCGGGCGACCAGGAGCGCCAGCGACAGACGTGCGCGCTCTCCGAAGCTCAGCTCCGCTATGGGCTGCAACGGATCGTCTCCGGAGAACAGGAAGAAGTGCAGGAAGGAGCGGGCGTCGGTCTCCGACATCGCGCACTCGGCGAGAATCGTCCCGAGCGGGGTCGAGCAGGGATCGAGCGTCTCCTGCTCCTGGGCCATGTAGCCGATCACGGCTGCCGCCGACGTGCGGAGCCTGCCCGCGGCCGGCAGCAGGTCTCCGGCAAGCGTCCGCAGCAGGGTGGTCTTGCCGCTGCCGTTCGGGCCTTGTAGCGCCACCCGCTCGCGCCTGCCCAGATCCACCGTAACCTCCTCCAGCACGGGCGGACGGCCGTCGTAGCCGACCGCGAGCCGTTGGAGCGCCAGGGCGCGGTCGCCGCCGGCCGCATCGCCGAACTCCACCTTGAGGCGCCAGCCGTCGGTGGGGCGCTGCGTGCGGGCCGGGTCGTCGCGATATCGTTCCAGCTTCTTCTCGCGTGAACTCGCCTTTCTGGCCACCTTCTTGGCCAGACGGCGGACGTTTGGATTCCGCGGCGTGGTACTCGTCTCCACCTGCCGCGCCTGTTCCCGGGTACGGGCGATGTCCCGGCGCATGCGTGCCATCTCCGCCTGCTCGCTGCGAAACAGCGCGCTCTGGCGTTCCCGTTCCCGCGCGCGTCGCTCCGCATAGGCGGTGTAGTTGCCGGCGTACCGCGCAAGGGTGCCGGACGCGGGGTCGACGGCAAGAACCGCCGTGGCGACCTGGTCGAGAAACGCACGGTCGTGAGAGACCAGGAGCACCCCGCCGGGAAAGCGCAGGAGGACCTCCGCCAGCCGGTCCAACGCCCCGGCGTCGAGGTGGTTCGTGGGCTCGTCCAGAAGCAGGAAGTCGGGCCGGTCCGCGAGCAGCCTGGCGAGCGCCAGCTTCTGCTTCTGGCCCCCGCTGAGCTGGTCCACGGCCATGGCCGGATCCAGCTCTGCCAGGTTCCAGTCCGCCAGGGTCGCCGTCCCGTCGGCTCCCTGCGCCGTGGTCAACCGTTCCAGCGCGGCGGCGTAGGCGGCCTCCGCCTTCGGGTCGTGCGGCGAAGCCGCCAGACGTTCCGCGGCAGCGGCCAACCCCTCCTGCAGAGCCACGTCCGCATCGAGGAGCTCGCCCACCGTCGCGGCGGAGCTCGCAACGTCTTGGCTCTGCTCGAGATACCCGACGGCCAGGTCCGGCGGGTTCCTGGACACGCTCCCGGATCGCGGCCTCAGGCGCCCCGCGAGGCACTCGATGAGCGTGGATTTTCCGGAGCCGTTCGGGCCCAGGATGGCGATTCGTTCCCCGGCGCCGACGGAAAACGAGACGTCGGTGAACAGGTCGCGATGGCCGCGACCGACAGAGAGGTTCGATACGGTAAGCACGGAGGCGTTCTCCCCAAGTGAGCGGGCGAGGAGCATCCCCCGACGAGATGCTCTGTTACCGTATCGTGCCTGCCATCCCGGCCTCCGCTACTGAGTATAGGCGCTCGCCCTGCTCCGCCTCAACACAGAGGCCGACCCGTCGGTGTGGCGCGAGTCTCGACGTTACGCCGCTCCGATCTGGGGCTGAGCGTGTCATCCGGCGAGCGCGATCCGAGCGCCCGGCCCGCGGCCGAGGGTCGCGAGGCTTGTCAGCCACCGCTTATCAGCGACCATCGGCCAGGTTCGCCACGCTCCCCGAAAGTCGAGGTGGTTCAGGGGGCGTCGAGCAGGAAGGTTCCATTGAACCTCGCGATTTTCACGGGTAGAGTGACTCTGACAAGCGCATGTAGCGGGCGCAACGGAGAAGTTGTAACATGGAATCGAAGCTTGCAGGCTACTTACTGGATCTTCTGCGCGAGGTGGCGTCCACAGAGACTTTCGAGGAGACGATATCAGAAGCCGACCTCATTGAAGCTTGCAACTTCGCGCTATCCTGTCGGTTTCCGGGACCCGGACCCGATCTGGATGCGCGCGTCGAACAGATCACTGGCGGCGCACCGGGCAGGTGTTGTATCCCGAATTGAATCGTCGAGAGAGCGGGTGAATTGGTCAGAAT